>DATEHY010000090.1:0-7603 GCA_035279325.1 Gaiellaceae bacterium
CGCCGACGACGAGGGCGCCGGCGAGAGCCGCCGCCGCCCCGACCCTGATCCGTGCCGAGCTCACCGAGCTCTCTTCGGAGTTCGCCGCCGCCCCCCTGCCGAAGGGCCGGACAGAGCCGGCCCTTCGCAAGCGACGAGGAGCGCCTGCCTCCTACGAGCAGCCGGTGTTCGTGCCGCAGTCGCGGCACGTGTAGCAGCTGCCGGTGCGAACCATCCGGCCGCCGCAGCGGGCGCACTCGACGGCGTCCTCCCACGAGTTGAAGAGCGCCGTCTGACCGGGAGGCGGTGCCTCGGCCGGCTCGGCGGTGGTGGCGGCCGCATCCGCGTTCGCGTACCGCTCGGCCATCCGCGCCTTCACCTCGGGCGACAGGATCCCGGCTTCCTCCTGCTGCTCGGGCGTGAGGAACCGCTTGCCGAACCAGCGGAAGATGTAGTCGACGATCGACTTCGCCGTGCGGATGTCGGCGTCGTTCGTCAGGCCGCTCGGCTCGAAGCGCATATGGCTGAGCTTCGAGACGTAGACCTCGGGCGGCACGCCGTACTGCAGGCCCATCGAGACGGCGAGGCAGAGCGAATTCATCAGGCCCGCCATCGTGGTGCCGTCCTTGGCGATGTCGACGAAGATGTCGCCCGGGCTGCCGTCGTCGTAGAGACCGACGTGGATGTAGCCCTCGTGGTCGCCGACCTGGAACTTGCGGCCGACCTCGGTGCGGTCGAGCGGCAGGCGCTTGCGCTCGTGCACCTGGATCGGAGGGGTCGCGACCGCCGTCTGTCCGTCCTTGCCGGAGCTCGAGAGCGGCTGGGCGACCTTGCAGTTGTCGCGGTAGATCGCGATCGCCTTCACGCCGAGCTTCCACGCATCGACGTAGAGATCCATCACGTCCTCGACCGAGACCTCCTCCGGCATGTTCACCGTCTTCGAGATCGCCCCGGAGATGAACGGCTGGACGGCGCCCATCATCTTCACGTGGCCGAGATAGTGGATGGCCCGCTCGCCCACGGCACAGTCGAAGATCGGGTAGTGCTCGGTCTTGACGTACGGCGCTCCAACCATGCCGTTCCGCTCGTCGACGAACGCGACCGTCTCCTCGACCTCGCGCGGCGCGTAGCCGAGCCGCTCGAGCGCCATCGGGACGGTCTTGTTCACGATCGTGATCTCGCCGCCGCCGACGAGCTTCTTCGACTTCACGAGCGAGAAGTCGGGCTCGACGCCGGTCGTGTCGCAATCCATCATGAAGCTGATCGTCCCGGTCGGGGCCAGCACCGTGGCCTGCGCGTTGCGGAAGCCGTGGATCTCGCCGAGGTCGAGCGCGTCGTCCCACGCCTTGCGGCAGTGGCCGAGCAGGTCGGCCGGCACCGAGTCGGCATGCTCGATGTTGCCGACGGCCGCCCGGTGCTTCGCGATCACGCCGATCATCGGCGCCCGGTTGACCTGGTAGCCGTCGAACGGCCCCATGCGCGCGGCGATCTCCGCCGACTTGCGGTAGGCGCGGCCGGTCATGAGGCCGGTGATCGCCGCCGCGTACGCGCGGCCCTCGTCGGAGTCGTACGGGAGCCCGCGGGCCATCAGGAGCGCCCCGAGATTCGCGTAGCCGAGCCCGAGCTGGCGGAACCGCTTCGCGTTGCGGCCGATCTCGGGCGTCGGATAGGACGAGTAGCCGACGAGGATCTCCTGCGCGAGGAAGACGACGTCGACCGCGTGCTCGAACGCCTCGACATCGAGCTCGCCGTCCTCGCGCCGGAACTTCATCAGGTTGAGCGAGGCGAGGTTGCACGCGGAGTCGTCGATCGACATGTACTCCGAGCACGGGTTCGAGGCGTTGATCCGGCCGGTGTTCGGGAGCGTGTGCCACGAGTTGATCGTCGTGTCGTACTGGACGCCGGGATCCGCGCATTCCCATGCGGCCGCCGCGATCTGGCGCAGCAGGTCGCGCGCGTCGACCGTCTCGAGCACCGTGCCGTCGGTGCGGGCCGCGAGGTTGAACTCCTCGCCCCTCGTCGCGGCCTCCATGAACGCGTCGCTGACGCGGACGGAGTTGTTCGCGTTCTGGTACTGGATCGAGGCCCAGTCGGGCGAGTCGAGCGACATGTCGTAGCCCGCCGACTCGAGGACGCGCGCCTTGCGCTCCTCCTTGGCCTTGCACCAGATGAACTCCTCGACGTCGGGATGGTCGACGTCTAGGACGACCATCTTCGCCGCGCGGCGCGTCTTGCCGCCCGACTTGATCGTGCCGGCGGAGGCGTCGGCGCCTCGCATGAAGGAGACCGGGCCGGACGCGTAGCCGCCCTTCGAGAGCTGCTCCTTCGACGAGCGCAGCCGGGAGAGGTTGACGCCCGAGCCGGAGCCGCCGCGGAAGATGACTCCCTCGCGCCGAATCCAGTCGAGGATGGCCTCCATCGAGTCCTCGATGGACAGGATGAAGCACGCCGAGCACTGCGGAGCAGCCTCGAAGCCGACGTTGAACCAGACCGGGCTGTTGAACGAGGCGTACTGGTTGACGAGGATCGCCTTCAGCTCGGCCTCGAACGTGTCGGCCTCGTCGGCGTCGGCGAAGTAGCCGCCTTCCTTGCCCCAGGCGACGACGGTGTCGACCACCCGGCCGATCATCTGCTTCACGCTCGACTCGCGCTCCGGCGAGGAGAGCCGCCCGCGGAAGTACTTCTGCGCGACGATGTTCGTCGCCGTCTGCGACCAGAACTTCGGGAACTCCACCCCGCGCTGCTCGAAGGCCGGTCCGTCGCGGCCGGGGATGAGCGCGTCGCGCGTCTCCCACTCGATCTCGTCGAACGGATCGCGGCCGGGGATCGTGAAGAAGCGCTTCACGCCGAGCCGGGCGCCCTCCTCGACGACCGTGTTGACGACCTCTTCGGCCGCCGTTTCGCTGCCCTGAACGTGCTCGACGCTTGCCATCTTCCCCTCCTGGAACTCTAGTCTCGGACTGCCTCTCGACCGCACCGTCGGCACGCGAGCCCGCCGACGGGGAACGGGACCGTAGACCCCGCACCGGACGGAACGGAACGTCGCGTCCGCGACTAGTTCGCGCCGAGGATCAGAGCGAGGGGTACGTGCGCGTATGCGGGCGCAAGCCGGCCGTCCAGCGGCGCGACGACACTGATCCCGACGTCTCGTGCGAGCCGCTCCGCCTCCCTCTGCCAGCCCGGCCGGAAGAGCACGAGCGAGCGGGCGTAGTCGCTGGT
Source organism: Gaiellaceae bacterium (assembly GCA_035279325.1). Taxonomy (GTDB): domain Bacteria; phylum Actinomycetota; class Thermoleophilia; order Gaiellales; family Gaiellaceae; genus Palsa-739. The sequence continues at coordinate 3,199 of DATEHY010000090.1, forward strand.
CGGTGCGTCGCCGGGAATGGCGTGGGCATACCCGCGCGCGAGAATCGCCGTGGCCTCGGCGCCGGCCGCGCCCGAGACCCCGTTCCCGTTCAGGACGGCGACCGCGGTCCGGGACCGCGGACGAAGCGGCGGCAGCGGCTGCGACGGCGGCGTGGCCGCCCGTGCCTTCGACGCGGGATTCGGCCGGGCCGAGGCCGAGCGCGTCCCGGTCGCCTGGAACAGCAGCACGAGCGCTCCGACCACCATGAGCGCCACGGCGAGGAGCATCGCGAGGGCGAACGTCGTCGGACGCGACGAGAACGAGCGATCGATCGGCTGGACGTGCTCCACGGACCGTCTCGGTTCGCGCTGGTCGCGGGTGCTCCTCCTCCTTCGGGCGGGCGGCGTATCGTGGCGGCTCGTGTTCGTCACCTTCGAGGGAGCCGACGGCTCGGGGAAGTCGACGCAGGCCGAGCTCCTGCGCGCGGCGCTCGCGGCCGAGGGCCGCGACGTCGTCCTGACGCGCGAGCCCGGCGGCACCGAGCTCGGCGAGGCGGTGCGCTCGGTCGTCCTCGACGGGCCGCTCATGGGTGCGTGGGCGGAGGCGGCGCTCTTCGCGGCGTCGCGTGCCGAGCACGTCGAGGAGGTGATCCGGCCCGCGCTGGAGCGCGGCGCCGACGTGATCTGCGACCGCTACGTCGACTCGTCGCTCGCCTACCAGGGGATCGCGCGCGGGCTCGGCGTCGACGCCGTCCTGCGGCTCAACCTCGCGGTGACCGGAGAGCTGTTGCCGGACGTGACCTTCGTGCTCCTCGTCGATCCGGGCGTCGCGACGGGACGCCACGTCGACCCCGACCGGCTCGAGCGCGAGGGGACGGCGCTGCAGGCCAAGGTCGACGCCGCCTATCGCGAGCTGGCGGAGCGCTTTCCCGAGAGAATCGTCACGATCGACGCCAGCGGGGAGCCCGAGGCGATCGCGAAGGAGGTGCATGAGCGGCTTCGAGACCGTTCCTGAGCAGCACGAGGCCAAGCGGCTGCTCGCCGCGGCGCTGCAGGAAGGCCCGGCGCATGCCTACCTCTTCCACGGCCCGGCCGGGGTCGGCAAGCGAGAGCTCGCGCGGCGGTTCGCGGCGGAGCTGCTCGGCGACCACGCGCGGGTCGAGCGCGGCAGCCATCCCGACCTGTACGTCCTCGAGCCGCTCGGCGAGCAGATCCGCATCGACGACGTGCGCGAGCTGCGCCGAGACCTGCACATGCGCCCGTTCGAGGCGGAGCGCCGCGTCTACCTCGTGTTCGGCGCCGACTCGCTGAACGAGGACGCCGCCGACGCGCTCCTCAAGGATCTCGAGGAGCCGCCGCCGTACGCGGTCGTCGTCCTCGTCGCCGAGCGGCTCGGCCCCTTGCCCGAGACCATTCGCTCCCGCTGCCAGCTCGTCCCCTTCGGGAGGCTGTCCGAGCCGGCGGTGCGGCAGGCCGTCCGCGAGCGCGCACCCGAGCTCGCCGAGGAGCAGGTCACGGCGCTCGCCCGCGTTGCGGGAGGCCGCCTCGGCCGCGCGCTCCAGCTTCTCGACCCGGCAGCGGCGCGCCGCCGCGAGACGCTGCTCGGCGTCGCGCGTGCCGTCTACAGCGATCCCGCGTTCGAGCCCGCGGACGGAACGGAGGCGCTTCTCGCCGGCATCGCCGAGCGTGGTGCGGAGGCGAAGGAGGCGGCCGAGGTGCAGGTCGAGTCGCTCGAGCTCACGGGCCGGGAAGCCGAGCAGCGGGTGCGTCGGGCCCAGCGCGGGGCCGAGCGCGAGGAGCTGCTGGCGCTGCTCGAGGAGCTCGAGACGTGGTACCGCGACCTCGTCGTGGTCGCCGCCGGCGCCGAGACGGCGGCCGTCCACGTCGACCGGCTCGAGGAGCTGCGCCGCGACGCGACCCTCGAGCGCATCCATGCCGCCGAGGAGGCGTGTGAGCTCGTCCGCGCCGCCTGGCGCGAGGCGGAGGAGCTGCAGGTCTCGACGCCGCTCGCGCTCGAAGCGCTGCTGATCCGGCTGCGCGGCGAGCTCGGAGCTCCCGCCGCCGTCGTCTAGGCGGTAGGTCGGCGCTGTAAAGCGGACTTCCGAACCTGTCGATATGTCGGGCAGCGTTCATGGAAGCTGCGCCTGCTCATACGCGTGGTCCGGCGGTGCTCCGGCTCTGGCACACGATCCTCTTGATCGGCCTGGGTCTGCTCGGGCTGCACTACCTCGGTCGGGTCTCGATCGGCGGGTCACGGCTCTACGAGACGTGGCTCTACGAAGGTCTCGAGCTGCTCGCGGCGTTCGGCTGCCTCGCGCGCGCGGGGTTCGTCCGCGCCGAACGGTCGGCCTGGCTCTGCATCGGAGCCGCGCTCCTGGCCACCACCGCGGGCGACGTCCTCTACGACTTCTGGTACAGCGGCAAGCCGCCGTTCCCGTCCGCCGCCGACGTCGGCTACCTCGCGTTCTACCCGCTGCTCTACATCGGGATCGCGCTGCTGCTCCGGAGGCGTGTTTCGACGTTCAGCGCGAGCCTCTGGCTCGACGGGTTCCTGGCGGCCACGGCGGCGGGCGCGGTCGCCTCGTCCGTGCTCGTCCAGGTGGTCGTCAACTCCACGCGCGGAAGCCGGCTCGTCGTGCTGACGAACATCGCCTATCCGATCGGCGACGTGCTGCTGCTCGCGCTGATCGTCTTCGTGTTCTCGGTCACGCGCTGGCAGCCGGGGCGCGCCTGGACGCTGATCGCCGCCGGGCTGCTGCTCAACACGGTCGGCGATGCGGTCTACCTGTACCAGACCGCGGTCGGGAGCTATGTCGAGGGCACGTATCTCGACCTCGTCTGGCCCGTCTCGCTCGTACTCCTCGCCCTCGCGGCCTGGCAGCGACCCGGCCGAGCGCCTCGCGTCCAGCTGCGGGATCGAGCGTTGCTCGGCACGCCGATCGTGTGCGGCTTGGCGGCGGCCGGCGTGATGCTCGCGGCGTCGGTCACGGAGGTCCACGCGTTCGCTCTCGCCCTCGCGAGCGCGACGATGATGCTCGTCCTCGGCCGGACGGCGCTGACCTTCCGCGAGAACACGCAGCTCCTCGACGCGAGCCGCCGCGAGGCGCTGACCGATGCGCTGACGGGGCTGGCCAACCGGCGCAAGCTCCTCCTCGATCTCGAGGCCGAGCTCGCACGAGAGGACGGCGAGCCGCGGATGCTCGCGCTCTTCGACCTCAACGGCTTCAAGACGTACAACGACACCTTCGGCCATCCGGCCGGGGACGCTCTGCTCGGCCGCCTCGCCGCGAAGCTCGCCGCGGCCGTGGCGCCGTCGGGAGAGGCGTACAGGATGGGCGGCGACGAGTTCTGTGCATTGCTGCCGGCGTCGGAGCCCGAGCTGCGCCGCGTCGCGAAGGCGCTGTCCGCGAGCGGCGACGGGTTCACCGTGACGAGCGCCTACGGCGCCGCCGTGATCCCGGCCGAGGCGTCGACGGTCTCCAATGCGCTGAGCGTCGCCGACGAGCGGCTGTATGCGCACAAGGAGCTCGCGGTGAGGCGCGGCACGGCGCACGAGCCCCTGCTACGCACACTCGCCGAGCGCGAGCCGGAGCTTCGCGCCCACGTCGCCGACGTCTCCACGCTCGCCGTGCGCGTCGGCGAGCGATTGGCGTTCGGCGTGGACGAGCTCGAGGAGCTGCGTCTCGCTGCGGAATTGCACGATGTCGGCAAGCTCGCGATTCCGGACGTCGTGCTGCGGAAGGCCGGCGCGCTCGATGCGACCGAGTGGAGCTTCATCCGCTCGCACACGCTGATCGGACAGCGGATCCTCGGCGCGGCGCCGGCGTTGCGCCCGGTCGGAACGGTCGTGCGCTCGACACACGAGAACTGGGACGGCAGCGGCTACCCCGACGGGCTCGCCGGTGAGGCGATCCCGCTCGCGGCGCGAGTCATCGCGGCCTGCGACGCCTACTCGGCCATCACGAGCGAACGGCCGTATCGCGAGGCGCGCACGCCCGAGCAGGCGGTCGCCGAGCTTCGCCGCTGCGCGGCCACGCAGTTCGATCCGCGGGTCGTGGAGGTCCTCTGTGACGTGCTTGCAGAGGAAGGGCCAGGATCGCTCCCGGCCCTTCCTCGCGCTTCTCAGACCTCTGTCGCCTAGGCGGCGAAGACGAGCTCGTCGCCGAGCGCGAGCTGGAGCCGTGCGAGGGCGTCGCTCTCGAGCTGGCGGACGCGCTCCCGCGTCAGGCCGAGCTCCTTGCCGATCGTCTCGAGCGAGGCCGGCTCGGACTCGAAGCCGAAGCGAAGCTCGATGATGCGGCGCTGGCGCTCGGGCAGGTCCGCGACGGCGCGCTGCACGCGCTGCCGGCGGACCGACTCGACGGCCTCCTCGGCGGGATCGACCGACGACTCGTCGGCGAACAGGTCGCCGAGCTCCGAGTCGCCG
>DATEHY010000091.1:0-26179 GCA_035279325.1 Gaiellaceae bacterium
CGGTCGAGGAACCAGCGGTCGTGCGTGATCACGACGGCGCAGCCGGCGAACTCGAGCAGCGCCTCCTCGAGCGCGCGCAGCGTGTCGACGTCGAGGTCGTTCGTCGGCTCGTCGAGCAGGAGGACGTTGCCGCCCGAGCGCAGGAGCTTCGCGAGGTGCACGCGGTTCCGCTCGCCCCCCGAGAGGTCGGAGACGCGCTTCTGCTGATCCGAGCCCTTGAAGTTGAACCACGAGACGTACCGGCGCGAGTTCACCTCGCGCCTGCCGAGCGCGATCGTGTCGTGGTTGCCGGAGATCTCCTTCCAGACCGTGTTCGCCGGGTCGAGGTCGCCGCGCGACTGGTCGACGTAGGCGAGCTCGACGGTGTCGCCGATGCGGAGCGTCCCGTCGTCGGGCTGCTCCTCGCCCGCGATCATCCGGAACAGCGTCGTCTTACCGGCGCCGTTCGGGCCGACGACGCCGACGATGCCGGCCGGCGGCAGGGAGAACGTGAGGTCGTCTACGAGGAGCCTGTCGGCAAAGCCCTTGCGCACGCCGTCGGCCTCGATCACGCCGTCGCCGAGGCGCGGACCGGGTGGGATGTGGATCTCGACGCGCTCAAGCTTGACGTTCTGCTCCTCGGCGAGGAGCCGCTCGTACGCACCGAGCCGCGCCTTCGCCTTCGCGTGGCGGGCGCGTGGGCTCGACTGCACCCACTCGAGCTCCCGCGCGAGCGTGCGCCGGCGCGCAGATTCGGTCTTCTCCTCGTGCGCGAGCCGCTCCTGCTTCTGCTCGAGCCACGAGGAGTAGTTGCCCTGGAACGGGATGCCGCGGCCGCGGTCGAGCTCGAGGATCCAGCCCGCGACGTTGTCGAGGAAGTAGCGATCGTGCGTCACAGCCACGACGGTGCCCTTGTAGTCGGCGAGGAAGCGTTCGAGCCAGAGCACCGACTCGGCGTCGAGGTGGTTCGTCGGCTCGTCGAGCAGGAGCAGGTCGGGTGAGGAGAGGAGCAGCCGGCAGAGCGCGACCCGGCGCCGCTCGCCGCCCGAGAGCGTGTCGACGTCGCGGTCCCCCTCGGGGAGGCGGAGCGCGTCCATCGCGTGGTCGAGCTTGTCGTCGAGCTGCCAGAGGTCGAGCCGGTCGATCGCATCCTGCACCTTCGCCTGCTCGGCGAGGAGCGTGTCGAAGTCCGCGTCCGGCTCGGCGAAGGCGGCGCTGATCTCGTTGAAGCGGTCGAGCAGGTCGCGGAGCGGGCGGACGCCGTCCTCGACGTTGCCGCGCACGTCCTTGGCCGAGTCGAGCTCGGGCTCCTGCTCGAGCAGCCCCACGGTCGCTCCGGGCGCGAGCTCGGCGACGCCGGACGACGGCTCGTCCCTGCCTGCCATGATCCGGAGGAGTGTCGACTTGCCGGCGCCGTTCGGGCCGAGCACGCCGATCTTGGCTCCGGGCAGGAACGAGAGCGAGATGTTCGCCAGCACCTGCCGGTCCGGGCCGTAGAACTTGTCGGCCCGGTACATCGTGTAGACGTAGTCAGTCATCCCGCTCCGGCGGCGGCAAAGCCGGCACCTCGCTCCTTTCCGGCTCCGTCGAGCCTACGCCGGTGTCACCGGCGGCCGACGATAGCCGGAGTACGATCGCAGCCGTGTCGGGCTGCTGTCAGCCGCGGGCATACGAGCGCGTCTTCGGCGCGAGGCAGGCGAGGCTCGACGCTCGCCGCTATCGCAAGCGCGGGCTCGGCCGGACCTCGCGCGCCCTCGTCGAGCTTGCCGGGGACGTGTCCGGATCGACCGTGCTCGAGGTCGGCGGCGGCGTCGGGGCGATCGAGCTCGATCTGCTGGCCGCCGGGGCGGACCGCGCGACGAACGTCGAGCTCTCGGGCGAGTACGAGACAGAGGCGGCGGCGCTCCTCGCCGAGCGCGGGCTGAGCGAGCGCGTCGACCGCCGCGTGGCCGACTTCGTCGCAGAGCGGGTCGACCAGCACGACGTCGTCGTCATGCACCGCGTCGTCTGCTGCTATCCGGACGTCGACCGCCTCGTCGGCGCCGCGGCCGGGTGCGCCCGGCGGCGGCTGCTCCTGACGTATCCCCAGGAACGGCCGTGGACGCGCGCCGGGATCCGCGGGATCAACCTCATGCTGCGGCTCGGCGGCTCGAGCTTCCGTGCCTTCGTCCACCCCTTCACCGCGATCGCCGCGGCCGCCGCCGAAGAAGGACTCGCCCTCGAGCGGCGGGAGCGGCAGGGGCTGATCTGGGAGAACGCCGCCTTCGCCCGTCCCTCAGAGCAATGAGAAGTCCAGCCCGGGACGGCGTCGTTACGATGAATCCGTGGCTGTGAAGGCCGTGGCCAAGCTCGATGCACGCACGCTGCGTGCGGACTTCCCGATCTTCGCGCAGGAGATCCACGGCAAGCCGCTCGCCTTCCTCGACTCGGCGGCGAGCTCGCAGAAGCCGCGGCAGGTGCTCGACGCGATGACGGAGTTCTACGAGACGTCGTACGCGAACGTCCATCGCGGCGTCTACGTGCTCGCGGAGCGGGCGACCGAGGCACTCGAGCACGCGCGGGAACGCGTCCGCGCGTTCCTCAACGCGCCCGACGTGCGCGAGATCATCTTCGTCCGCAACGCGACGGAGGGGATCAACCTCGTCGCCTACGCCTGGGGCCTGTCGAACCTCGGCCCAGGCGACCTCGTCGTCGTGACCGAGCTCGAGCATCACTCGAACTTCGTGCCGTGGCAGTTCATCGCCGGCAAGACGGGCGCCGAGGTGCGGATGATCCCGCTCGACGAGCAGGGCGAGCTCGACCTCTCGGTCCTCGACAGGTTCGCCCACGACGGCCGCGTCAAGGTCGTCGCGACGAACCTCGTCTCGAACTCGCTCGGCACGATCAACCCCGTCGCGAAGCTCGCGGAGTGGGCGCATGCGCAGGGCGCGATCTACGTCTGCGACGCCGCCCAGGGCGCGCCGCACACGAAGGTCGACGTGCAGGCGCTCGGCATCGACTTCCTCGCGATCTCGGGCCACAAGATGTGCGGGCCGAGCGGCGCGAGCGCGCTGTGGGGGCGCGCCGACCTGCTGCTCGCGATGGATCCGTTCCTCACCGGCGGCCACATGATCAACTCGGTGCGCCTCGAGAAGACGACGTGGGGCGAGCTGCCGCACAAGTTCGAGGCGGGCACGGCTCCGATGGCCGAGGCCGTCGGGCTCGGCGCGGCGATCGACTATCTCGACGCGGTCGGTCTCGACGCGATCGAGGCGCACGAGCACGAGCTCGCGGCGTACGCGCTCGAGCGCCTGGCCGGGGTGCCGGAGATCAAGCTGTACGGCCCGCCCGCGGACCGGCGCGCGGGGATCGTCTCCTTCAACCTCGGCGACATCCACCCGCACGACGTCGCGCAGATCCTCGACCTGCAGGGCGTCGCGATCCGCGCCGGCCATCACTGCTGCCAGCCGCTGATGCAGAAGCTCGGCGTCGCGGCCACGAACCGCGCGAGCTTCTACCTCTACACGATCCCCGAGGAGATCGACCAGCTCGTCGACGGCCTCCACGCCGTCCGTAAGGTGTTCGGGTAGCCGTGTCCGATCCCGCCCTCGAGAGCCTGTACCGCGAGGTCATCCTCGACCACTACAAGAACCCGCGCGGGCACGGGACGATCGAGCACGCCGACGCGGAGGCCGAGGGTCAGAACCCCCTCTGCGGCGACGAGGTCTCGATCTACGTCGCCTTCGGCGAGGACGGCGAGACGATCGACGACGTGAAGTTCTCGGGCCGCGGCTGCGCGATCTCGCAGGCCGCGACCTCGATGCTGATGGAGATGGCGAAGGGCCGCACTGCCGACCAGGTCGCGACGCTCGACAAGGACGAGCTGCTCGCGGAGATCGGCGTGCCGCTCACGCCGGTGCGTCTCAAGTGCGCGATGCTCGGACTCACGACGCTGAAGGTCGCGCTCCACAAGGCGAAGGGGACGCCGCTCCCCGACGGCCTCGCCGGCTTCGACGACCTGGAACTGACTTAGTGCCGGACGTCGAGGTCGCCGCGGCGGACGAGTTCCCGCCCGGCTCGTCGAAGATCCTGCGCCACGGAAGCCTTTTCGTCGGCGTCTACAACTGCGGCGGCGAGCTGTACGCGATCGAGGACCGCTGCTCGCACGACGACGGGCCGCTCTGCGAGGGCGACTGGGACGAGGACCTGTGCCGCGTGATCTGCCCGCGCCACGGCTCCGCCTTCGATCTCGCGACCGGCGTGCCCCGCTCTCTGCCGGCGACCGAGCCGGTGCCGACGTATCCCGTGCGCGTCGTGGGCGGCGCGGTCGTCGTCGAGCTGCCCTAGCGCTGCAGCGCCGGCTCGTCCGTCCGCTCGCCCGCATCCGCCTCGGCCGAGGTCGGCGCGTCGCTGTCGCCCGAGCTCTCGAGCAGCCGGCGCAGGCGCGGCAGCAGCAGGAACGAGAGCGGCTGCGGCGGCCAGAGGGCGAAGAAGCGATAGGTGAAAGTGCCGAGCACGGCGGCCGGCCACGGCGCGCCGCTGTACCAGAGCGTCGCGGCGAGGGCGACGCCGAGGAGGCCGGCGCCCCCGAGCGGTCCGGTGCGGCGCGTGACGATCATCGCCGTGCCGAAGGCGACCATCGCGGTGGCGCCGTTCAGCCGAAACCCGAACGCGGCGATCGCCGCCCACAGCCCCCACATGTCGGCGAGCCAGTAGAGGAGCATCCCCGAGATCGCTCCCGCGTACAGGCCGGGGTGCCGGAACATCGCGCCGATCAGGTGCGTGGCGTCGAGTACCACCGAGAGCCGCCCGCGCCAGCCGCCGCGGTTGCGCAGACGCTCGCGGTACCGCTCCGCCGCCCACAGCGCGATGCCGAAGCCGGCCGCGGGCCCGACGGCCCACGGGATGAGGAAGTCGAGCGGCGGCTTCCAGACGCCCTCGACGAGGAGAACCATCGCCGCGAGGCTGCATGGGATGGCGAGAACCAGATGCTCGAGTCCGCCGAGCAGCGTCACGCGCACCTTCGCCTCGCGCTTGGATCCGCCGGCGGCGCGCATGACCGCGCTGTCGATCCCTGCGCCGCCGTGTGCGAGGAACCCGCCGAAGCCCGCGGCCACGACGGCGAGCCGGTCGGCGTGGCTCAGATCGTCGGGCCCGCCTTCGATCTTCCCGATGCCGCGGTAGCCGAAGTAGTAGCCGACGAACGCCAGGGCGACTCCACCCAGCGCGGCGGCCAGCCACGGCCATGACGGGTGCTGCACCGTGTGCCACACCCGGCTGAAGCCCGCGACGTAGGCCATCCCGATTCCGCCCGCCAGGTAGAGCGCCGCGGCGAGCGCGGTCAGGAGCAGCAGTCGATGGGGCTTCGCGCCGACGTGGCTGTGCGACAGGATCCCCACGCGACTCCGCTGTCCGGCAGCGGCGTTCGGGAAACTCAGGCTGCGGCCGGATGCGGACCGCGGACGGCGCTCTCGGTCCTGTTGCGGCCGTTCGATTTCGCCTGGTAGAGCGCCTGGTCGGCGGCCCGGAGCAGGTCGTCCACGGTGTCCTCCGGGAGCATCGTCGCGACGCCGCAGCTCGTGCTCGTCTGCATCTCTCCCACCGCCTGCGCCTCGATCGTGCGCCGCAGACGCTCGGCGAAGCGGCTGGCGCCGGCGAGGTCGGTCTCGGGCAGGACGATCACGAACTCCTCGCCGCCCCACCGCGCGACGGTGTCGCCCTGGCGCGCGAGCGAGCTGAGGAGCTGGCTGACCGCACGCAGCATCACGTCACCCGCGGCATGACCGAAGGAGTCGTTGATCTCCTTGAAGCGGTCGAGGTCGAGCACGACGACGGCGAGCTGGTGCGCGAAGCGCTGGGCGCGCGAGATCTCCGCGGCGAGGACCTCCTCGAGCGCGCGCCGGTTCGCCAGGCCCGTGAGCGAATCGATCCGTGCCTCGCTCGCCTGCTCCTCCGTCCAACGGAACGCGCGCAGCAGGGGCCGTGCGAGAACGAGCGCGAGCAGCATCAGCGCGACGAGCCCGAGCAGCCCGGCCTCGATCACGCGGACGTAGGCGGCGTTCTTCCGGTGCGCCTCGACGCCGGTCGGGATGTACGCGCGAACGCCGGTGGTTCCCGCCAGCGGCAGCGTGACTCCGCGTTTCTCCTGTATGGGCGTCGGGCCGCGCAGGTCGACGGGCACGACGTGGACGTCCGAAGCGGCTCCGGCGGACATCTGCCGCAACGTGGCCCGGTCGAGGGGCAGCTGCGCCACGACCGAGCCGATCACACGGTCCCCACCGGCCAGCTGCGCGCGGGCGGGAAGCGCGTTGCTTAGTCGCTGCCCGTACGTGCGGCCGCCGATCTCGAGCAGCAGACCGTGCCGGCGCGCGAACCGAGCGAGCTGCCGGTTGTCGCGGCGGCGGATCGCGCGTTGCAGCCCGGGCGAGGAGGCCGCCGCGACTGCGCGCAGCTGGCGTCCGTCGAGGAGCCGGGCGAACCTCCCTTGCGCCGCGAGCGCAGCGTTGCGCACCTCGAAGTCGGTGGAGCGGGTCACGTTGCGGACCTCGTCCCGGACGATCACGTAGGAGACGCACGCGATCGGGAAGATCGCGACCGCGGCCAGCGTGAGCATGAGCCGGAGCCGCAGCCCCAGACCAACCGCAGAGGCTCGACTCCGCACGAGCTCAGTGACCGTGGGCGTTGCCGTGGCCGTGCGCCTGACCCTGGCCCTGGCCGTGCCCGCTGCCCTGGCCCTGCGACCCGCCTGCGTGGCCGTACGCATGACCGGGCGGGACGTTGCCCGGCGAGTCCTCGCCGCCGTGGCCGTGTGAGGCGCCATCGTCGCCGTGGGCGGGCGGAGCCTTGGGGGCTTGCCCCGCCGTGGCGTGCTTGCAGGCCTGGCCCGGCGCGACGTGGTTCCCGTGTCCGACCGCCCGTCCGGGAGGTGTATGACTCCGGCGCCCGATCGCCCGGCCCGGCGGGAAGCCGGCGTTGCTCGAACAGGTCTGCTCGTCGGCGGTCGACACCGACGTCGGCGGCGGTGCGCTCGGCCCCGTGGTCGTCGTGGTGGGCGGGGTAGGCGTCGTGGTCGGCGGCGGGGTAGGCGTCGTGGGTGTCGTGGTGGGCGGCGGCTGCTGCGAGCCTCCGCCGCCGCTCGTTGTCCCGCCGATGCTCGACGGAGGGGAGTGGTGGCTGTGGCCGCCCGAGTGCGACTTGGGCACCGAGCGGCCGGTCGGCTTCGTCGTCGTGCGAACGGCGGGGGGGTGCTGGGTAGCGGCCGACGCACTGATCCGGACCGCTCGCTTCGAGGTCTTCGGCGCCGTCCTGTGCCGCGCGCCGTGCGGGCGCGTCGAGCCCGCCTGCACGACCACCTTCTGCGCCGGCGGCAGGCTCGAGCGTGAGCCGGGTGCGCCGATGCGCGGCAGTTGCACCGTCCCGGAGTTCGCGAGCAGCAACGTCGCGGTCACGCCGAGGAGCAACGGTACGAGCGGGAGCGCGACGCGGCGTGCGGCTGTCCAGATTGCGCGCCCGCGCCCCTTGAGGCGTTCATCGGCCGACAACGGCCCGTTTCCCCTTTCCCCGACTGACCTTCCCCGACGACTCGCCCACGAATACAAGAAACCTGGTCGGACGGCAACCGTGAGGCGAGGGCGACTTCCGCTGTTTCCGAGGGATTCGTCAGCGAGACTGCGCGCATGTCAGCTGAGACGACCCAGCCGATCCGCTGTTGGCCGACGACCGACCCGGCGTACATCGCGTACCACGACGACGAGTGGGGACGGCCGGTGCGCGGCGAGCGGGGGCTCTACGAGCGACTCTGCCTCGAGGGATTTCAGGCAGGGCTCGCGTGGATCACGATCCTTCGCAAGCGCGAGGCGTTCCGTTCCGCCTTCGCCGGCTTCGACCCCGAGCAGGTCGCGCGCTTCGGCGAGCGGGACGTCGAGCGGCTGCTCGGCGACGCGGGAATCGTCCGCCACCGCGGCAAGATCGAGGCTGCGATCGCGAACGCGCGCGCGACCCTCGAGCTGCGCGAGGCCGGAACCCCGCTCGATCGGCTTCTCTGGGAGTACCGCGACCGGGCGGACGGCAAGGAGCTGTCGAAGCGGCTACGCGCCGCCGGCTTCCGGTTCGTCGGTCCGACGACCGTCTACTCGTCCATGGAGGCCTGCGGGATCGTGAACGGCCACCGCGCCGACTGCTGGGTGCGGGACGCGGTCGAAGCCGAGCGGCAGGCCGTGCTCTAGCGCTCGAGGATCTGCTTCAGCCGCTCGAAATCCTTGCGGAACTGCCGCTCGGCGCCGCGCGCGAGGAGGCCGGCCGCGAAGCCGGGAACCTCGCCCTCGGCCGTGACGGTCAGCCGCGTCCCTCCGCCGGCTGCTTCGAGCTCGTGCCGCACGGTGAACCGGACCGGACCGTCGAGCGCGCGCAACGTGAAGAGGCGCGGCGACGCCTCGTCCACGATCTCGAGGGTCGTGTCGAGCTCGCGACCGAGCAGCGAGCGCGACTCCTCGATGCGTCCGTCGCGGCGCGTCGCGCTCTTCACCCCCGCCTGCCAGGCGGGCAGGTTCGAGACGTCGGTCAGGTAGGCGAAGACGTCCTCGGGCGTCCGCGCGATCTCGATCGTCAGCTCGGCGCGCACCGGGCGAAGGATAGGCTCGACAGCGTGCTGGACGACCGTGTGCGCGCCGTGCTCGAGCGGCTCGAGGCCGAGGACGCCTCCGAGCGCGAGCGCGGGCTGCCGCCCGAGGAGCGCGCCCGGCAGGTCGAGCCGACGACCGGCCGCTTCCTCTTCTCGCTCGTCGCCCCGCAGACCGACTGCGAGGTGCTCGAGCTCGGAGGCTCGCGCGGCTATTCCTCGATCTGGCTCGCCGCGGGAGTGCGCAATCTCGGCGGACGCGTCCTGTCGCTCGAGCACGACCCGGCGAAGGTCGAGGCCTGGCGCCGCAACGTCGAGGACGCCGGCCTGTCGGACTGGGCCGAGCTGCGCGCCGGCGACGCCTTCGAGCAGCTGCCGCAGATCGACGACGTTTTCGACGTGGTCTTCCTCGATGCCGAGAAGGACGACTACGAGGAGCTCTTCCGGCTCGCGCGGGAACGCCTCGAGCCGGGTGCGCTCGTCGTGGCCGACAACGTCCTCTCGCATCCCGACCCGCTGGCGAGCTACTCCGCCGCCCGGCAGGCCGACCCGACTCTCCTGAGCGTCACCGTGCCCCTCGACCGCGGGCTCGAGCTGACGGTCGTCTTGCGCTGACCCCGTCCTTCGGTATCTTGCAGGTACCGCGGAAAGGAGGTGGTCCGAGAGTGATTTCAGACAGTACGGGCAGTGGAGGTACCAGCGGGTAGAGGTGCCGTCCCCGGACCTACGGGGAACCGCCTAGCCAGCGTGGGGGACATCGCGTTCCGCGCCGCCCGGCCCAACTACCGGGGCCGGAGCAGGAAGGCGCCTCTGCCACTACGCGCTGGTTACTGTGACGAGGGGCCGCGGAAGCGGCCCCTCGCATGTTCAGGCGGCGATGCGCTCGGGGGCCGCGACGGCTTCCGAGGCGAGCGTCGTCAGGTGCAGCCGCAGCTGCTCGAAGACCTCTCCGTCGAGGAGCCGGCCCTCGTCGTCGACCCGCTCGTGCGCACGCGAGACCGGGATCTCCGTCCCGACGACGCGGGCGCCCGCGATGCCGAGGATCCGCTTCAGGTCCTGCTGCGCCCAGAGGGCGCCGAACTGGCCGGTGCTCGCTCCGACGACCGCGACCGGCTTGTTGCGCAGCACGCCTTCGAGCTTCGGCCGGGATGCCCAGTCGACCGCGTTCTTGAGACCGCCCGGGACGGAGCCGTTGTACTCGGGGGTGGAGAAGAGGATCGCGTCCGCGGCCGCCCAGTCCTCGCGCAGGCGGCGCACCGACTCGGGCGCGTCCGCCTCGAGGTCCTCGTCGTAGAGCGGCAGGTCGGCGAGACCTTCCCACAGCTCGAGCTCGACGCCGTCGGGCGCGGCTTCGACCGCTGCCCGCAGGAGGCTCGTGTTGAACGAGCCCTCCCGCAGGCTGCCGGAGACCGCGAGGATCCGCATCGTCAGCTCTCCGTCCTGGTGAGCGCGAGATCGGCCTTGATCGTGACGTCGTCGCCGAGGTAGTTGCCGCCGCCCTGGTTCGGCGCGTTCCAGCTGACGCCGAACTCGTTGCGGTCGACCGTCGCCTCGAGGGTGATTCCGACGCGCTCGCGGCCGAACGGATCGACGTTCGGCTCGGAGACGGTGGCCGAGATCGCGACCGGGCGCGTGACGCCCTTGATCGTCAGCTCGCCGTGCTCGAGGTCGCTCGTCCGGAAGGAGATCTCCGGGAACCGCTCGGCGTCGAAGAAGTCCGGGGTGAGGAGATGGCCGTTCAGCTGCTCGTCCTTGACGTCGACGCTGGCGACCTTGGCCGAGCCTTCGAGGACGCCGTCGGCGAGCGTGGCCGTGTATTCGTGGAAGCCGCCGCGGAACGTGTTCGTGCCGGCGTACGCGATCTCGAACGAGACGTGTGAGTGGACCGGATCGGCGTTCCAGCTGCCGGCCGGTGCAAGGATCGGTGTGGTGGCGATGGTGGACATGGGGTTTCTCCTGACGTATACTTGAGGTCGCAAGGATCATAGCGAGAAAAGATTGCCTAGTCAAGTATTGACCACACAAGAAGTTTCGGACGCCACCCAGGTCGCGTGGGTGCGGTTCCTACGGGCTCACGCAGCGCTGACGCGTGAGCTTTCGGCGCGCCTCGAGGCCGAGCACGGGCTGACGATGAGCGACTTCGACGTCCTCATCCAGCTCTACTACGCCGAGGGTCATGCGATGCGGCGGGTCGACATCGCACGCCAGGTGCTGCTCACCGCGTCCGGCATCACGCGCCTCCTGGATGGGCTGGAGCGCTGCGGCCTCGTGGCGAAGAAGCCCTGCGCGACGGACGCGCGGGTGAGCTACGCCGTGCTGACCGACGAAGGGCTCAAGAAGGTGGAGGACGCCCGGAGGTCGCACCACGCCGACATCGACGAGCTGTTCGGAGCACGGCTCGAGCCGCAGGAGCGAGAACAGCTCGCCGAGCTCCTCGGGCGGCTCCCGCTCGCGCAGACCGCGGACGCGTGCAGCGAATGAGCCACGCGTTCTCGTCGCTCGACGAGCTCGGCGAGGGGCCGGGCTTCCGCAAGATCCGCGCCGCGCTCGGCGTGACGGCGTTCGGGATCAACGGGATCGTGATGCCGCCCGGGCACGACGGCTTCCTCCACTTCCACGACACGCAGGACGAGCTCTACTTCGTCCACCGGGGCCGCGTGGAGGTCGAGGTCGAGGGCGAGAAGCGCGTTCTGGGCGAGGGCGGCCTCTTCCACGTCCCCTCGACGACGCCGCGCAAGGTCTCGAACCCGTTCGGCGAGGAGGCCGTGCTGCTCGCGATCGGCGGCAAGGACGGCTACGTCGAGCGCGACGGCCACATGGTCGACGAAGCCGACGTCGCGCGGCGCGCCGCGTTCGGCAAGCGCTAGCCCACGTTGTGGGGGTCGACCGCCGCGCCGAAGTAGCCGGCGTCCTTCACGAACAGGCCGACCCACCACGGCCTCATCCGGACGCCCCAGCGGCCGTTACTCGCTCCGAGCCGGGCGCAGCCTTCGAGGTGCGCGGTGACCGTGACCGGCCCACGACCCACGTATTCGAAGCGTGCCGTCATGGAGGATCCGCGCCAAGTCGAGCCGCAGATCGATGGAAGGATCGTGCGCCGCGGCGCGCGTGAGAATCCGAACGGAGCGGCGTCGAGCGCGCGCGCCAGACGGCCGGCGGCCCCAAGGCCGACGAGGTTGGAGTGGTCGAGCCAGCGCCCCTGGTAGGAGCAGCCCACCAGACGTCTCGGCCGCGCAGGAACGAACTGCTGCAAGCGGCTGTGCCGGGAGCCACGCATGTAGATCTCGGCGGGATGGGTCGGGCAACCATTCGGATCGACGCGGATCGGTCGCACCGAAGCGAGGATCCGACGAAGCAGCGAGCGGTCCGGGCTGAGCACGGTCACGGAAAGGTTGCGGCGTGCGAAGTCGAGGCGGATCTCATGGCTTCCCATCACCGTCCCGACATCCCAGCGACGGGCCCGGACGCCGTCGATGGTGACGGCCGTCGAGTCGCGCCGATAACCGTGCAGCCGCCGGACAGAACCACCGAACTCGACGACGCTCAAGCCCCGCGGCTGTCCGGTGAGGCAGGCGGGAATCGCATCCGTGTTCCAGAGGACGGTATTTCCCTTCGGCGTGCCGCACATCCCATCGCCAAGGCGCCAGGCCCTGGGAACCGCGACCTCGATCCCGTGCGTGTCGACCAAGCGCATGGCCTGCGCGTCCGGCTGGACGGCGAGCGGCGCGACCGGCGGCGCAGCGGAATGCGCGCCTGCACAGGCAGTCAACGCCAGCGTCGCCACGCACACGGCGAGGCAGCTCTTCACACCGCGGATACGGCGCAGGCTCATCGATCCGTCACAAGTACGGCGACGGTTCTGATGTCGCCGCTTTCGCCGATGCGCGGGAGGCGTTCCGGCACCTCGTCGAGCGAGATCGTGCTCGTCACGAAGCGAGCGAGGTCGATCCGTCCGTCGAGGGCGGCCTGGGCGAGAAACGGGAAGTCCTCGCGCGGGATCGTGTCGCCGCCGTGCGTCACGGTGAGTCGGACCTTCGGATCGAAGACGTCCTCGACGAGATCCACGCCGAGCTTCGTGCCCGGAAACGGCAGGCCGACGAGTGTTGCCGTCCCTGCATAGGCGCACATCCGGATCGCCTGATCGAGCCCGCTCGCGGCTCCGATGGCCGAAAACGCGAACTCCACTCCCCGGCCGCCCGTCAGCTCTCTGACCGCCTCGACCGGATCGACGGCGGATGCGTCGACGACGTCGGTCGCTCCGAGCACGTGGGCGTGCGCGAGCTTCTCCGGCGCGACGTCGACGGCGACGATCTGCCCCGCGCCGCGCAGGAGCGCGCCCTGGATCGCCGCGAGCCCGACGCCGCCGCAGCCGATCACGGCGACCGTCGACTCCTCCCGCACCGGCGTTGCCCAGAGGGCGGCTCCGGCGCCGGTCGAGAAGCCGCACGCGAGGAGCGCCGCCTGTTCGACCGGCAGCTCCTCCGGCACCTTCACCGCACACGCTTCGTGCACCACTGCGCGGTCGGCGAAGGTGCCGCAGCGCAGCACCGGCGTCAGGAGCGCGCCGTCCGAGGCCCGGTGCAGCCGGCGCTTGGCCCGGAGCTGCTTCGAGCAGCGTCGCGGGTCGCCGCGCCGGCACTGCGGGCACTCGCCGCAGGGCGCCCGCCAGGCGACGACGACTCGATCGCCGGGGGCCACCGACGTCACCTCGCTCCCGACGTTCTCGACGACTCCCGCACCCTCGTGGCCGAGCAGAATCGGGAACCGGTCCCCTCTGCCCCTGGTCTCGAGGACGTGGAGATCGGAGTGGCAGAGCCCACAGGCGAGGACTCGCACGAGCACCTCGCGCGGGCCGGGTGGGTCGACCGTCAGCTCCTCGACCACGGGCGCCGCGTCCGGCTCGGCGTAGACGACTCCGCGCGTCACGCTTTCGTCACGGTACCTCGTACCGTGTCCGAAGCGTCACGTCGCTCGCCGCAGCTGCTCGTCGAGCGGCACGAGCGGCAGCTGGAACGTCTCGACTGCGCTCGGGTCGTCGACCACGTTGTCGCCGAGCTGGAGCATCGTCAGCTGGTCGCGCGTCACGGGCGCGCCCGGAAGCCGCTCGGTCAGCGCCGCCTGCAGGCGCATCGCACCGAACGGGACGTGCAGCGACGGCCGCCGCACTCCGAGCACGCGCTTCAGGCGCTCCCAGAACTCGTTCCAGCTCACCGCTTCGGGGCCGCCGAGCTCGAAGATGCGGTTCGCCGCCGCCGGCTCGTCGAGCGCGCGGGCGTAGTACTCCGCGACGTCCTCGACCCAGATCGGCTGCAGTCGCTGCCTGCCGGGGCCGACGATCGGCGTCACGGGCGCGTAGCGCGCAAGCCGCACGAAGGTCGGCAGGACCCCGCCGTCGCGGCCGAAGACGAAGCTCGGCCGGAAGATCACGTGCTCGAGCCCCGACTCGCGGAGGGCTCGCTCCATCTCCCACTTCGCCGCGAAGTACGGGACGGCGTCCTTCGAGCGCTCGTCGAGGCCGAGCGCGCTTGCGAGCACGAACCGCCGCGCTCCCGCCTGCTGCGCAGCGGCCACGACGTTCCGCGTGCCCTGGGCTATCACGCGCTCGAAGTCGACGGGCCGGCCGCGGATGATCGCGACGAGGTGGACGACCGCGTCGACGCCCGCGCAGGCGGCTCTGAGCGACGCCGGATCCGTCACGTCCCCGGTAGCCAGCTCGACGCCCCAGGCGGCGAGCCGCGACGCCCGCGCGGGATCGCGCACGAGCGCGCGAACCGCGATCTCCTTCGCCCGCAGCGCGTGCACGACGTGCGGCCCGACGAAGCCCGTTCCGCCGGTGACGAGGACGGTCACGACCCGCGCTCGAAGTTCTGCCAGTAGCGGCTCGCCGTCGGCCCCCGCTGGCCCTTGTACTTCGAGCCGATCGAATCGGCGCCGTACGGTGTCGCGGCCGGCTCCGTCAGCTGCATGAAGCTGACCTGCCCGATCTTCATCTCCGGATAGATCGTGATCGGGAGGTTCGCGACGTTCGAGAGCTCGAGCGTCACGTGGCCGTCCCAGCCCGGATCGATGAAGCCGGCCGTCGAGTGGATGAGGAGCCCGAGGCGCCCGAGGCTCGACTTGCCCTCTAGCCGCGCGACGAGGTCGTCGGGCAGCTTGATCCGCTCGAGCGTCGAGCCGAGCACGAACTCGCCGGGATGGAGGACGAACGGGTGGTCGTCGTCGACCTGGACGAGCTCGGTCAGCTCCGCCTGCTCGACCTTCACGTCGATGAACGGGTAGCGGTTGTTGTGGAAGACGCGGAAGAGCCGGTCGACGCGGACGTCCACGCTCGACGGCTGCAGCAGCGCCTCGTCGTATGGGTCGATCTCGATCCTCCCCTCGGCGAGCAGGCGGGCGATCGTCGCATCGGAGAGCACCATCGGGACGATTCTTACCCGGATTCTTCGTCGGGCGGAGTGGCTAAGGTGGCCGTATGGCCATGACCCGCGCGATCGAGCTCCGCACCGAGATCCCCGGGCCGCGCTCGCGGGAGATCGTCGAGCGGAAGCAGCGGGTCGTCGCCGATCCGCTCGGCCTCTACCTGCCGATCATGATCGCCGGCGGCAGCGGCGCCACCGTGACCGACGTCGACGGCAACAGCTTCGTCGACTTCGCGGGCGGGGTCGGCTGCCTCAACGTCGGGCACGCCCACCCGCGCGTCGTCGCGGCCGTTCAGGAGCAGGCCGCGCGGTTCTTCCACACCGACTTCACGATCGTCCCGTACGAGGTCTACGTCGAGTACGCCGAGCGGCTGACCGCGCTCGCGCCGTTCTCGGGCCCGGCCAAGGCCGCCTTCTTCAACGGGGGCGCCGAGGCGGTCGAGAACGCGGTCAAGTTCGCGCGCGGGTACACGCGGCGCCCGGCCGTGATCGGCTTCGAAGGCGCGTTCCACGGCCGCTCGCTGCTCGCGCTCACGCTCACCTCGAAGACGCACCCCTACAAGGCGGGTCTCGGGCCGTTCGCGCCGGAGGTCTACCGCGTCCCGTTCCCGGACGAGTACCGCGGGATCACGGCCCGCGACGCGCTCGACGCACTCGAGCGCGCACTGTCGACGCAGGTAGCGGCCGAGACGGTCGCCGCGATCGTCGTCGAGCCGGTGCAGGGCGAGGGCGGGTTCATCCCGGCGCCGGAGGAGTTCATGACGGGGCTGCGCGCGATCTGCGACCGTGAAGGGATCCTGCTCGTCGTCGACGAGGTGCAGACCGGCTTCGGCAGGACGGGCCGGATGTTCGCCGTCGAGCACTACGGCGTCGAGCCCGACCTCATGACCGTCGCGAAATCCATCGCCGGCGGCCTGCCGCTCTCGGGCGTCCTCGGCAAGGCCGAGATCATGGATTCGCTCTGGGACAACGCGGTCGGCGGCACCTACGTCGGCAACCCGGTCGCGCTTGCGGCGGCGGTCGCCGTCCTCGACGTGTTCGAGGAGGAAGGGCTCGTCGAGCGCGCCCGGCGGGTCGGCGAGACGATCCGCGCCCGCATGCTCGCCTGGCAGGAGCGCTTCGAGGCGATCGGCGACGTACGCGGGCTCGGCGCGATGCTCGCGGTCGAGTACGTCGAGGACCGCGGGACGAAGGAGCCGGCGCCGGGCATCGCGTCGCGGGTCGCCGAGGAGGCCGCCGCGCGCGGGCTGCTGCTGCTGAAGGCCGGCGTCCACTCGAACTGCAACCGCGTGCTCTGCCCGCTCGTCATCACGGACGCCGAGCTCGAAGAAGGTCTCGGGGCGTGGGAGGAGGCGCTGGAAGCGGTCCTTGCGTAGCCGCGCCCGGCGCTCGCGCGTTCTACAGGCGTGCCGGGATCAAGGTCGAATATCCCTGCCGTGGCGCGTCCTCCGCAGTCCGGCGATCTGATCGCCGACCGCTACGAGCTCGAGGAGCTCGTCGGGACCGGCGGCATGTCGAGCGTCTTCCGCGCCCGCGACCGCCAGCTCGAGCGGCGCGTCGCGATCAAGATCCTGCACGAGCACTACGCGACCGATCCGGAGTATCTCGAGCGATTCCGTCGCGAGGCCCGGGCGGTGGCCCGCCTGTCGCACCCGAACATCGTCACCGTCATCGACCGTGGCGACGACAACGGCCGGCAGTACATCGTCTTCGAGCACGTCGAGGGCGAGAACCTGAAGGAGCTCGTGCTGCGCACCGGCCGCCTGCCCGTGCGGTCGGCGCTCGAGCTTGCCCTCGCCGTCGCGGACGGGCTCTCCTTCGCCCACGAGCACGGGCTCGTCCATCGCGACGTGAAGCCGCAGAACGTCCTCCTCAGCCGCGAGGGCGAGGTGAAGGTCACGGACTTCGGCATTGCGCGCTCGCTCCACATGGATCACGGCGTCACGCAGACGGGCACCGTTCTCGGCACCGGCGAGTACCTCGCGCCCGAGCAGGCGAGCGGCAAGCCTGTCTCGCCCGCGACCGACGTCTACTCGCTCGGAATCGTGCTCTGGGAGCTGCTCGCGGGCGACGTGCCGTTCGTGGGCGAGAACTTCGTGGCTGTTGCCCTGCGGCACGTGAACGAGCCGGCGCCGAGCCTGCTGGAGCGGCGTCCGGACGTGTCGCCGAGGCTCGCAGCTGCGGTCGACCGTGCGCTCGCGAAGGATCCGGCGCGCCGCTTCCCGTCCATGGCCGCCTTCGCCGGGGAGTTGCGCGCCTGCCTCGCGGAGCCCGCAGGCGAGGCGGCTCCTCCGGTGGAGGACGATCTCGGGGCGACGCTCGTCACTCGGCCTGTGCCGCCTCCGGCGCGGAGCCGCCGCCGTCGCTCGCGCGCGCGCCCATTCGGCTGGGTGCTGCTCGCGCTCGTCGTCGCCGGCGCGGCGCTCGGCGCGGTCCTGCTGCTCGGCGGCGCGAGCCACCACCGCGGCGGCCCAGGGGGCGGAGGCCCGTCCGGGTCGGTCGTGCAGTTGCACGGTGTCGGCGACTACTACGAGAATCTGGCCGGGTCTCCGGACACACACGCGGACTCGGCAGGAGCCGCGACCGACGGCGATCCGGGGACCTCGTGGTTCACGCAGATCTACGGCTCCTCCGACTTCGGCGGCCTGATGACGGCGTTGGGACTCGTCCTCGACGCCCGTAGCTCGACGAAGCTCTCGCAGGTCACGGTCGAGACGCCCTCGCCGGGCTTCGTCGCCCGGATCGAGGTCGGAGACTCGCAGCGGGGGCCGTTCAAGGCCGACTCGTCCTCGCGGACGGTCGACTCGAAGACGACCTTCAGCCTCGACGGCAAGTCTGGGCGGTTTTACGTGGTCCTCCTGACCCGGTTGCCTTCGGGCAACAAGGCCGAGATCTCCGAAGTGACCGCGAAGAGCTAGTACACGAGCTTCGAGCGGCGCTCGTGCCGTTCGAGCGCGAGCTCGATCAGCCGGTCGAGCGCCTCGGCGTAGCCGACGCCCGACGCCTCGAACAGCCGCGCCCACACGCTCGTCGCTGTGAATCCGGGCATCGTGTTGAGCTCGTTGAGGACGACCTCGCCGTCGGAGTCGCGCACGAAGAAGTCGACGCGGGCGAGCCCCTCGCACTCGCTCGCGACGAACGACTCGACGGCGCGCCGCTGCAGCAGCTCGATCGTCTCCTGCGACAGGCCCGGGGGCGGGACGAGCAGCTCCATCCCGCCGGCGTCGTACTTCGAGGCGAAGTCGTACCACTCGTGCTCGAGCGTGTCGATCTGGCCCGGCAGCGAGGCGATCGGCGGCGGCACGCGGTTGCCGAGGACGCCTACCTCGACCTCCGTCCCGGCGACGAACTCCTCGACGAGCACCTTCTCGTCGTGGCGGAAGGCGAGCTCGACCGCGGGGGCGAGCTCTTCCTCCGTCTGCACCTTCGAGATGCCGACCGAGGAACCGAGCCGCGCGGGCTTGACGAAGACCGGGTAGCCGAACGGGTTCTCGATCGCGTCGCCGAGCCGGATCGCGTGGTGCGCTGCGACCGGGATCCCGCTGTCGCGCATCACCTTCTTGAACAGGTCCTTGTCCATCGCGAGCGCCGAGGCGGCCACGCCGGCGCCGACGTAGGGGACGTCGGCGAGCTCGAGCAGGCCCTGCACGGTTCCATCCTCGCCGAAGGGGCCGTGCAGGATCGGCAGCACGACATCCACAACACCGAGCGTCTCGAGCGTCCCGGAGCGCGCGGGAACCGGCAACGTCTCGGCCGGAGGCCGCGGCCTGGCTCGTGACGCTTCCGTCACGGTACTTCGTACCGGTACGGAACCTTGACCGCTTTGCAACGCCCAGGTGCCGTCGCGGCCGATCGCGACCTCGGCGACGTCGTATCGCTCCCGATCGAGAGCCTCCGCGACCGACCGCGCAGAGGCCAGAGAGATCTCGTGCTCGCTCGACCGGCCGCCCGCGAGGATGGCCACCCGAAAGCGCCGGGCCGAGCTCACCCGCTGCCGGTTGTCGTCGGCGGCCCCTGCGAGAACTGGCCGACCACGATCGTCACCGTCGAGCCCTTCGCCTCCTTGGTGCCGCCGGGCGGGTTCTGGTTCTGGACGACGCCGTCCTGGTTCGGGTCGTTGACCGTCACGTACTGCTGGTTGACGACGAAGCCCTCGCCCTGGAGGGTCTGAGCCGCCTGCTGCGCCGTATAGCCGATGACGCTCGTCACGGTCGCCGGCGGAGGCCCGTTCGAGACGTTGAGGTTGACGCTCGTGCCCTTCGCCTCGTTCGTGCCCGGCGCGGGACTCTGGGACACGACGGTGTTCGCCGCCGCGGTGTTGTCGACGTAGCTGGGATTCGCCTTGAAGCCGGCCGCCTGGAGCTTGGCCGTGGCATCGCTGAGGGTCAGGCCGACGACGCCCGGCACGGGAGCCGTCACCGGCCCGTTCATCACGTTGACGCGCACCTTCGTCCCCTCCGGCACGGACTTGCCCGCGGGCGGGTCGGTCGCGGTCACCTTGCCTGCCGTGGCCCCGGGGACGCCGAACTTCACCGGCTTCAGCCCCGCGTTGACGAGCGCCGCCTGCGCATCCGACCATTGCTCGCCCTTGACGTCGGGGACCGGCACCTTCGGCGGGCCGGTCGAGACCCAGATCTTGACGGTGCCGCCCTTGTCGACCTTGACGCCGGCGCTCGGATCCTGCCTGAAGACGAGCCCGTCCTTGTACCTCTTGCTCGAGCCGTGGAGCACCTTCGGGTGGAGGTCGAGTGCGGTTATCTGCCGCACGGCTCGTGCCTGAGGCTCGCCCTGGTAGTTGGTGATCGCCACCTGCGGCGTCGACGACCCGGAAAGCTCGTGCCAGACGAAAAACCCCGCGATCGCCGCGGCGATCACGAAGGCGGCGGCGACGAGCCACGGCCAGAGCGGGCGCTCCGGCCCGCCTCGTTCCTCGATCTCCTCCTCCTCGACGACTGCGGCGGGTGCGACGCGGGTCCGCGCGGGAGGCGCGGGCGCGATCATCGTCGCGGCCGTCGCCGCCTCGGTTGCCCCGAGGGTGGAGGGACGGCGTAGCACCTGCGTGGCCGTGTCGACCGTGGCCGCCGCGACGCCCGCGCCACGAGCGACCCGGTCGAGATCGGCCTCCATCTCGTCGGCGCTCTGGTAGCGGTCTTCGGGATTCTTCGCGAGCGCGCGCAGCACGACCATGTCGAGCTCGGGCGGGACGTCCGGCCGCAGCTTCGACGGCGGCTTCGGCGCGGTCGAGAGGTGCTTCATCGCGATCTCGACGGGCGTCTCGCCGTCGAACGGCGTCTTGCCGGTGAGCAGCTCGTAGAGGACGACTCCCAGCGAGTAGAGATCCGAGCGCGGGTCGACCTCGCCGCCGCGCGCCTGCTCGGGCGAGAGGTACTGCGCCGTGCCGACGATCGAGCCCGTCTCTGTCATCTGGCTCGTGCCGGCCCGCGCGATGCCGAAGTCCGTGACCTTCACGCGCCCCTCGCTGTCGACGAGGACGTTGTGCGGCTTGATGTCGCGGTGGACGATCCCGTGCCGGTGGGCGAAGCGGAGCGCCGAGAGGATCTGCCGCGCGTACTCGATCGCGACGTTGATCGGCGCGGCGCCGCGGCCGACGATCAGCTCCTTGAGCGTCCGCCCGTCGAGGAACTCCATCGCGATGTAGTAGGTGTCCTCGGCTTCGCCGCGGTCGTAGATCGAGACGATGT
This sequence comes from Gaiellaceae bacterium, assembly GCA_035279325.1. GTDB lineage: Bacteria > Actinomycetota > Thermoleophilia > Gaiellales > Gaiellaceae > Palsa-739. The sequence goes on from DATEHY010000091.1 coordinate 20,697, forward strand.
TCGGGTGGTTGAGCGCCGCGGCGTTCTTCGCCTCGCGGCGGAACCGCTCGATGAACTGGTCGTCGTTCGCGTGGCGGCCGTTGAGGATCTTGATCGCGACGCGGCGGCCGAGCTCCTGGTCCTCCGCGAGATAGACGTCTGCCATTCCCCCGGCGCCGAGCTTGCGCTGGATCCGGTAACGCCCGTCGAAGAGCGTGTCGATGAGGGAGTCGCTTACCGCCACGGCGCTCTAAAGGGTAGAGACATGGTCACCCGGCCATCAGTTTCTCGAGGATCGCCTTCGCGATCGGCGCCGCGACCGAGGCCCCGAAGCCGTTCGGCTGCTTCTCGACGACGACCGAGACGACGTAGCGCGGGTTGCTCGCCGGCGCAAAGCAGACGAACCACGCGTCGTAGGTGGTTCCGAGGCCGAGCTCCGCGGTGCCCGTCTTGCCCGCGACGTCGAGGCCGGACGGGAAGCCGACGGTCGCGGCAGTTCCGCCGGTGACGACGAGCCGCATCATCTGGTTCAGCTCGGCCGCCGTCGTCGGCTTGATCACGCGGCCGAGCATCTGCGGACTGGTCTTGGCGACGACGGAGCCGTCCGCGGCGACGATCTTCTGCACGAGGTACGGCTTCGGCTCGACTCCCCTGTTCGCGATGGTCGCCCCGACGAGCCCCATCTGGAGCGGCGTGGCGAGCATGTTGAACTGCCCGAACGCGAGCCGGCCGGCGTCGATGTCGTTGTTGTTCTTCGGATCCCACAGCTCCAAAGTCTTGTGCGGGCCGGTCGGCCGGTACAGGCCCGACGCCGAGCTCTCGCCGGGCGGCGTGTCGAGCGGTGGCACCGAGTAGAAGCCGAACCGCTTCGCGTATTTGAGGATCTCCTCGCCGCCGATGTGCTTCCCGATGTTGCAGAAGACCGAGTTGATCGAGTGCTCGAAGCCCTGCGCGAGCGTGACGTTGCCGAACGCCTCCGGGCCGTTTTGATCCGGGTTGCCGGCGTTCGAGACGCGCTGGCCGTACTCGGTGCAGTAGCCCGGGTCGACGAACGGCGAGCTCGGCGTGTACGCACCGGAGTCGAGGGCGGCCGCGGCCGTCACCATCTTGAAGGTCGAGCCAGGCGGATAGAGCCCCACCGTCGCGTTGTTCCGCAGCGCGGACGCGTCTCCGCAGGTTCCCTTGATCTTGACGACCTTCAGGTACCCGCGCCGCTGCTCCATCAGGTTCTCGTTGTAGGTGGGCGACGAGGCCATCGCGTAGACGGCGCCCGTCTTCGCGTCCATGGCGACGACGGCGCCGCAGCGGCCGGCGAGTTGGGTGAGCGCGAGCCTCTGCACGGCGGGGCGCAACGTGAGGACGACGTTGTCGCCCTTCACGGTCGTACCGCCCAGCTGGAGCGCGTGCTTGAGGCTGTTGCTGAGGTTGGTGTTGGCGCCGGTCAGGTAGTCGTCGTACGCCGCCTCGAGGCCGGTCGTCGCTCCCGGGGTGGAGTAGCCGAGCACCTGCGGCGCGAGGTCGTTGAGCGGGTAGTGCCGCGTGTAGGTCGTGAGGCCGTGGATGCGGTGCCTGCGATTCGTCGCGAGCACGGTCCCGTCGGAGGCGAGGAGCTTGCCGCGGTCGACCGTGATGCGCGCGATCAGCGCCGTCTCGTTGCCTTTGCGGTCCGCGAGGCTGCCGACGGCCCAAGTCTGCCAGTACGTCGTCGACACGACCAGGACGGCCAGCAGGATCATCGCCGCGACCGCGATATGGCGAAGCTGCTTGTTCACGTGGCAGCCTCCTGCCGGTTCGCCCGGTTCGAGATCAGCAGCAGACCCGCGACGAGGAGGAAGTTGGCGACGACGCTCGAGCCTCCGTAGGAGACGAAGGGCAGCGTGATGCCCGTGAGCGGGATGACCCGGGTGATGCCGCCGACGATGACGAACGTCTGGAAGGCGAAGCTGAAGCTGAGCCCGGCGGCGAGCAGCTTCGAGAAGCCGTCGGTCGCCGTGAGGGCGATCCGGAAGCCGCGCAGGACGAAGGCCATGTAGAGGAGCAGCAGGGCCGCCGCGCCGATCAGCCCGAGCTCCTGTGCCAGCGCCGAGTAGATGAAGTCCGTGTTCTGGTCGGGAACGATCTGCTGCCCGCTCTGCGTGGTGACGATTCCGCGGCCGAGACCCGTGCCGCCGACGCCGCCGTGCGCGATCGAGTAGAGCGACTGCAGGATCTGGTAGCCGCTCGACTGCGCGTGCTTGTACGGGTCGAGCCAGACGTTCACGCGCTCCTGCACGTGCGGCGTCACCTGCGTGATTCCGAAGGCGCCGACGAGAAACAGGCCGAGCGCGGCCGCGACGAATGAGAGCCGTGCGGTCGCGACGTACAGCATCGCGAGGAAGATCCCGTAGTAGAGGAGCGCGCTGCCGAGGTCGTCGGTCGCGAGGAGGACGAGCATCGCGCCGCCCCAGATGACGAGCAGCGGCCCCCAGTCCTTCAGCCTCCCCTGCGCGAGCACCTCGCGCCGTTCGCGGAGGTACGCGGCGAGGAAGACGATGAGCGCGATCTTCCCGAGCTCGCCCGGCTGGAACTGGAGCGAGCCGAAGTGGATCCACAGCCGCGAGCCGTTGATCGACTCGCCGAACCCGGGGGCGAGCGGCAGGAAGAGCAGGACGATCGCGGTGACCCCGAAGACGTACTTGTAGCGCTCGAGCGCGCGGTAGTCCTTGTGCAGCCAGAAGAGCGTCGCGCCGAACGCGGCGACGCCGATCACGATCCAGAGCCCCTGTCGGAGGGCGTCGGAGGGGCCGAGCCGGTAGATCTCCGTCAGCCCGATCGCGGTCAGGAGCGCGGCCATCGGCAGCAGGTACGGGTCGGCGAGCGGGACGGTCAGGCGGGCCACGACGTGCGCGGCGAGGTAGAGCCCGAAGAAGAGGCCGGCATAGCCGAGCGAGCCGCCCGAGATCTGCGACTTGAGCGCGATATAGACCGTGGCGAAGCCGATCGCCGTCAGCAGGCCGACCGTGAGGAGCGCGGCGAGCTCGCGGTTGCGGAGGGTCAGCGCGTCAACCCCCAGACGACGAGCGCGGCCACGATCAGGAGGACGGCGATCGCAACCAGGACGAGCCGAGCCCGCCTCGGGTCACCGAACGGCTCCGGCTCCACCGACGGCTCCCCTGTCGCTTGTAACAAGTTGTTACTTGCTCCGGGGTCGGGGCCGAGCTCTTCGGGGGGGACGACCATCGTGTCGCCGCCGCGATCGGCATCGACATCGGCGTACTCCCGCGTCTGCTCGTCCGGCTCGTCCACGCCACCGGTCAGCGCCGGCATCGCGACCGTGTCCTCGAGGCTCGGCGGAGCTTCCGACGAGATCCGGAAGGCGACCGCGGTGATGTTGTCCTCTCCGCCGCCGCGATTGGCGGCTGCGACGAGCGACTTCACCGCCGTGTCGAGGTCGTCGCGGTGCTCGTGGACGACCTCGAGGATCTCCTCGTCCTCGACCATGTCGCTCAAGCCGTCGGAGCAGATGAGGAAGACGTCGCCGTCCTCGGCCTCGATGGTGAAGCCGTCGACGTCGACGTCGGGATCCGTGCCCACGGCGCGCGTGATCACGCTCCGCTGCGGATGGATCTGGGCCTCCTCCTCCGAGAGCCGCCCGCTCTTCAGCAGCTCGTTCACGAGCGAGTGGTCCTCGGTGAGCTGCTCCATCTGCTCGCCCCGGACGAGGTACGCGCGCGAGTCGCCCACGTGGCCGATCGCGACGTTCATCCCCTCGACGAGCGCGACGGTCATCGTCGTGCCCATGCCCGAGGCGGTGGGATCGGTCGAGGCGCGGTCGAAGATGCGGCGGTTCGCCTCCTGGATCAGCGCGTCGATCCCGTCGACTCCCTGCAGCCCGTCGGAGCTTCCGGCCTCGACAGCCGACGCGGCGAGCTGCGACGCGACCTCGCCGGCCTGCGCGCCGCCCATCCCGTCGGCGACGGCGAAGAGCGGCGGCGCGACGACGTAGTTGTCCTCGTTGCGACGCCGTCTGCGCCCGGTGTCGCTCGCCACGGCGTACGCCCCGACGGGCACCGCTACGCCTCCTCCACGCGAAGGTCGGTCTCGCCGACGCGCAGGACGTCGCCGGCGCCGAGCCGTTGCGCGCCCGCGACGCGCGAGCCGTTGACGTACGTGCCGTTCGTCGAGTCGAGATCCTGCACCCAGACGCCGTCGCCGCGCAGCTCGATCCGTGCATGACGAGCGGACGCGAACTCGTCGCCGTCGAGCACGAGGTCGTTCTGCCCGCCGCGGCCGACGGTCACCGGAGCCGAGTTGAGCGGGAACTCGTTCCCCTCCTCCAGGCTCGGGCTGCGCTGGACGACGAGCCGCACCGACCGGCGCGCCGGGGCTCCGCGCCGGAGGCCTGCGGCCGCCGCCGCTGCCGGCGTCAGGATCATGCTGTCCTGGCTCGGCGCCTGCTGCTCGCGGCCCGCGGAGCGGATGACACGGATGACGAAGAGGTAGAGCAGGACGAGGAACGCGATCTTGAGCGCCAGGAGCACCTCCGCGACCCCCGTCGAGGCGACCACAGTCACGGCGCTCCTATTCCCGCTCGGTCGAGAAGGTGATCGTCGTCTCGCCGATGGTGAAGCGCGAGCCGTCGGCGAGCCGCACGCGCCGGACACGCTGCCCGTCGACCTCCGTCCCGTTCGTCGAGCCGAGGTCGACGAGCCAGTAGGTCGAGCCTTCCTGGACGATCTCCGCGTGGCGGCGCGACACGTTCGGGTCGTCGATCTGGACGTCGACGTCGCGCGAGCGGCCGAGGATCGAGCGCTGCTTGTCGAGCACGTTCCGCCGGCCCGCCCATTCGAGCACGGCGACCTCGCGCTCGACGCCGAGATCGATCGGCGAGGCCGCCTCGGTCGGCTGCGTCCGCGGCTTGTAGACCATCGTCGCGCCGGGCGACGGGATCTCGGGTGCCTCCTCCTCGCCGCTGCGGCCGTACTGCGCCATGCGCGTCGCGATGCCGAACTCGCCGACCCCGAGGTCGTCGTCGGTCTCGAACAGGATCCGCGGCGGCGTCAGGAGGGCGTAGTTCTCGCGGGCGGCGTGCTCGGAGAGGTACTCCTCGAGCTCCGACACGAGCGAGTTCTCGTACCCCTCGAACTGCTCGCGGTCGCCGGGGGAGAGGTAGATCGTGTACTCGTTCGGGACGTAGACGCGCGTCACCGACGTCGAGCGGTGCTCGTCCATCTCTTTCGCGAGCTTCCGTGCGAGCTCGACCGGTTGGACGTTGGTACGGAAGGCGCGGCCGAAGACGCCTTCGAAGACCCGCTCCAGCCGCTGTTCGATGCCCCGCAACACCATCAGGTCGCAGGTGAGCGTACCCCCAGCGCAGGAGCGCGAAGCGCTGTGAACGCCGCGATCGCCCAGGCCGAGAGCAGGAGCGGCAGCGCGGCGGCGCCCGGCACGGCGGCCACGGTGAGCACGATCATCGCGGCGCCCAGCCCGGCGGCCGCCCAGCGACCGCGTGTCCGCGCGTGCGG
>DATEHY010000092.1:0-29809 GCA_035279325.1 Gaiellaceae bacterium
GTCGTCGTGCCGAGACGGCCGGCGGGTCGCGAGCGAGCACGCCGGCCCGCGCAGCCTCGCACGTTTCCGCCGCGGCGCCGCCCTCAGCCGTCCCCGCGTCCACGACGGCGGCCCATGCGCCGCCGTCGTCCTCGACGCTCGGCTTGCCGACGGTCTCGGTGCCGACCGTCTCGCTGCCGGCGCTCTCGATCCCGGCCGCGCCCACGATCGCAGTGACCGCCACCACCCCGGTCGCGACCGTGACCGTGGCCACTTCCACCGCCACGACGGCCACGGTGACGACGCCGATCGTCACGGTCACCGTGCCGCTGCCCTAGAGCTCGAGAAAGGATCGGCGGGCCGTATGCCTCTACCCAGGTAAGGGGGAGTCATACGGATGAATGAGCAGAACGACCGCGAGCGGAAGCTCCGGGCAGGTGAGCGCGTCAGGCTCGGACGGCGCGTCGGCGTGCTCCGCTATCTCTACGGAAACGGTGCCGCCGTCGTGCGCTTCGATCAGGAGGCCGGCACGAAGGTCGTCCCGCTGAGCCGGCTCGTGGCCTGCGGCGACGAACGCTCCGACGGATGAGCCACGTGACCGAGGCCGGAGGCACGAAAGCCACGGTCGTCTTCCAGGACATCGAGGTGACCGCCACGAAAGGCCGGCTCTGGCACGTCGAGGCCGCCGGCAGGTCGGCGTCGGCCGAGTTCCTCGACCAGGCGATCGACCGCGTGCTTCCGCGGCTGACCCACGAGGAGCAGGACAGCCTGTTGATCCGGCTGCTGACGGCGACGGCGGAGGCGATCCGCTCCGGCTCAGCCGATCCGGATTAGCTTCTTGTTCACGAACTCGTCCGCGCCGTACCGGCCGAGCTCGCGTCCGAAACCGGAGCGCTTCGTGCCCCCGAACGGCAGCTCGGCGCCGTCGGCGCCGACGATGTTGACGTAGACCATGCCCGCGTCGATCTGGTTCGCGACGCGCTCGGCCTGCTCCGGGTCGTTCGTCACGAGGTAGGAGCCGAGCCCGAACGGCGTGTCGTTCGCAAGCGCGACAGCCTCCTCCTCCGACTTCACGCGATAGACCTGCGCGACCGGGCCGAACAGCTCCTCGCGGTAGGCGTCGTTGTCGGGCGTGATGTCGGTGAGCACGGTCGGCTCGAAGTAGTTCCCGTCGCGCTTGCCGCCCGCGACGACGGTCGCGCCCTGCTCGATCGCGCGCGCGACCTGGTTCTCGAGGCGGTCGGCGGCGAGCTTGGAGGACAGCGGCCCGAGCTCCGTCTCGCGCTCGTGCGGGTCTCCGGCCTTCACGGAGGTGAGCGCGGCCGTGAACTTCTCGAGGAACGGCTCGTAGAGCTCGTCGATCACGATCATCCGCTTCGCGGCGTTGCACGACTGGCCCGCGTTGTCGATCCGCGCGGCGACGGCGTCCTCGACCGTCTTGTCGAGATCGTCGGTCGCGAGGACGATGTACGGGTCGGAGCCGCCGAGCTCGAGCACGACCTTCTTCAGGTTCCGGCCGGCGATCTCCGCAACGGCCGCGCCGGCGCGCTCGGAGCCGGTGACCGAGACGCCGCGCACGCGCGGGTCGGCGATTACCCACTCGATCTGCTCGTTCGTCGCGTAGATGTTCTCGTACGCGCCCTCGGGGAAGCCGGCGTCGGCGAAGATCTGCGCCATCGCCTCGGCCGACTGCGGGCACTGGGGAGCGTGCTTCAGCAGGATCGTGTTCCCGATGATGAAGTTCGGTCCCGCGAAGCGGGCGACCTGGTAGTAGGGGAAGTTCCACGGCATGATCCCGAGCAGGACGCCGAGGGAGCTGCGGCGCACGACTGCGGACCCTTCGCCGTCGAGGAGCTCGATCGGCTCGTCCGCCATCAGCGCCTCCGCGTTGTCGGCGTAGAACTCGTAGATGGACGCGGAGAAGGCGACCTCGCCGCGGGCCTGGCCGACCGGCTTGCCCATCTCGGCAACGATGATCTCGGCGAGCTCCTTCCGGCGTTCCGAGTGCAGCTCGCCGACGCGCCGGATCAGCGCGGCGCGATCTGCGACCGTCGTCGCCTTCGACCATTCCTTGTGCGCCCTGTCTGCGCGGGCGATGGCGTCCCGCAGCTCGTCGTCTGTGATCGTCGGGTATTCCTTGACCGTTTCGCCGGTCGCAGGGTCGACAACTGCGTACATGCTCGTCACTTCGCTCCTCCGTCGGTCGGGACTGAGCCGACCTTACCTAGGACGAGAACCCGTCCCAAGCAGGGAGGCCGTGGATGTGCTCGCCTACGGCCTCACCAGCACCTTGATCGACTCGCGGTCGTTCATCGCGCGGTAGCCCTCGGGAACGCCGTCGAGATCGACGGTGCGGTCGAAGACACGTCCCGGCTCGATACGTCCGTCGAGGATGTCGGGCAGCAGCTCGTCGATGTAGGCGCGCGCAGGAGCCGGGCCGCCGCCGATCGTGACGTTCTTGAAGAACGACGTCTGGGCTCCGGGCATGGCCTCGTGCTGGGGAACACCGACCCGCCCGACTGCCCCGCCCGGGCGAGCGACCTCGATCGCCGTCTCCAGCGACTGGTCAAGGCCGACGCACTCGAGAACGGAATCGACGCCATGGCCGCCGTCGGTCAGCGCCTTGACCCGCTCGACCGCGTCCTCGCCGCGCTCGCTGACGACATCGGTCGCGCCGAAGTCGCGTGCCAGCGCGATCCGGTCCTCGTGACGGCCCATGATGATGATCCGCTCCGCCCCCAGCCGCTTCGCCGCTATCACGCCGCAGAGGCCGACAGCACCGTCGCCGACGACGGCGACACTCTTGCCCGGGCCGACCTTGGCGACGAACGCCGCGTGGTGGCCGGTGCCCATCACGTCGGAGAGCGTCAGAAGCGAGGCCATGAGCGCCTCGTCCGCACCGACAGGCAGCACGACGAGCGTCCCGTCGGCCTGCGGGACGCGGACGGCCTCAGCCTGGGCGCCCGGATTCTCGGGGTTGCCGAAGAAGCCGCCGTGGATGCACTCGGTCTGCAAGCCCTCCTCGCAGAAGAGGCACGTCCCATCCGAGAAGGCAAACGGCATGACGACGAGATCGCCGGGCTCGACCGTGCGCACGTCGGAGCCGACGTCCTCCACGACGCCGATCGCCTCGTGCCCCATGACGCGCGAGCCCTCGTCCGGCTGGAGGTTCTTGTAGGGCCAGAGATCGGAGCCGCAGATGCAGGCGCTCGTGACGCGGATCACCGCGTCGGTCGGCTCCCGGATGGCGGGATCGGGGACGTTCTCGATGCGAACGTCGCCCGCCTGATACATGACCGTTCCTCGCATCAGCCGCCAACCTCGGTCACGCCCGGCGCCTGGCCGTATTGCTCGTCGGTCACATGCTCGCCCCAGGCGACAGGGCTGCCGCTCTCGTCGGCGAGCTGCATGGCGATATGGGTCATGAACCGGGTGGGTGCGGCACCGTGCCAATGCTTCTCGCCAGGCTCGAACAAGACGCGGTCGCCGGGCCGGATCACCTCGATGCGACCACCCTCGCACTGGCAGAGGCCCACACCCTCGGTGACCCAGATCGTCTGGCCGTGTGGATGCGTGTGCCAGGCGGTGCGGGCGCCGGGCGTGAAATGCACCGCCGAAGCACTGAGCGGCGCGGCGGCGGCTATGGGGTCGATGAAGACCGTGCCGCTGAACCAGTCGCTCGGCCCAGGGTTGGTCTCGATGCTGTTGCGGGTGATTTCCATACGTACTCGTGTCCGGCCCTGGATCCGAAAAACCCCGCCGATGCGGGGCTTTATCGTCGATAGGTGGGCGGTACTGGGCTCGAACCAGTGACCCCCAGCTTGTCGAGCTGGTGCTCTCCCAACTGAGCTAACCGCCCCGGGTCGCCGGGCAGTGTAGCGCCCTCGGCTCAGAAGATCTCGGGGCACCACGGCAGCGGGCGCCACGCGAAGAGGACGTCCGCTCGCGCAATCGCTCCCTCTCGCAGCTCCTCCACCCGCAGCGCCTCGCGCAGCTGCGCGAACGACACCGCACCGAGGTACGCGGAGCCGAGCGCGGACACGTCGAGCGCGAGATCCGGCTCCTCTTCGGTCCGTGCGCACTCCGCGCCGTCGAGCCGCCAGCGTCCGTCGTTCCACTCGCAGACTGCGTCGCGCACCTCGAGCACGAGCGGCCCGCCATCGCCGTACGCGCGGCCCGCCAGCGCGGCGCCGACGTCGACGAGCCGCACCCATAGGCAGTCGTGCATCCGGTAACGCGCCCGGCGCGGCAACGCCAGCAAGAGGAAGAGTGGATGGTCGGGCGGCGCGTACGGCACCTCGACGACGGCCGTCCAGTCGACGTCGAGGAGGAAGCGCCAGATCGCCGCCGTCGCCTCGGGGGAGGAGCCGAACGCCTCTTTCACCACGAGCCGGGTCGCCGGCAGGCCGCCCTCGAAGTTGAAGTGCGTCCGGTAGATGCCGTACGCGACCGCCCGGCCGTCGACCTCGAGCACGACGAAGCGCTTCGGCGAGCGGGCCTCCTCCTCGGGCAGGTGCAGCTGCCGGGCGTCCCACCAGCTCTCGCTCCTCGACATCATCCCCGGCCGCTCGCGCCGCACGGCGTCGTAGACCGGCGGGAGCACGTCGCGCGCCTCCTCGGGCGTCACGAACCGCGTCGTACCGGTGGGCTGGAACGGCTGCGCGAACGCGTCCCACTCGTGCTGGATCGTCAGCTCGCCCGCCCACGAGCCGAGGCCGTAGCCGAAGCGGCTGTAGATCGTCTCCTCCGACGCCCACAGCGCCGCGATCGGCTCGCCGCGCTCGTGGACGTCGCGCAGCTGCGCGTCCATCATCGCCCGCAGGACGCCGCGCCGGCGGTGTGTCGGGTGGACGCCGACGGCAGTCACTCCCGCGCACGGAAGCGAGCCGCCCGGGACGGAGAGCTCGAACGGGAAGGCGCCCGCGCCGCCGACGATCTGGTCGCCCTCGAAGGCGGCGTGCATCCGCTCGTGCGGCAGGTTCAGCGCGAACCGCTCGAGCAGCTCGTCGCTCGCCGGCGCGCCGAAGTACTGGCCGATCGCGTCGATCGCGCGGCCGTACTGGTCCTGGTCGGCGCAGGGGCGAACCTCGAACACGAGCCCGACGCTACAGCTTCCCGATATCCTCGGGCCTGGACCAAGGAGGCAGCCCGGGTCGGGCGCAGGGGTCTTCGCCTCGCCGCTCGCCGGGCGCGAACAGGGGGGTTCTGCATGAGGAAGTTCCTCGTAGCGCTTCTGACCGCGAGCGGACTGGCGCTCGTCGGCGGGTCGCCGGCGCTGGCGAAGCAGCCCTATCCGCTCAACTACCACACCTTCGATCTGAGCGGCGGCACGACGCACGGACTTACGTACGCCGACGGCGCGCTGAGCATCTCGTCGACACCTGCTGGGACGTTCAGCTACACGGATCCGTACGCGGGCTTCGACCCGATCCAGCAGAAGGTCGTGGACGGCTCGGGCGACTACGAGTACGGAACGTGGACGTCACCGGAGCTGCCGCTCTCGTTCGCGTTCAACGAGCTCGTCTCGTCCTGGAACGCCCAGACTCCCGTCGGGACCTGGCTCCAGTCGGAGGTGCGGCCGCTGATCGACGACGGCAGCGGAACGCACTGGGCGAAGTGGTACATCCTCGGCCGCTGGACCTCGAGCGACTCCGACTTCCACCGCACGTCCGTCGGCGGCCAGGGCGACGCCGACGGCTACGTCGCGATCGACACGTTCTACACGAAGGATCACCCGGCGGTCGCCTACCAGCTGAGACTGACGCTGTATCGTCGGGTCGGGCTCGACGCGACCCCCACCGTCACGCGCTACAGCGCAATCGCCTCGAACCTCACGAACCAGAAGAACACGTTCCCCAGCCCGACGACGATGGACGGACAGACGATCGATCTCGGCGCGCCGAATCCGCTCGCCTTCCCCTCCTACTCGCAGGAGCTCCATCACGGGGAGTACCCGCAGTTCGACAGCGGCGGCGAGGCCTGGTGCAGCCCGACCTCGTCGGCGATGGTGGTCGGCTACTGGGGCTACGCACCCCCCGCGAGCGACTACCAGTACGTCTACACCGACTATCCGAACGTGATCGACCCGGTCGTCGACTACACCGCCCGGATGGTCTACGACTACCACTACAACGGAGCCGGCAACTGGCCGTTCAACGCGGCGTACGCGGCCTCGCAGGGCCTGGTCGCGGACGTGACCCAGCTGCACGACCTGACCGAGGCCGAGGCGTTCATCAAGGACGGGATCCCGCTCGTCGCCTCCGTCGCCTGGCACTCGAACCAGCTCGACGGAGGGATCAAGAGCACGAACGGCCACCTGCTTGTGATCGGCGGCTTCACCGGCAACGGAGACGTCATCGCCTACGACCCGGCGTCGACCGACGACAGCACCGTCAGGCACGTCTACGACCGGGCGCAGTTCGAACGCGCCTGGATCCCCGCCTCGGGTGGGATCGTCTACGTCGACCGGCCCGCCGGCTGGCCGACCCCCGACCTGACCGCGAACAACTCGTAGCGGGCGACGCATGGACTCGGCGGGCGGGCCTTCGTGCTCGCCCGCGAGCCCTGCACCTACAGCTTCTCGAGCGGCGCGTACTCGAGCACGAGCTTCCGCTCGCTGCCGTCGTCCGCGAAGCGCACCGTGACGAGGCCGCCCGGCTCGATGCGCACGACGACTCCCTCGCCGAGTGTCGAGTGGCGGACGGAGTCGCCGGTTCCGAGATCCGGCACGTTCTCCTGCGGCGCGATCTGGCTGCGGCGGGGCGCGCCGTAGCCGGACCACGACGCCGGGCGCAGGCGCTCGCGCTCGACGTGGCCGTCGGGCAGCTCGTCGAGGAAGCGCGAGGGCAGGTTGTGGTTGCGCCCGCCGAAGAGCATCCGCGAGCTCGCGTGCAGGAGCGTCAGCCGTTCCTGAGCACGCGTCATGCCGACGTAGCAGAGCCGCCGCTCCTCCTCGATCCCCTGCTCCTCGATCGAGCGCGAGTGCGGGAAGATCCCCTCCTCCATGCCGATCAGGTAGACGGCGCGGAACTCGAGGCCCTTCGCGTTGTGCAACGTCATGAGCGTGACGAGCGACCCGTCGCCACGGATCGCGTCCTGGTCGGAGTAGAGCGAGACCTCCTGGAGGAACGCGCTCAGCGTCTTGTCTTCCGCGTTCTCGAGCCACTCGCGCGCGACCGAGACGAGCTCCTGCAGGTTTTCGATGCGGCCCTGCGCCTCGATCGTGCGCTCGGCCTCGAGGGACTCGAGGTAGCCGCTGCGTACGAGCACCTCCTCGATCAGCTCGGGCACCTCGAGCTCCATCGCGGCCGCCATGAGCGACTCGATCATTGCGCGGAAGCTCTTGAGCGCCTTCTGCGGCGCCGCGCCGACGCCGGCGTTCTCGGCCTCGGCGGTTGCCTCCCAGAGCGAGATCTCGCGCTGGTCCGCCCACGTCTGGAGGCGGGCGAGCGTCGAATCGCCGATGCCGCGCCGGGGGCGCGTCGCGATCCGGATGAGCGAGACCGCGTCGTACGGGTTGTCGAGCACCTGGAGGTAGGCGACGAGATCCTTGATCTCGGCGCGCTCGTAGAAGCGCGGGCCGCCGATCACCTGGTACGCGATCCCCTGGCGCACGAGGACGTCCTCGAGCACGCGGCTCTGCGCGTTCGTCCGGTAGAAGACCGCGACCTCGCTGCCCGAGAAGCCCTCCTCGACGAGCATTGCGATCTCGGCGGCGACGTAACGGGCCTCGGCATGCTCGTCCTCGACCTCGATCACGCGCACGGGGTCGCCGTCGCCGAGCTCCGACCAGAGGTTCTTCTCCTTGCGCTCGCGGTTGTGCGAGATGACGCCGTTCGCGGCGTCGAGGATGTGCTGCGTCGAGCGGTAGTTCTGCTCCAGCGCGATCGAATACGAGCCGGGGAAGTCGTGCTCGAACTCGAGCACGTTGCGGATGTCGGCGCCGCGGAAGCCGTAGATCGACTGGTCCGGGTCGCCCACCGCGAAGACATTGCGGTGCTTCTCGGCCAGGAGCTGCAGCAGGCGGTACTGCGCGTGGTTCGTGTCCTGGTACTCGTCGACGAGGATGTAGTGGAAGGCCTCCTGCCACTTCTCGCGGGCCTCGGGGAAGCGCTCGAGCACGTCGACCGTGAGGAAGAGCATGTCGTCGAAGTCGACGGCGTTCGAGGCGAAGAGGCGCTTCTGGTAGAGGTCGTAGACCTCGGCGACGGTCTGGTCGTAGAAGCTCGCGACCCGCTCGCCGTACTCCTCCGGCCCGACGAGCGTGTTCTTCGCGTTCGAGATCTGGGAGTGAATGCCGCGCGGGGTGAAGCGCTTCGGGTCGCGCTCGAGCTCCTCGAGACAGCGCTTCACCAGCCGGATCTGGTCGGCCGAGTCGTAGATCGTGAAGTTCGAGCGGTAGCCGAGGCGCTGGGCTTCGCGGCGCAGGATGCGGCCGCACGCCGAGTGGAACGTCATCACCCACGCGGCGCGCGCGGGCGGCCCGACGAGGTCCTGGACGCGCTCCCGCATCTCCCCGGCAGCCTTGTTCGTGAACGTGATCGCCAGGATCTCGGACGGCTTGACGCCGACGGCACCGAGCAGATGCGCGATGCGGCGGGTGAGGACGCGGGTCTTGCCCGAGCCCGCGCCGGCGACGACGAGCACGGGCCCTTCGGTGTGGAGGACGGCCTCGCGCTGCGCCGGATTCAGGTCGGCGAGGTAGGTCTCGGGCGTCGTCGCGGCCACTCGCCGATCGTAGCCGGGGCGTCCGTCAGCCCTTGTCGTCTTCCTTCGCGATGCGGATCTCGACCTTGCCCGAGCGGACGCGCGCCTCGTACCGGGGCTGCGGATAGACAGCAGGCCCGCCCTGGACATCGCCGCTGCAGAGGTCGAACCGCGAGCCGTGCCACGGGCAGACGACCGTGTCGCCATCCCGTTTCCCCTGGTCGAGCGGCCCGCCGAGATGCGAGCACGTCGCCGCGATCGCGCAGACCTCGCCGCTCTCCTCCGAGCGCGAGACGACGACCGACTCGCCCTCGAGCTCGACGCCGACGAGCTTCCCGCCGTTGAGCTCCTGCTCGTCACAGACCGGGGCGTACCGGTCGCGCGGGCTCTCGAACGCCGTGCGGTTCACGCGGACTCCGAGCCCGAACGAAAGATGGCCCCCGAGGTGCGCCGAGAAGAGCGTGCCGGCGTACGCGACTCCCGACAGAACGCGGCCCAGCCCGCGGTGACCGTCGCGACGCGCGACATACGACGCGACGTTGAGCGAGAGCGCCATCGAGTTGAGCAACGCGTGGACGGTGCCGATCCGCTTCGCGTCGTCCTTCAGGTGGCTCCAGTCGTTGAGGCCGGTGAGCGCGGTCGGCACGGCGCCGAGGATCCCGACGCCGAGCGCCTGGTCCGCGGCCGGCGAGCCGGCGAGGTCGAGGACGAACGCCGCCGACCAGGCGCCGATCGGAACGTCAGTCAGCGCCGGATGGAGGGGGTTCCCGAACCAGACGCCGTCGAGGACGTCACGGACGGGCCTCGGCACGGCCTTGACTGCCTCCTGAACGGGCTCCGAGACGTCGTCGAGCGGCTCCGCGAGCTCGGCGAGCTGCTTCGTGAGACGGAGATTCGTCATGGCGCCTCTCGTCCCCGGCGCGTCGGATCGGAAAACGCGCGTCTAGCGCCGGAGGCCGAGCGGGCGGCCCAACAGCACGAAGCCGGCGAGACAGAGAAGCCCGTCACCCGCTGCGCGGACGAGCCCGTCGATCGGGTCGCCCTGCGCGATGCCGGCGAGCGCGATGCAGAGCGCGACCGCACCCGCGATCGCGTAGGCAAGCCGCTGCGGGTCCGCGTCGAGGCCCAGGTCGAACGAGAGGTCTGCGGCCGGCCCCTTCGCGACCGGCCCGAGTCGAGTGGTGCGGGCGAGGACGAGCGTCCCGGCCAGAACCGACGCCGCGCCGACGCCGACCGTCGTCCAGGCGAGCGCGGGATGCGACAGCTGCACGCCGCCGTCCCGGCCGGACGCGAGCACGGCGATCACGGCCAGGGTGAGCGCGCCGCCGGCGAGGCCGAGACCCGCGCGGCGACGCAGGACACGGCCCTCGGCCGCCGAGACGACGACGGCGCCGCGCAGCCGCCAGGCACGGACGAGCGCGAGCGTCCCGCCCACGAACGCGAGCTGCACTCCGCCGACGAGAAGGATCGTCGCTCCCGGCTCGACGTTCGTCGTGTACACGGCGCCGAGCGTGAAGAGCGCCGCGAAGAGGACGCCGAGCGGCACGAGCGCGAGGAACGAGGCAACGGCCGCCGTCCGGGCGAGCGCCGTCCCGAGCTCGTCGGCGAACTGCCGGGCGAGCGACGCGGGCTCGCCGAGCCTCTCCTCCGCCGTCGGGTCGCAGGCGAGGTGGTCTCGGAGCTCGCTCACGATCCGGCGCCGCCTCGGCCCCGGGATGCGCGCCCGGCCCAGTTCCGCGTCGAGGCTGTCGAGCCAGCTCACGCGAGCACTCCCTGGACGGCGCGGGAGAAGTCCGTCCACTCGCGCCGGCGCTGTTCGAGCGCGGAGCGTCCGCGCCGGGTGAGCCGGTAGACGCGCCGCTTGCGACCGCTCGCGCTCGCCCACGTGCTCGCGAGCAGGCCCTCGGCCTCGAGGCGATGCAGGGCGGGATACACCGTTCCCTCCGGCAGGTCGAACGTTCCCGCGCTGCGGCGCCTCAGCTCCTCGATCACCGCATACCCGTGTGCGGGTGCCGTCGCAACGACCGCGAGGATCATGCCGTCCAAGTGTCCCTTCAGCGACTCGGCTCTCATACCTCGCGATACTAGGCATAGCATCGCTATGAGTCAAGGCGGGTATCGTCCGACCGTGCGGCTCGCGCTCATGATCGAGGGGCAGGAGAACGTCACGTGGAGCGACTGGTGCGCGCTCGCGGACGCCTGCGAGGAGCACGGCGTCGAGACGCTGTGCCGCTCAGACCACTACATCTCGCAGGGCGACGAGCTCGGCAGCGTCGCGCACGACGCGTGGACGACGATCGCCGCGCTCGCCGCGAGGACGTCGACCCTGCGCTTCGGCACGATGGTCTCGCCGGTCACCTTCCGGACGCCGGCGCTGCTCGCGAACGCGGCGGCGACGGCGGACAACGTCTCGGCCGGGCGGATCGAGCTCGGCCTCGGCGCCGGCTGGATGGAGCGCGAGCACCGCGCGTACGGCTTCCCGTTTCCCGAGATGCGCGTGCGGCTCGAGATGCTCGCCGAGCAGATCGAGATCGTGCACCGGCTCTGGACCGAGGAGCACGTCGACTTTCACGGCCGGCACTACACGCTCGAGGATGCGCCGGGTCAGCCGCGTCCCGTGCAGCAGCCGAGACCGCCGCTGATCGTCGGCGGCAGCGGCTCGCGCGGCAGCCTCGAGCCGGCGCTGCGGTTCGCGGACGAATACAACACGCCGTTCGTCTCGCCCGAGGACGGGGCGGCGATCCGCGAGAAGGCGCGGCCGCTGCGCTTCTCCGTCATGACGAGCTGCCTGATCGGCGAGACGCGCGACGACGCGCTCGAGCGTGCGCACATGCTGTTCGCCCGGCGGCCGCGCGAGACGACGTTCGAGGAGTGGCTTCCCAGAGTCGAGGCCGTCGGGGTCGTCGGCTCGGTGGACGAGGCCGTCGAGCGGCTGCGCGCCTACGAGCGCGCGGGCTGCGACCGCGTGCTGCTCCAGCACCTGCTCCACACCGATCTCGAGCCCGTCCGGCTGCTCGGCCGCGAGCTCGCTCCCGCACTGGCGTAGCTGTCCGCCGCGTCCGCGACGATCCGGGCCGTGGAGCCCGGCACCGGCCGTCTCGAGGCCTTCAGCGACGGCGTGTTCGCGATCGCCGCGACCATTCTCGTCCTCGAGTTCAGCGGGGCGCCCAGCCAGGCTCTCGGCAGTCACCTCCTGCACATCTGGCCGTCGTATTTCGCCTACGTCACGAGCTTCGTGACGATCGGGATCATCTGGATGAACCACCACCACACGGTCTCCCTGCTCGGGCACACCGACCGCACGATGCTGTTCATCAACAACCTGCTCCTGCTGACGATCGCCTTTCTTCCCTTCCCGACGAGGCTCGTCGCCGAGCATCTCCGCCATTCGGGTGCGAAGCCGGCGGCCCTGGCCTACGGCGCGACGTTCCTCGTCATGGCGAGCCTGCACCAGGTCTGGTGGCAGTACGCGCGCCGAGGGCGGCGCCTCGTCGCGGAGGCAACGGACGAGTCCGCGCTCCGAGCGGTCGACCGCGCCTATCTGCCGGGCATCCCGATGTACGGAGCGGTCTTCATCCTCGCCTTCTTCAGCCCGCTCGCGTCGGTCGTCCTCACGTTCGCGATCGCCGCGTTCTACCTACCGTCCGCCGCGCTCTTCGATCGCTGACTCGAGCCACGCGGACGCGGCCGCGAGCGCCGCGACGTCGCTCGACTTGACGACCACCTCGACGGTGAAGCCGCCGTCGCCGAAGCTCGGGTAGGAGCCGACGAGAACGCCCGGCCAGCGCTCGCCCGCCTGCGCGAGCGCGTCGGAGATCACGCTCTCGTACGTCCTGAAGACGCGGCGCCACGACTCGATCGGTCTGCCGCGGCGGAACTCCTTTTCGATCGACCGGAACATCGCCTCCATCTCGCTCGGCAGACCGGGGAAGACGTACACGTTCCCGATCGCGAAGCCGGGCGCCCCGCCGTGGGGATTGGCGAGCGGCCGGCTGCCGCGCGGCAGCATCGCCCAGCGCGCCGCGTACTCCGGGTTGCGCGTGAAGCGGGCACGCAGCTCGGCCGCGAGCTCCGGGACCTCCTCCTGCTCGACGTGGAACGCGGAAGCGATCGCCTCGCGCGTCAGGTCGTCGGGCGTGCCGCCGAGGCCGCCTGTGACGAGGAAGAAGTCGACCCGCGGCGCCTCGGCACGGACGTAGTCGGCGATCGTGTCGATCTCGTCCGGCAGCGCGGCGAGCAGCCGCACCGCGACGCCGAGAGGCGCGAGCCTGCGGGCGAGCCACGACGCGTTCGTGTTCGGGACGTCGCCCGAGACGAGCTCGTTCCCGATCGTGAGGATCGAGGCCGTCGGCGTCACAGCTGGATGGTACGGCCGGGCGCGAAGGCCTCCAGGAAGCGTCGGTCGTGCGTGACGAGGATCACGGTGCCGTCGTAGGCGGCGAGCGCGCGCTCGAGCTGCTCGATCGCCTCGACGTCGAGGTGGTTCGTCGGCTCGTCGAGGACGAGGCAGTTGACGCCGCGGGCGGTGAGCAGCGCCAGGCCCGCGCGGGTGCGCTCGCCCGGCGAGAGGGACTCGGCCGGACGCAGGACGTCGTCTGCGCCGAGACCGAACTTCGCGAGGAGCGTGCGGGCGGTTCCCTCCTCGAAGTCGCGGAAGACGTCGAGCAGCGTCTGCCGTCCGGTGAGCGCGGCGCGGTCCTGCTCGAGCTCGCCGAGCACGACGCCGGAGCCGAGCCGGCGGTTGCCGCCGGCGAGCGGCAGGCGGCCCAGCAGCGCCTCGAGCAGCGTCGTCTTGCCGCTGCCGTTCGAGCCGGCGATCGCGACGCGGTCTCCCCAGCCGACCGCGAGGTCGAGCGGGCCGAGGCGGAATGAGCCGCGCTCGACGACGGCGGCCTCGAGGCGCACGACGGTCTCGCCGCTGCGTGCCTGCACGGCGAGCGAGAGCCGGAGCTCCCACGGCTCGTACGGCTTCTCGACGGTCTCGACGCGGGCCAGCCTCGCGCCGTAGGTCCGCTTCACGTCCTTCGACTTCTTCTTCTTGCGGCCCTGGCCGTAGCCGCGCCGCTCCCACTCGGCCATCCTGCGCTGCTGCTCCTCGATGCGCCGCCGCTCGGCGACCGACGACTCCCAGCGGCGGTAGTCACGCTCGCGGCGGCGTTCGCGCTCGGCCTCGAAGTCGCTCCAGCCGCCGCTGTACTCGGTCGTGCCGCGCGTCCACTCGTCGACCTCGACGACGCGCGCGACGGTGCGGTCGAGGAACGCGCGGTCGTGTGAGACGACGACGAGCGAGCCGGGATGCGCTGCGAGCGACCGCTCGAGCCAGCCGAGACCGGCGAAGTCGAGGTCGTTCGTCGGCTCGTCGAGCAGGAGCACGTCGAAGCCGCCGCGCAGCAGTTCGGCGAGTGCCGCGCGCGCCTCCTGGCCGCCGGAGCACGTGCCTGCGCCGTTCCGCTCCTGTGCGAGGTAACCGACCGTGAGCGAGGGCGGAGTGCGGCGGATCCGACCGGCGTCCGGCTCCTCGAGCCCTGCGAGCAGGCGGAGCAGCGTCGACTTGCCGGCGCCGTTCGGCCCGACGAGCCCGATCCGCGCACGCGGGGACACGACGAGGCCGACGTCCGCGAGGACGACATCGGCTCCGTACGACTTCGTGATCCCGGCCGCGACGAGCGAGCCGGCAAGGCGAGACATGCGCAACGACCTCCAAGCAACGGCGCAAGTAACAACTTGTTACTTGCAAGGACAGTGGCCGGTTGAGACGGGTCAGTCGCGCATGGGGCGGCGCAGAGCGCCGCGGCGAACTCTATCGGCTCCGCAGCGGAAGCACGAACACGCCGGCTCCGTCCTCGACGATGCGGACATTCGCGCCGTAATGCGCGGCGACGTTCGGTGCCGAGAGGACCTCCGCGGCCGAGCCCTCGGCGACCACCGCGCCCTCGTCGAGCAGGACGAGCCGCTCGGCGTACTGGCCCGCGAGCGTGAGATCGTGCATCGTCGTCACGACCGTCAGCCCGTCGCGCCGCAGCTCGTCCACGAGCTCGAGCACGAGCTGCTGGCGACCGAGGTCGAGCGCGGTCGTGGGCTCGTCGAGGAGCAGGACAGGTGCCTCCTGCGCGAGCGCGCGCGCAAGCACCGCTCGCTGGAGCTCTCCCCCGCTGAGCGAGCCCAGCGGCCGCCCGGCGAACCGCTCGAGCTCGAGCCTGCGCAGCGCGCGCGCTCCCGCCTCGCGGTCGCGGCGGCTCTCGCCGCCGAGGTACGGGATGTGAGGGGTGCGGCCCAGGAGGACATACTCCGCGACCGTCAGCGCCGGAGGCGTCTCGGGCTTCTGCGGGACGAAGGCGACGAGGCGGGCGACGGCGCGACGCCCGAGCCGGCGCGCGTCCCGTCCGTCGAGCAGCACCTCGCCTTCGTACTGGGCGAGACCGGCGAGCGCGCGCAGCGCCGACGTCTTCCCCGCGCCGTTCGGCCCGATGAGCGCCGTCCAGCCTCCCGAATCAGCGCGCAGCGAAAGCCCGCGAACGGCCGCGACCGGCCCGAATCGCACCCAGAGATCGCGCGTCTCGATCAGCGGACGCCTCGTGCAGTGCGGAGGACGACGGCAAAGAACGGCGCGCCAAGGAAGGCGGTGACGACGCTGATCGGCAGCTCCTCGGGCGAGAGAACCGTGCGCGCGGCGACGTCGGTGAGCACGAGGAATCCTGCCCCTGCGAGGAACGAGAGCGGGATCACGGCGCGGTAGCTCGTGGAGAAGAGCAGCCGGATCGTGTGCGGGACGATGATCCCGACGAAGGCGATCAGTCCGCTCACCGAGACCGCAGCCGCCGTTCCGATCGTCGCCGCGGCGACGATCGTCAGCCGTGCCCGGCCGACGTCGACGCCGAGGCTCGCGGCCTCGTCGTCGCCCAGGCTGAGCACGTCGAGCAACCGCCGGTGCAGGATGAGGACGAACGAGCTCGCGGCGATGTACGGCGCGCAGATCGCGACGTCGTGCCAGGTCGCGGTCGAGAAGCCGCCGAGCAGCCACGCGTACACGTTCTGCAGCTGCTGTGTGTGCTGCTGCTGGACGAACGTCTGCACGGCAGCCGTGAACGTCGCCATCGTCACGCCGGCGAGCACGAGGGCGCCGGTCGTGTGCACTGCGCCCGCGGAGCGGCCGAGGACGTACGTCCCGACGACGGCGGCGATCGCGCCGACGAAGGCGGCGAGCGGAACGAGCCAGCTGCCGGAGGTCGCGGCGGAGGCGTAGACGATCGCGAGGGTCGCTCCGAGCCCTGCTCCACCGGCGACCCCGAGCAGGTACGGGTCGCAGAGCGGGTTCCGGAAGACTCCCTGATACGAGGCGCCGGCGATCGCGAGCATCCCGCCGACGAGTGCCCCGAGTGCGACCCGCGGCGCGCGCAGTTGCCAGAGCACCGCCCGGTCGACGGCTCCGAGCGGCTGATGGACGTGGAGGAACGGGACGTACGAGAGCGCCGAGCGCAGGATCAGGGCCAGCCCGACGTGCACCGGCCCGACGGCGAGGCCGACGCCGAGCGCCCCGACGAGGAACCCGACGGTGAGGAGGCCGCCACGGAGGCCGACACCCCGCGCCTCGACGCGGGGTGTCGCGGCATCCGCTCTCTCGGCTGCAGTGGCCGTGCTCAGCCCTTTCGCGCGATCTTCGCCACCGCCCGCGCGAACTGCACGATCCGCGGCCCCCAGCGCGATGCGATGTCCTGGTTCACGGACACGACGCGGTGGTGCCTGACCGCGGCGACGGTGTTCCAGCCGGGTCGCGACGCGACGCCGGCCGGAGTCTGGCCGTCGGCGAGGACGATGATCTGGGGGTTCGCCTTGAGGATGTACTCCGCCGACAGCTGCGGATAGCCGGTGTGCTGCACGTCGGCCGCGTCGGCGATGTTCCGGAAGCCGAACAGCTTGTAGATGCTCCCGATGAACGTCGCGGACGTGGCCGAGTAGTACGTCGGGTCGAGCTCGTGGAAGACCCGGAGGTGGCGCCTGGACGCCGGCACACTGTGCACGATCGTCCGCATCTGGCGCGCCATCGAGGCCACGAGCTTCCGCGCCTGAGAGAGATGGCCGGTGATCCGGCCGACGCTCTTGATCTGGGCGTACTCGCCGGTGATCGTCTTCGTAGCAGGCTCGACGACGACGCGAATCCCGAGTCCCCGGAGCTGCTGGACGAAGGGACCGCCGTTCGAGAAGAGGACGAGGTCGGGATGGTAGTTCGCGATCGCCTCGACGTCGGGATTCAGTCCCGACAGGCTCGTGCGCGGGGCGCGCTTGGGATAGTCGGAGTCCTGGTCGACGGCGACGACCTGCTTGCCGGCGCCGATCGCGAACAGATCCTCGGTGGCGGTCGGTGAGAGCGAGACGATCCGGTGCGGGTAGCCGGCCGCTCGGCGGGTCCGCTGGTGGGCGGCCGCCGAGAGGGAGACGACGGCGAGCGCGGCAAGGGCCGCGACGACAGCGATGGTGAGACGGTGCACGAATCCTCCTTCCGCGAGGGGTTCGGGGTCTGCGGCGGGCGGCAGGTCTTCTGACTCGGGGCTCCCTCCCCGCCGCCTTCCCGGGTCGCGACCCAGTGGCGTCGTGGCGGAAGAGCGTCTCCCCTTACAGCGGCGGGACCGTCCCGGACTTGCACCGGAGTTCCCTCACCGCTCGCCGGTTTGTGGCGGGAATCTAGCATCGCGGGTCGTGGCCGGACTTGCGCTCGCGCTCGACCTCGACGGCGTGCTCGCCGACACGCGGCCGCTCTGGGACGCGTGGCTCGAGGACGCGGCGCGGCGGACACGCGTCGAGCTCGACGTGCCCGAGGACCGGGTCGCCGCCGCAGCTGTGCTCGACGAGGCGCTCGGCGACTGGCGTCCGCTGCTCGCGCGCTTCGCGGCCGATCGAGCGCCGCTCTGGATCCGTCCGCGTGCGGACACCAACACCGCACTCCGGCGGCTTGCCTCGGGCGGCGCGCGGATCGGCGTCTTCAGCGACGCACCGCGCGAGCTCGCCGAGATCGCGCTCGCCCACTCGGGGGCGGCCCGCCAGGTGGAGGTCGTCGGGACGCTCGCCGAGGTCGAGGCGGCCCTCGGCGGAGAGAGCGTCGTCGTACGGTCGCGCGAGGAGCTGGCCGGACTACGATGACCGCGTGGAGCACGACCTCTCCGACCGGCGCTTCGACCTGATCCTCGAGCGGCTCGACCGGATCGCGGACGAGCTCGCGAAGACGAACAAGCGCCTCGACAACGACGAGAACTTCCTCCGTCTCGCGCGCGAGCTCGCCACGCTCAACGAGTCGCTTCAGGCGCTCGCCTATGCGGCGCTCGGCCAGCAGGCGCCACAGGTTCGCCGCCGCCGCCCGGCCTAGCCGGACTTCACGCGCCAGATGTCGAGCACGCCGCTCGTGGAGTGGGCGTTCGCGTCTCCTTCGGGCAGCGCGATGCGCCCGTCGGTGACGATCGGGCTGTTCCAGTGGCCGCCGCCGCAGTCGAGCTTCGTGACGAGCTTCCCCGTCGCCGGCTCGTAGACGTCCAGCCCGCCGTTCGGGTCGTAGACGTAGAGCAGACCACCCGCGAGCACCGGACTGGTGCCGGGATCGCTCGCGCGCCAGACCGAGTGGAGCTTGCCGCTGCGGAGCGACCACGCCTGGGTCGCGCCGTTGTCGGCGGCGATCAGCCAGGTGCGGCTACCGCTCCGCCAGACCGCCGGCGCCGTGAAGAGCTCCGAGCCGGACGGGGTCGAGACGACCTGAAGCTCACCACCCTTGTGCGGGCTCGTGCCTCGCATCCGCCGCAGCGAGAGGAGCCGGATCTTGCCGTCCTTCCCACCCTGCGCGACGAGGTTGGACGTGAGATACACGGGTGACGTCGAACCGAGGTCGAGGTCGCTCTCGTTCAGCTGCGCCGTATCGGCGGGCGTGTAGTTGCCGACGAGCCTCGCCCTGGCCGAGAGGACGAGCACCGCGTCTCCCCAGTTGACGCGGCCGTCCCACGGCGCGTTGCCGGTCGCCACGAGGAGCTTGCCGCTGCGGGGGACGACGACCGCGCCGGCGCGCCCCCAGATCGCCGAGTCGCTCGCCGGGCACCGCGAGGGCACGAGCAGCCCGTGCCGGTTCGAGCAGAGCGAGTTCCAGACGTGGAGCAGCCTGCCGCCGGACGAGACGATCGCCACGTGCCCCTGGTACGGCGGCGCGTCGCCGATGTAGCCGCCGGTCGTGGCGATCACGCGGCCGGCCGCGAAGTTGAGCGAGGACGCGATCTTCTCGCGCGACGGGAGCTTCGTGATCGAGCGGCGCCACACCGCCCGACCGCCGGCGACGGTGAGCTTCTGGATCCGCCCGTCCGGCGAGGCCGCGTAGATCCACCTTCGGCTCGGATCGGCAACCGGCGTCGCCGTCGTGATCTGCGCCGAGCCGGCCCAGCGCGAGTAGCCGGGAGGCCTCCAGCGCCAGAGGATCTTGCCGTTGGCCGCGTCGATCGCGAGCGTGATCCCGTAGGTCGTCGTGACGAAGAACGCATCGTGTCTGGCGCCGTTGATCGCGACGCCGTGGAGATAGATCGGGGACGAGTCGACCGTGCCGGGCAGCCGCACCTGCTGTCGCGCGAGCGACCCGACGTTCGCTGCCGTGATCCCCGTCGCCTGCGGGTCGTCGTTGCTGCGGCGGGCGTCCCAGCCGAAGCGCGTCCAGTCGCCGGCGGCCGCCGCGACCGTCTCGTGTACCCCGAGGACGCCGCTCCTCCCACCGCTACCGCCGCACGCGGCGAGCAGGCCCCCGAGAACGAGGAGGGCGGCTAGCGACGAAGCAGCACGCGGCGTAACTCGTCCTCCTTGCCCGGCTCCAGGATCGCAAGCACCTGGTCGCCGGCCTCGAGCACCGTCGAGCCGACGGCGATCTCGGCATGGCCGCCGCGCATCACGGAGATCAGCCGCGAGCCTTCGGGAAGGGCGAGCGCCTCGATGCTCCGGCCCGCCGACGGCGAGTCGCCGTCGATCTGCACCTCGACGATCTCGAGGTTCTCGCCCCGCAGCTCGAGGAGGTGGATGAGGTCGTGCTCGGGCACCTCGTGCTCGACGAGCGCCATCACGCTCGAGGTCGCGCAGATCGTCGGCGAGATCCCGAGGAGGTCGAAATGCGACTGGTTGCGCGGATCGTTCACGCGCGAGATCACCTTCGGGACGCCGTACTTCTCGCGCGCGATCTGCCCGATGATCATGTTGTCCTCGTCGTCCCCGGTGAGCGCGAGGACGACGTCGGGGGGCCGCGCGATCCCCGCACGCTCGAGGACGAAGAGCTCGGTCGCGTCCCCGCGCTGCACCTGGTGCTCGAACTCGTCCTCGAGCGCCTCGAAGCGGTCGCGCTTCTGCTCGATCAGCGTCACCTCGTGGCCGAGGCGGAGCAGCGACCGCGTGACGTTCGCGCCGATCTTGCCGCCGCCCGCGACGATCACGTACATCAGCCGGCGACCTCCTCGGCCTCGGGCTGCGCCGTCGGGATCGCGCACGTCCGTGCCGCGTTCAGGAGCGAGTCGATCGCGACGCTCGTCGGGTTCACCGTGTTGAGCCCCCGCTCGGCGTAGAACTTCGCGCGCGCCGGGTCGAGCACGCGCACGACGACGCAGCGCACGTCGAAGCGCTTCTGTGCGACCTGGCCGATGATGATGTTCGTGTTGTCGCCGTCGGTGGCGACCACCACTGCGTCGGCGTCCTCGATGCCGGCCTCGCGGAGGAGGTCGGTGTCCATCCCGTGCCCGACGATGAACACGCCGGGCCAGTTCTCGCCGAGCCGCGAGAGCGCGTCTTCGTTCTCGTCGACGACGGTGACGTCCCAGCCCTCCTGGTGGAGCTGGAGCGCGACCGCAGAGCCGACCCGGCCGCAGCCGATGACGAGGGCGTTCAGCATCGCGTGAGCGTAGCTCGATAGGAGGGCTCGGCGAAACAGTGGCTGTGTCGCAGGGCCGCGCTGGTCGCCGCGATGCGGCGTCCTCAGTCGCGCCGATAGCACACCGCTATCGCGCTCCCTGCGTCCTTGCCTCGCGACGCCCATCGCACCCCTGCGACGAGCACCGTTGCACCGAGCCCTCCTACACCTCTTCGAGCACGCCCTGCGGGAAGGCGACGACGAGCACTTCGGCGGGCGCCTTGCGGAGGACGTAGTCGACGGTCGGCGAGAAGAAACGCGACTGGCGGCGCCAGCGCGGCGACGAGCCGAGCACGATGAGATCGGCGCCGGTTTCCTCGGTCGCCTGGACGATCGCGTCGCCGATCGAGCGGGCGCGAACCGAGCGCCCCTCGACCGTGACGCCGTGGTCGGCGCCGAGCGCAGCCGCCTCCGCCAGCGATTCCGCCGCCCGCTCCTCCCGGTCGTAGAGCTCAGCGTCGAGCGGCTGGTCGAGCGGCACGCGGATCACGTGGAGCGCCACGACCGCGGCGCCGCGTTCCTGCGCGAGCTTGACCGCCGTCGCGACCATCTCCTCCCCGATCTCGCCGAGCTTCATCGGCACGAGGATCTTCGAGAACTCCGCCTGCGGCAGCTCGTCCTCCTCCACGGGCTCGACGTGCTCGAGCAGGCCGGCACCGCGGCGCCGCCGCACGAAGAGATAGACGACGCCGCCGGCCGCGAGCCAGACCGGCCCGCCGTAGCGCGCTCCGATGTGCGTCGCCATCGCCGCGACGAAGATCGCGGCCGTGGCCAGGGCGCCGAGGATGCTCGGGAGCGGGACGTCTGCCCCTCGCCACCGGAACGACAGCGGCACGCGGAACGGGCGCTCGGCTGCCGGTTTCTCGAAGCGCAGCTTCACCACCGCGAGCTGTGCGGCGGTGAAGGCGATGAGGACGCCGAAGCTGAACAGGCTCGCGAGGAACCCGACGGGATTCGTCGTGAACGCCGTCGAGAGCAGGAGGGCGATCGAGATGAGCGTCGCGGCGCCGACCGCCTCCGGCGAGTGCATGCTGCGCCGGCTCAGCCGTCCGAAGCCGCGCGGCAGCTGGCCGTGCTCTCCCAGTGAGTGCGCGAGCCGGCCGAAGCCGGAGTTCGACGTCACCGCGGCGATCAGGAGGATGAGCGCACCCGTCAGGCCGACGTAGATGCGCAGCGCGTGCTCGACCCAGAAGGCGACGTGCGGCCCGAGGGCGTAGACGACCCCCATCAGCGGCGCGCGCTGCCAGGTCGTCCCGAGCAGCGTCGTCCCGTGCGGCGCCGGAAAGGCCGAGAGCGCGACGAGCGCGATCAGCACCGTGACGACGACGACCGCGCCGATGCCCAGGAAGAGGCTGCGCGGCAGGTCGCGGCCGGGCTGGCGCGTCTCCTCCGCGAGGTTCGCCACGGTCTCGAGCCCGGTGTAGGCGAGGAGCGCGAGCGGCAGGGCGAATGCGAGCTGGTGCCACGACGGCTGCGTGCCGAGCGAGAGGCCGCGCCCGAGCGCGCTCGGCGAGAAGAGGAAGGCGAAGCCGAGGATCACAAGCAGCAGCTGCGTCACGAGGTCGAGGACCGGCACGGCGAGGCTGAACGAGTAGAGGCGCGTCGGGCGCAGCAGGCGCACGAGCCCGATCAAGGCGATGACGACGCAGCCGACGGCCACGTCCCCGGGGTGCTTCGCGATCGAGTGGATGCCGATCGCGAGGCCGAGGTAGTGCGGGAAGAAGAGCGCCGAGAGCGCGATCACGATCAGGTAGTCGAGGAAGAGCGCCCACCCGGTCATGAAGCCTGCGAGGTCGTTGAACGCGACCCGCACGAAGGTCGCCGCGCCGCCGGATTCGCCGATCGTCGTCGTCCCCTCCGCATACGAGAGCGTCACCACGAGGAAGAGCACGCCGACGACGCCGAGCACTGCCGGCGTGAGCCCGAGGGCGTGCAGCGCGACGATGCCGAGCGCGAAATAGAGAGACGAGGCGACCTCGCCGTACGCGACCGAGGCGAGCGCCGGCGCGTCGAGCACCCGTTGCAGGTGCGGCAACTTCCGTGCCATTGAGCCGCGAGCCTATCTCCGGCGCAGGAGATACAAGCGGCCGAGGCCGAGCGCGACGAAGAGGAGGCCGAGGAGATACCCGATCGAGCCTCCTCCGTGGGCGGCGGTCTCGACGAGGAGCGCGATCCCGAGCACGATCGCGACGATCCCGAACACGAAGACGAACCGCCGGTACAGGCCGGTCAAGCGGCGCGCTCCTTCGGCGTCGCGACCATGACCCGGCACGGCGCGTGGCGGAGGACGAAGTCGACCGCGTCGCCGAAGATCTGCCGACGCCCGCGCTGCAGCTGCACCCGCCGCGGGCCGGCCATGACGATGATCTCGGACTCGCGCCGGATCGCCTCGTCCACGATCGCCCGGCCGATCTTGCGGGTACGCGCGATGCGGCCGATCACGCGCACGCCGTACGAATCGCCGATCGCGCGCGCCTCGTCGAGCTGCTCGTTCGCCTCCCGGACGTCGTCCGGCAACTCGGCGTCGAGCGGGAGGTCGAGCGGGATCTCGATTGCGGTGAACGCGACGATCGAGGCGCGCCGCTCGGCCGCGAGCCGGCAGGCGAAGTCCATCGCCTCGTCCGAGGCGTAGCCGGGCGCGATCGGCACGAGGATGCTGCGGAACTCGAGCACCGCGGCCTTGCCGTATTCGACCGGAGCGCGGATCGTCTCGCCGAGCGGCGAGCGCACGACGCGGCGGCGATAGAAGACGTAGAACGCGAAGCCGACGACGAGCCACCCGATCCCCGTGTAGCGGATCGACGGCGTCTGGATCACGATCACGAGCCACGAGAGACCCGTGCCGAGGCCGCCGAGGATCGCGAAGACCGGCCAGACGACCCCGCGCCACCGCACGTTGAGCCTCGCCTTGAACGCGACCTCGTCCTTCTCGCGGAGCTTCATCCGCAGCTTGATCACGGACGCGTGCGCGACCGTGAACGAGAACGTCGCGCCGAAGGAGTAGATCGTGCCGAGGAACGACGTCTTCCCCGAGAGCGTGAGCAGGATCGGGATCGCGCCGGCAAAGAAGCCGAGGGCGAGCCACGGCGTCTTGAACCTCGGATGGATCTTGCGGAAGACGAGCGGCAGCTGCCGGTAGCCGGACATCGCGTACGTGATCCGCGAGGCGCCGATCACGCCGGCGTTCGCCCCGATGAAGAGGATCGTCGAGGCCAGGATCCCGAGGTAGATCTCGAGCACGTGCGTGATCCCGCCGCCGAGGCCGAGATTGTCGACGAGGCCGAGCACCGGGTCGTTCTCGAATCCGTGCAGGCCGTGGGGACCGCAGCGGACGGTCGGCGACTGGGCGAGGCACGTCGTGTAGCCGTGCGCCCCGTGGAAGACAGGCATCGCCGAGAGCGCGACCCAGGGCAGTGTGAAGTAGATGGCGAAGACCGCGATAGCGACGTACAGCACGGCGCGCGGCACCGTCCGCACCGGGTCGCGGGCCTCCTCCGACATGTTCGAGACGGTCTCGATGCCGGTGTACGCGAGCATCGCGATCGGGATCGAGAGGAAGAACCGGCTCCAGGTGGGCGCCACGCCGAGGTGGATGTTCGACGTCAGCACGTGAGGCGAGAAGACGAGGACGAAGCCGAGCAGCACGAGCAGCAGCTGCGTCCCGAAGTCGGTCACGGCGAGGACGACGTTGACCTTCGCCGACTCCTGCACGCCGACCACGTTCAGCACCACGAGCCCCGCGATCACGGCGATCCCGACGACGATGTCCCATGGGTTCTGCCGCAGCGGCGCCCAGAAGACGGAGAGGTAGTGCGGGACGAAGAACGCCGACACGGCGATCGTGGCGATGTAGTTGAGCATCTGCGCCCAGGCCGCCTCGAACGAGACGAGCTCGTTGAACGCGTGCCGGGCGAAGCTCGAGGAGCCGCCGGCCTCGGGAAAGCGCACCGTGCCCTCGGAGTAGGTCGCGGCAGTGCAGGCGAAGATGACGCCGGCGATGATGAAGACGATCGGCGTCAGGCCGAGCGCGAAGACGGCGACTACGCCGAGGGCGTAATAGATCGAGGAGCCGACGTTGCCGTACGCGGTGGCGAAGAGCGCGTTCGTCCCGAGGACGCGCTCGAGCTGCTGCGCTTGGCGGCGCCGTCGTGCCACGGCGTGACTGTAGTGCCCGGCACGGTCGCGGTTGCCCTTCTCCCGGCGACGGGACCGGTCGCGACCAACACGCGGCACGGAGCCTCGCGGAGGAGCAGCAGCACCTCGCGCGGGAAGGCCCGGTGGAAGCCGCGCCGCGACTCGACCGGCGCGCCGACGACGACG
The DNA here is from genome assembly GCA_035279325.1 of Gaiellaceae bacterium. GTDB lineage: Bacteria > Actinomycetota > Thermoleophilia > Gaiellales > Gaiellaceae > Palsa-739. The sequence continues at coordinate 24,914 of DATEHY010000092.1, forward strand.
AGCTCGGCGCGCCGTTCGGCGGCGACGCGGGCGACGTCTTCGCCGAGAATCCCCGGCCGGGTGCGGACGATCTCCCGCCGCACGCCGACGCCGTACGAGCTCGCCACGGCCGCGGCGGACTCGAGCCGTTCCCGCAGGCCCCCGAGCGCTTCGTTCATGTGCGCGTTCAGCGGCAGCTCGCGCTCGACGACGAGCGGTGCGACGAGGACGACCCTGGCGCCGCGGTCGGCCGCGAGCCGGCAGGCGAGGTCGAGCGCGTGCTCGGTCTCCTCCCGGTCGAGCAGCGGCACGACGATGCTGCGGTAGGCGATCGAGCCCGTCCAGCGCGCGAAGCGGCGCGCGCGGCCGTGGAACAACCTGACATTCGGCAGCCTCATCGCAGCAGCTGGTACGGGACGGAGGCGAGGATCACGTGCGGCTCGACGAGCAAGAGCCGCTTCACGTAGAGGGCGCGCTGGTTGTGGAGGAGCCGGGCCCAGCCGCGAAGGATCAGCTCGGGAAGCACGACGAGGGCCTCGTAGCCGTCTCCGGTCAGCTCGCGCAGGTACGCCAGCAGCGGGTCGCCGATGTCACGGTACGGCGCCGCGAGCACCTCGAGCGGCACCCGCGCCTCCTCGGCCTGCCACTTGCGCCTGATCTCCGCGGCCTCCTGCTCGTCGAAGGCGAAGTTGACCGCTCGCGTGTTGGGCAAGCCCACGGCCTCGGCCCAGTTCAGCGCCCGCATCGAGGCGGCGTTCGCGCTCGAGACGAAGACGCGCACCGCGAGTGGGCGTCCGCCGGGCCTCTCGTCCACCGTCGGCACGTCGGCCACGACCACGCCCGCCTCGGTCAGGAGGCGGAACTTGAGCGCGAGCTCGAACCTGCGCCGCGCCTGCTCGCCCAGCGAGCGGCGGCGGAACTGCTCGGGGACGACGACGGTCACGAAGTCGGACTCGCCGCGGGGCAGCCGCCAGACCTGCTCGACGACGGCGTCGACCGCGCCGCCGTCCGGCTCGAGGGTCTCGAGCCTGGGCTGTCCGCCGGCGAGGTGGAACCAGCGCGGGCCGATGCCGGGGTCGCTGTCGCGCCGCGGGACGTGGACCGCGCGGAAGCCGTCGGGCGCGATCCTGCGTGTGAAGGCCAGCGCTCGCTCGGCGGCCCGGTCGAGATCCTCGACGATGAGCAGGGTGCGGTTCCGTGCGTTCGGGGCCGACGCGACGGCAGCGGCACCCGCGCTGAGCCGCCTCGCCACTCTCGCGTAGTGCCGCCGCACGCCGAGCATCGCGAGCACGAGCAGCGGGATCGCGACGGTGACGAGCCAGGCGCCCTCGGCGAACTTCGTCCAGATCACGATCGCGGTGACGAGCCCGGTCGCCGTGGCGCCCACGGTGTTCACGAGCATCCGGCCGCGCCAGCCCGGCGACCTCACCCGCAGCCAGTAGCGCACCATCCCCGCCTGCGAGAGCGTGAAGGCGGTGAAGACCCCGATCACGTAGAGGTGGATGAGGCTGTTGGTGTTCGCCTTGTAGATCGCGAGCAGCGCGGCCGCGGCGGCGGCGAGCACGAGCATCCCGTTCGAGAAGACGAGCCTGTCGCCGAGGTTGGAGAACTGCCGCGGCGCGAAGCGGTCGCGCGCGAGCAGCGCCGAGAGCCGCGGGAAGCCCTGGAACGACGTGTTCGCCGCGAGCACGAGGATCAGCAGCGTCGTCCCCTGCACGGCGTAGTACATGAAGCTGCCGAAGGAGCCGGACCGGAACACGGTGCGCGCGATCTGGGAGACGACCGAGTCCGTCGCACTCGGCCTCGCATGGACGCGCACGGCGAGGTAGGAGACGCCGAGAAACATTGCGATCGCCATCGCCCCGAGCACCGCCAGCGTCTTCGCCGCGTTCTTGCCCTGCGGATGCCGAAAGGCGTTGACGCCGTTCGCGATCGCCTCCACTCCGGTCAGCGCGGTCGAGCCCGACGAGAACGCGCGCAGGAGCACGAAGACCCCGACGGCTCCCGCGCCGACGGGCAGCTCGTGCGGCACGACCGCCCGCTGGACGTGTCCGGTCGCGACCTGGGCGAGACCGACCCCGACGAGGACGAAGATCGAGGTGACGAAGGCGTAGGTCGGGAGCGCGAAGAGCAGCCCGGACTCCCTGACGCCGCGCAGGTTCGCGAGCACGAGCACGAGCAGGCAGGCGAGCGACAGCCCGACCCTGTGCGAGCTGAGCGACGGCTCGAACGAGGTGATGGCGTAGATCCCCGCGGAGATCGAGACGGCGACCGTCAGGACGTAGTCGGTCAGGAGCGCCGCGGCGGCGACGAGGCTCGGGGCGGTGCCGAGGTTCTCCCGCGCGACGACGTACGCGCCGCCGCTCGTCTCGTACACGCGCACGGTCTGGCGATACGAGAGCACCACGATCCCGAGCAGCAGCGCGATCCCGATCGAGATCGGAAAGACGAGATGGGCCGACGTCGCCGAGACGGCCAGGAGCACGACGAGCGCCGACTCGGTCGCGTATGCGACCGACGAGAGCGGGTCGGACGCGAAGATCGGCAGCGCAAGCCACTTCGGCAGCAGCGTCTCGTGGAGCTGGCCGGTGCGCATCGGCCGGCCGACGAGCACGCGGCGCAGGCGCCTCGGCTCGAGGGCGTGCTCCTCCGTACGCGGGACGGCGCTCACGTTCCAACGCTAGGTCCGCCCGACTCAGGCGGCCGTCAGGATTCGGGCGACACCCCTCAGGAAGTTCTCAAGGAGACGCGAGCCGGTAGCCGGCGCCGGGCTCCGTGAGGATGAACCGCGGCCGCGCGGGATCGGGCTCGAGCTTGCGCCGCAGCTGCGAGACGTAGACGTGGAGGTAGTGCGACTCGTCGCCGTACCCCCTCCCCCACACCTCGCGCAGGAGCATCGTGTGCGTCAGGAGCTTCCCCGGATCGCGGGCGAGGACGCGGAGGAGCGCGAACTCGTGCGGTGTCAGCTGAACCGGTTCGCCGCCGACCGAGACGGCGCGCTTCTCGAGGTCGATCCGCAGCTCGCCCACCTCGACGACGGGCTCGGCCGGGGCGTCCGCGCGCCGCAGGGCCGCCCGGAGCCGCGCGAGCAGCTCGTCGACGCCGAACGGCTTCGTCACGTAGTCGTCGGCCCCGGCGTCGAGTGCCGCGACCTTCTCGGCCTCGTCGCCGACGACGGAGAGGACGATCACGGGCGCGCTGCTCCAGGTGCGGAGCTCGCGGCAGACCGCGGTGCCGCTGCCGTCCGGCAGGACGAGGTCGAGCACGACCGCGTCGGGTGGATTCGCCGCCAGCGCGGCGAGCGCGCCTTCGGCCGTCTCGGCGGTCTCGACGTCGTAGCCCGCGCCGCGCAGGCTCGTGCGCAGGGCGCGCAGGATCTGGGCCTCGTCGTCGACGACGAGGACTCGCGCGCTCACGCGTTCACCGCAAGCCGGCGCTCGGCGAACGGCAGCGTGAGCACGAGGTGTCCTCCGCCCGGATCGTCCTGCGCCCAGAGCCGGCCGCCGTTCGCCTCGGCGAACCCGCGCGCGATCGCGAGGCCGAGCCCCGAGCCGTGCCCGGCCGCGCCGCGCCGGAACGGCTGGAACAGCGCCTCTCGCTGCGCTTCCGGCAACCCGGCGCCGGAGTCGATCACGTGGATCCGCAGCTCGGTCGCGCCCGGCTCGCTCCGCAGCAGCACCTGCGAGCCGGGCGGCGAGTAGCGGAGCGCGTTCTCGAGGAGATTCGCGAGCACACGCTCGACCTGAGCGGCGTCGACCTCGACCGGCAGCGTCTCCGAGCCGATGTCGAGCCGGACGCGCCCGGCTTCAGCGCCGAGCCCCGCGAGTGCCTGACCGACGAGCTCGTCCACGTGCCACAGCTCGCGATGGGGCTCGGCCGCCCCCGCCTCGAGCCGCGAGAGGTCGAGGAGCTGCTCGACGACCCGGTCGAGGCGGGTCGCCTCGCAGCGGATCGTCTCCGCGAGGCCGCGCCGGTCGTCCGCCTCGAGCCTGAGCCCCGGGCTCGCGAGCGCGTCGGCCGAGGCGAGGATCGCCGTGAGCGGCGAGCGCAGGTCGTGGGACACCGCCCGCAGCAGCGCCGTCTTGAGCGCGTCGCTGCGGCGCAGCGCCTCCGCCTCGAGCGCCTCGCCGGCCAGCCGCTCGCGCTCCTCGGTCAGCTTGCGCAGCGCACGCAGCGCCGCCTCGGCCTCCTCCGCCCGTCGGCGCGACCGGCTGGCGAGCTCGCTGACGACGACGGCGGTGATCACGAAGACGAGCAGGGCGAACCAGTTCCGGTTGTCCGCGATCGTGAACGTGTACAGCGGCGGGACGAAGAAGAAGTTGAAGACGAGCATGCTCCCGACCGCGACGGCGACCGCGTAGACGCTGCCCCACGCGATCGCGACCGGAATGATCGCGAGCAGGTAGAGCACGGCCAGGCTGAGCACCGGCACGTGCCCCTTGAGGAGCTCGATCGCCCCGGAGACGACCGCGAGCGCGGCGGCGCATGCCGCCGCCCGAACGACGCCCGTTTTCACACGGGCAACGGTACTCCGCTCAGCTAGCCGTGGATGCTGATGATGATGGGGATGATCAGGATCGCGACGATGTTCGTGATCTTGATCATCGGATTGATCGCCGGGCCCGCCGTGTCCTTGTACGGGTCGCCGACGGTGTCGCCCGTGACCGCGGCCGCGTGGGCCTCCGAGCCCTTGCCGCCGTAGAGGCCGTCCTCGATCATCTTCTTCGCGTTGTCCCAGGCGCCGCCGCCCGAGGTCATCGCGATCGCGAGGAAGAGCCCCGTCACGATCGTCCCGATCAGCAGGCCGCCGAGCATCTTCGCGTTGATCACGCCCACCACGATCGGGAACGCGATCGGCACGATCGCGGGCACGATCATCGAGCGGATCGCCGAGCCGGTGACGATGTCGATCGCGGG
>DATEHY010000093.1:0-2837 GCA_035279325.1 Gaiellaceae bacterium
GAGGGCGAGCTGATCGGGATGCGGTTCCCGGCCGGCACGGGCATCGCGGGCTGGGTGCTGACGACCCGGCAGCCCCTCGTCGTCGACGACCTGAGCGCGGACACCCGCTGGTCTCGCTCGGCGGCCGAATCGACCGGCTACGTGCCGAAGAGCATGATGGCCGTCCCGCTGCTCGTCGAGGAGCGCGCGCTCGGCGTGCTCTCGGTGCTCGACCGCCCGCCCGAGACGAAGGTGCGGCTCGCCGAGGTCGACCTGCTCGGATTGTTCGCGAACCAGGCGGCGATCGCGCTCGACCTCCTGCAGCGGGCGCGCCGGGCGCGGGAGGCGCTCGCGGGCGAAGGCCGTCTCGCCCCGCTGGCTCGCGTCGCCGCGCGTCTCGAGGAAGGCGAGCGGGACGCCGCGTTCGAGCTCCTCCGGGCCCTCGAGCGTCTTCTCGTCGAGACCGGCGACTAGCGCGCTACCCCAGGACGCCCGCGGCGAGACGCGACGTCACGATCCCCTCGGCCGCCTCGAGCGTCGGTGCGTGGCCCGTCACCGCCGCGATGAAGTCGTCGCGCTCCACCACGAAGAGCCGGAGCGGCTCGACCGCCCGCACCGTCGCGGTCCGGGGCACGTCGCGCAGCAGGGCGATCTCGCCGAAGAAGTCGCCCGGCCCGAGCTCGCGCGACTCCGCGTCGTCGATCTCCACTGCGGCCCGCCCCTCGGCGATGACATAGAAGAGGTGGCCGCCCGTCTCGCCCTGCGTCACCACCGCCTGGAACGGGGCGACCGAGAGGGCGGTCGCGCCGGCGGCGAGCCGTTCCAGCACGGGCTCGGGGAGCAGCGCGAAGAAGTCGATCAGCCGCAACAGCTCGAGCGGCTCGGCGGCGATCGCCGTCTCGTCGTCGATCCTCCGCAGGCTCGACCAGAGCCAGACGAGCAACACGGGCAGGAACGCCCCCGTCGCGAGCAGCGCGCCGCGCGAGCCGAGCCAGCCGACGAGCCCGGGCGCCGCGATCGAGCCGGCCGCCATCCCGCCCATGATCAGGCTCTCGAGGACGGCGAACACGCGGCCCATCACCTCGTTCTCGGCCGAGCGCTGGAGCAGCGTCACGCTGTTGACCTGGACGAAGATGGTGCCGATGCCGAGGGCGCCGGCGAGGATGAGGTCCGGGCCGAGCGAGGACACGGCTGCCATGGCCGCGAGCGGCAGCGCCGAGAGCAGGAGCCCGATGGCGAAGCCCCCGGCCAGCCTGCGGCGGGTCGCGAGCACCGCGACGACGAGCGCGCCGCCGATGCTGCCGACGCCGATGGCGGTGTTCAACCAGCCGAGGCTGGCGTTGTTGCCGCCGTGGAGCAGCCGCAGCGCGATCACGACGAGCAGCACCTCCATCGCTCCGTCGACGATCGACTGCGCAGTGCTCAACCCGATCACGACGCGGAGGGCCGGCCGGCGGAGCACCGTCGAGAACCCGGCCGTGAGCTCCGCGAGGAAATGCGACCGCTCCCGCTGCTCGGGCGGTCGGTCGCGCGGCACCCGCAGCACGAACGCCGCCGACCAGAGCGTGAGAGCGCCGGTGAGCGCGAAGACCGCGGCCGGGCCGCTGAGCGCGAGCAGGATGCCGCCGAGCGCCGGCCCGGCGAACATCCCGACGCTGGAGATCGTGTTGCCGACGACGTTCGCCGCGGCGAGCTCCTCGGGCGTGTTCACGAGCGAGGGCATCAGGGCGGCCTGCGCGGGTGCGTACGAGACCGAGATGGCCGTCGACACCACCGCGAGGACGTAGACGCCGTACGCATTCCCGCCCGTGACTGCGATCGCGGTCATGCCGGCGAAGATCGCGCAGCGCGAGAGATCCGACGTGAGCATCACGCGCCGGCGGGACCAGCGGTCGGCGATGACGCCGATCCACGGGCCGGAGAGCGCCCCGAGCCCCAGGCGGGCGAAGAACAGGAGGCCGACGGCGCGCGTGCCTCCCGAGTGGTACGCGTAGACCGGGAGAGCGACTCCGTAGGCCCAGGTTCCGAGCGTCGAGCCGGCTCCGGCGAGCTGGACGTTGCGGACGCGAGGGTTCGAGAAGACGCTCCCGAAAGCCTGCAGCGAAGCGGAGAGACGGCTCACACGAGGAGGATCGCAGGAGCGGTTGCGATTTTGAAGGGTCGGTGGGAAGATTCGTGCGCCCAGGCACGTCTAGAGGGTTGACAGCGCCAAAACGAGGCGCAGAGGCTTCTAAAGGAGGAGCAATGTCGGACGAGCAGCGCAACGAAGAGGAGATCGAGGTCGAGGGCCATATCCATCGGGCCGGCGCGAACGACGAGCCGCGCGAGGATGCAGAGGTCGAGGACGAGGTCGAGGGCCACGTCCATCGGGCCGGCTGACCCGGTCAGCACCAGCTTTCAAGGGCCCGGCACGCGCCGGGCCCTTTCTTCTGCGGCAGGGAAGATCCCGGCCACGCCGCACGTCTGGAACAGTGAGCGTCTGTAGCGAGGCGCAGGGCAGAGGCAAGGAGCCAGCGATGTCGGACGAGCAGCGCAAGGAAGAGGAAAACGAGATCGAGGCCCATATCCAGCGGGCCGGCGCGAACGACGAGCCGGCCGCAGAGGCCGACGACGAGGTCGACGCGCACGTGCGCCGATTCTCGAGCGCGCGAATGGATTCGCCCAGCAACACGTAGCACGACCTGACCCGTCACGTGGGAGGGCCCGGCCGGCAGGTCGGGCCTTCTTGCGTCGGAGCGCGCCTACAGCGACTCGACCGCAGCCGCCTCGGCGGAGGCGGCGAGGCGGTCGGCTTCTTCCACGCGCGCGTCGCCGGGCAGGGCGGTGAGGTTCACCGCCACGAGCTCGCGGGCCGCACG
>DATEHY010000094.1:0-12103 GCA_035279325.1 Gaiellaceae bacterium
GCCGACCGTGACCGGCATCTCCCACCAGCCTTCGGCCCAGGAGCGGATCCCGCGCTCGCCCCAGGTGCGCGCGTACTCGCGGAGGTTGTCCTCGGCTGCCGCGGGCATCGCCGCGAGCGAGTGGTTGATGAGGTAGGTGCAAGTCTCGAGGATCGGGAAGCGGTCGCGGTAGTCGGCGGGATCGATCACGCGGCCACCTGCTGCAGGGCCTCGTCCTCGGCGGCGTAGTCGAGCGAGTCCGCGATGTACGAGCCCTCCCAGGTACGCCCGCGCTCGAGCTCGCCGACGAGCCAGCCGCAGGTCTCGCCCACCGCCTCCGGATACGTCGTCACCGGCCGGTAGCCGAGCTCTCGCTTCGCCGCTTCCATCGAGACGACGAGTGGCGAGACCGCAGGCACGCCCCACGGGTTGCCGAACTCGTCGGCCGGCAGCAGGACCGGCTCGAACTCGTGGTCGAGTGCGGCGCCGATCGCGCGGCAGATCTCGAGCGTCGACGGGGGATCGGGATCGCCGCCGTTGAGGATGCGATCGCCGGGCTGCGCGGCCGCGAGCCGGATCAGCTCGGCGAGGTTCGCAACCGACACCGTGTGGAACCGGCTCTCACCCTTCCACGCGAGCGCGACGCGGCGTCGGCCGTCGAACGCGCGTTTGACGAAGAAGAGCTCACGCGGGTTCTCGGCGCCCGGCCCGTAGACGGCACAGGCGCGAATGAGGGTCGCCGGGAACGGACCGGCGAGCAGCGTCCGCTCGAGCTCGGCTTTCCGCGTCGAGTACGTCGCGTCGCCGGGCTCGGCCGTCCGCTGCGTCTCGAGGATCGGCACGGGCAGCCGCGGGGGCTCGCCACCCTCGCCGTCGAACGCCCTTCCCTCGTCGTCCGCGTAGACGGAGGCCGTCGAGATCACGACGAGCGAGCCGACGAGCCCCTCGAGACGGTTGAGCTGCTCGCCGTGCGCGCGATGCATGGCGACGGAGTCATAGAGGACATCCGCGCCCGAGCCGAGCGCGGCGCGAAGCTGCGCGTCGTCTTCCCGATCGGCCGCGATCGACTGGACGCCGAGCTCGGCGAGCCCTTCGGGCAGCTCCCCGGAGCGCGACAGGGCGACGACCTCCCAGCCGTCCTGCGCGAGCGCCTTCGCGGCTGCGCGGCCGATCAAGCCGGTGCCTCCGATCAGCACGGCTCGCGGCCCTACGGGTCGGCCTCCCCCACCGGCGGAACCCTATGCCGCGCGGCGAAGGCTGCGACGACGGCCGCCGCGAGCACGATCGCGCCGGCGATCCTCAGCGCGAGATGGACCCCGTGGCCGGCCGAGCCCTCGGCCGCGAGGAGCACCTTGGCGATGAGCGCCGCGTGGCCCTTGACGCCGGGGCTGTTCTCGGCGCTCGCGAGGTTGCCGCCGGTGGTCACGAAATCGATCACGACCTTGCGGTAGACGAGGGGGATGTGGAGCCGGACGAGCTTCTCGTTCAGCCCGCCGGTGAGCTGGGCGTTGACGACCGCGCCGAGGACGGCGACGCCGAACACGCCGCCGAGCTCCCGGCTCGTGTTGACGGTCGAGGCGGCCATTCCCGACTGCTGGGGCGGGACGATGCCCAGTACGGACGCTGTCATGGTGACGAGCGCGATCCCGAAGCCGACGCCCGCGACCGCGAGCGGCCAGGCGAGCGCGCCGATGCTCGTCGTCGCGGAGAGCTGCCGGTCGACGAGCAACAGGCCGACGCCCCCGAGGATGCAACCGACCACCATCGGCACCCTCGGCCCCACGCGGGCCGTCCAGCGGCCCGCCGCGATGCCGGACACGATCATCGCCACCGCGAGCGAGGTGAAGACGAGAGCGATCTGGTTGCCCGTGAAGCTCGAGATCAGCTGCAGGTAGAGCGCCGTGAAGAAGAAGACCGAGAAGACGGAGAGGTTGACGGCGAAGGCGACGATGTTCGCGGCCGCGAAGGTCGGGTTGCGCAGGAACTCCAGCTTCAGCACGGGGTCGGTGACGCGACGCTCGAGGACGACGAACGCCGCGGCGAGCGCGGCGGCGGCGGCGAAGAGGACGACGATCCACCACGTCCCGTAGCCTCGGTTCTCGCCCTCGATCACGGCGAAGGTCGCGGCCGTGATCGCGGCCGCGCCGGTGGCGAGTCCCGGCACGTCTAGCTTCCGGTTCTCGGGGTCGCGGCTCTCGGCGAGCGTGACGGCCGCGACTGCCAGGGCGACCGCTCCGAGGCCGACGCCGAACCAGAAGATGCTGCGCCAGCCGAGCCCGTCCGCCAGAACGCCGCCGATGACGGGGCCGAGCGCGAGCGCGAGCCCGGAGACGGCCGCCCACACGCCGAGCGCGACAGCCCGTTCCTCCCGCTCGGGATAGATGTGACGGATGAGCGAGAGCGTCCCCGGCTCGGACGCCGCCGCGCCCACTCCCATCACGATGCGACCGGCGATCAGGGTGCTCGAATCGGGAGCGACGGCGGCGACGATCGAGCCGGCGCAGAAGATCGCCACGCCCGCGAGCATCACCTTCTTGCGGCCGAAGAGGTCGCCGAGCGTTCCGCCCGTGAGCATCAGCGCGGCGAAGGCGAGCATGTAGCCGTCGACGATCCATTGCAGGCCCGGAACGCTGACGCTGAGCGACGACTGGATGTCCGCGAGCGCGACGCTGACGATCGTGTTGTCGAGGAAGGTGAGGAAGAGGATCGCGCAGACGGCCGCCAGGGCGGCCTCGCGGGCATGACGCTGCCGGAACAGCGCGAGCGAGCTCACACGGAGGACGTTACGACTTGCAGGCGGACGGCGTGCTGCCGCTCAGCGCGACGAGCTTGCAGAGGCTCGCGTCGCCCAGCTTCCACGTGCCGCCCTGTCGCACGGCGGTGCCCGTCTGCTTCGGCAGCGAGGTGCCCGCGAACTTGACCTGGTAGACGACCTTCGCCTTGCTCCCCGGTTGCAGCGTCACGGAGGAGACGTCCACGGTGACGCTCTTGGCGAGCGGGTTGCTCGCGAAGCCCTTGACCACGGGCTTGAACCGGGGGCCGTTCTGCAGCAGCGCGACCCGCTCGGAGAGGGACGACTTCGGCGAGAAGAACTTCTCGTAGGCGCTCCTGATCTGAGCCTGTGCGGCAGCCGTGCTTCCCGTGGTCGACTTGTGGGTCGAGCCGCACGCGGCGAGCGCAAGCGCCGCAACGAGTAGGAGCGCAAGCCGTCTCACGACGAGCAAAGCCTAGACCTCCTGCAGCGAGCGCGCAGCTGGGCCGACGTACCGGGCCGACGGACGCACGAGCACGCCGAGGCGCTTCTGCTCGAGGATGTGCGCCGACCAGCCGGCCGTGCGCGAGCACGCGAACATCGCCGGCGCGAGCTGCGGAGGCACCTCTGCGACGTCGAGCACGACGGCCGACCAGTACTCGACGTTCGTCCACGAGTGGCTCGGGCTCTTCTTCGCGATCGCCTCGTGCGCAACCTGCTCGAGCTCCTCGGCCACCGCGACGCGCGGCGACCCGAGCTCCTTCGCGACCTGCTTGAGCACACGCGAACGCGGGTCCTCGGCGCGGTAGACGCGATGACCGAAGCCCATGATCCGCTCGCCACGGCCGAGCGCCTCGGCGACCCACTTCTCGGCATCGCCGGACTCCGCGACGGCGTCGAGCATCGGCAGCACGCGCGCGGGCGCTCCGCCGTGGAGCGGGCCGGAGAGGGCGCCGACGGCCGAGGAGAGGGCGGCACCGGCGTCGGCTCCGGTCGAGGCGACGATCCGCGCCGTGAACGTCGAGGCGTTGAGGCCGTGCTCGGAGGTGCAGATCCAGTAGGTGTCGATCGCCTTCGCCGCCTTCTCGTCCAGGTCGCCCCGCCATTCGAGGACGAACCGCTCGGCGGCGGTGTGCCCTTCGGCGACGGTCTCGGCCGGGACCGGCGGCAGGTCGGCGCCGCGCGCGGACTGCGCGACGATCGAGAGCGCCGCGGCCGAGAGCCGGCGCAGATCCTCCTTCGCCTGCTCGTCGTCGATGTCGATGAACTGGCCGAGCTGCCATTCGCCGCTCAGCGCGGCCAGGGTCGACTGGAGGTCGGAGACGTGCCCGCCGGTGCGGCGCTCGAGCTCGACGCGCTCGTACGGGAGGCCGGGGTGCAGCGACTCGTCCACGAGCAGCCCCCAGACCTGCTCGAACGGCACCTTGCCGACAAGGTCCTCGATGTTGACCCCGCGGTAGCGGAGCTCGCCGCCCTCCTTGTCGGGCTCGGCGATCTCCGTCTCGAACGCGATCACCCCGGCGAGTCCGGGCGAGAAGTCGTTGCCGTTGCTGCTCATACGTGTATCTCCTCCAACTCGATCTCCTGGCCGGCACCACGCTCGCGCGCGGCACGGAGCACGAGTGCCGCCGCGGCGAGGTCCTGGACGGCGACGCCGACCGACTTGTACAGCGTGATCTGCTCACCCGAGCTGCGCCCGGCCGCCGTCCCGGCGATGACCTCGCCGAGCTCGACGACCCCCTCGCGGCCGCGCGGATCGAGCTCCGGCGCGCCGGCGGGGAGCGGCGCGAAGGCCGAGTCGCGCTGCTCGACGACGACGACGTCCGCCCGCTCGACGATCGCCGGGTCGAGCTCCGAGCCTCCGTCGAGGCTCGAGCCGACCGAGCTCACGTGCGTGCCGGGGCTCAGCCACTCGTAGCGGACGACCGGCTCCTGCGCGGCCGTCGTCGCGTGGACGACGTCGGCGCCGCGAACGGCGTCCTCGAACTCGCCGCGCCCCGCGACGCGGACCTCGGCGAAGTCACGGGCCCGCGTGAACATCTCCTGCGCGGAGCGGGACTGGACGCCGGTGCCGAGGATCGCGAGCACCTGCGCGTCCGGCTTCGCGAGCAGTCGCGTGGCGAGCGCCGCCGCCGCGGCCGTGCGCATCGCGGTGATGTACGTCCCGTCGAGCAGCGCGACCGGCGTGCCCGTGTCGGGGTCGAAGAGCGCGATCGTGGCCTGGTGCGTCGGGCGGTCGCGGTTCCCGGGAAAGAGCGTGACGAGCTTGCACCCGAGCCCCGCGGAAGGCGCGTACGCGAGCATCGCGCCGAGAATCCCGGATTCGGATCGGGAGCCGACGCGCGGCACGAGCGACGCCTGGCCGCCGGAGAGCTCTGCGTGCGCCGCCGCGAGCGCGTCGAGGAGCGCGTCGAGGTCGAGCAGCTCCTCCACTTCGCTGCGGCTCAGGACAAGCATCTCAACCCTGACGGTACTCCTACCCGAGCAGGGTAAGCGTCCACTCAGGGCGGTGCTGCGCGTCGAGCGAGAAGAGCAGGATCCGCTGCCACTGGCCGAGCGAGAGCGTCCCGTCCATGAAGGGGATCTGCTCGGAGCGTGGCCCGAGCAGGAACGCCAGCAGACGCTCACGCGACCGGAGGCTCCCGGGCACGACGCGCTCGAGCAGCGACTCGAGGTCCTCGAAGAAGCCCGTCTCGCGCTCCTGCACGCGCACGAGCGAGAGCGCGCTGGCGGTGTGGAGGTACGCGATGCCCGAGGTCACGTCCGACTCGGCGACCTCGCGGCGGACGTCGTTCGTGATGTCCATCACCGACAGCGACGGGAGGGCCGCGGCGATCGAATAGGGAACTTCGACTGTCGTCATGCCTGTGCGACCTCCTTGGGGAGCCTGAAGTGGACGTCCTCCTTCGCGACCTCGATCTCCTCCGGCAGCGCGTAACCAACCTCCGCGAGCCGCGCCGCAGTCGCTCGCACGAGCTCCTCGGGCGTCGAAGCGCCCGCGGTGAGCCCGATCGTCTCGTGCCCGTCGAGGAGGGCCGGTTCGAGCTCGCTCTCTCCGTCGACGAGCGTCGCCTGCGCGCCGGCGGCCTGCGCGACCTCGACGAGGCGCTGCGCGTTCGAGCTCGTCCCGGAGCCGATCACGAGCACGAGCGTCGCGCCCTGCGCCACCATCGCCTTGACCGCGTCCTGGCGGTTCTGCGTCGCGTAACAGATGTCGTCGGCGTGCGGCCTCCGCAGCTGCCCGAGGTGGTCCTCGAGCGCGTCGACGATCGGAGCGACGTCGTCGAGCGACAGCGTCGTCTGCGTGATCACGGCGACCGGCTTCTCGGTGTCGAGCTCCCGCGCCTGCTCCGGCGACTCGATCACGACCGTGGAGCCGGGCCGCTCGCCGAGCGTCCCGATCACCTCGACGTGATTCTTGTGACCGACGAGGGCGACGAGGTGGCCGCTGTCGGCGTAGCGACGCGCCTCGGCGTGCACCTTGTTCACGAGCGGACAGGTCGCGTCGACGACGCGCAGCGCGCGTCGCTCGGCGTTCTCCTTCACCGCCGGCGCCACGCCGTGGGCCGAGAGGACGCAGATCGCGCCGGAGGGGATCTCGTCCTCGGACTCGACGAAGACTGCGCCGAGCTTCTCGAGACGCCGCAGGACGTGGTCGTTGTGGACGATCGCGTGCCGGACGTAGACGGGCGGCCCGTACTGCTCGAGCAGGCGCTCGACGATCTCGATCGCGCGGTCGACGCCGGCGCAGAACGAGCGCGGGGCAGCGAGGAGGACGCGCCTGCTCACGTGGCCACCGCCTGTTCGAGCGCGCGCAGCGCGTGGAGCGCGTCCTTCATCGAGCGGATCGCGTCGCCGCGGCGCGTGGCGACCCAGCGGAGAAGGCCGGCGACGTTCGTGCGGCCGTCGGCATAGACCGTCCGGTCGACGCCTTCGACGGCGCTACCCGCGTCGTCCGAGATCGCGCGGAGGACGCCCGCGAGCCGGCCGCTGCGCGCGAGCACGCCGCTCTCCATGTCCACGGCGTCGGCGCCGCTCGCCTCGCGCAGTCGCGCCCGCTCGGCCGCGTCGTGGACGAGCACGCCGCCGCCGAGGACGACGCCCGGGCGCGTGCCGAGCACGCCGAGGCCGGGTCCCTCCCAGAGGGTCGCGCCGGTCTCGTCGACGACGCGCGTCGCGTCGAGCACCTGGCCGACTCCGAGCTCGCCGAGCGAGCCCGCGAGCCCGAACGAGACGAGGCTCCCCTCGGGAACCCCGTTCGCGACCGAGACGCCGACGCGCACGGCGTTGAGGCCGAGCCGCCGGGCGACCCGCTCCTCGGCGCTCGTCGCGCAGGCGAAGGTGAGGGATCTCAGCCGGTCAGCGTCCACGCGAGACTCCGCACGGTCTCCTTCAGGCTCTTCGAGGCCTCGTACGCCGCCGACGGCTCGAAGCCGCAGTGGATGCCGCAGTGCTCGCAGCGCGGGTCGTTGCCCGGGCCGTAGGCCTCCCACTCCATGCCCTCGAGCAGCGCCTCGTACGTCGGGAAGATGCCGTCGGTGAGCAGGTAGCACGGGCCCTTCCAGCCGTACGGGTTGCGCGTGATCGAGCCCCACGGCGCGCAGGTCAGCTGCCGCTGGCCGGTGAGGAAGTCCTGGTAGATCGGCGATGCGATCCAGCGGTAGCCGTGCTCCTTCGTCGCGGCCCGGATCGCCCGGAACTTCTCCTCGTGCTCGTCGCGCGTCATCGTCAGCGCCGGATCGATCTGGGAGTACTGGTACCCGGGCGCGATCATCATCCCGTCGATCCCGACGTCGTTCGTGAGGTAGCGCATCATCTCGATCACGTCGGCGACCTCGGTCTCCTTGAAGATCGTCGTGTTCGTCGTGACGCGGAAGCCGCGGGCGCGCGCGGTCTTGATCGCGTCGATCGCGATGTCCCAGAGACCCGGGTAGTCGCAGACGTAGTCGTGGATCTCGCGCATTCCGTCGAGGTGGATGACGAAGCTCAGGCGATTCGACGGCTCGAACCAGTCGAGGCACTGCTCGAGCCGCAGCGCGTTCGTGCAGAGCTCGATCGTCTTGCCGAGCTCGAGCACCTGCGGGACGACGTCGTCGATCCCCTTGTAGACGAGCGGCTCGCCACCGCAGATCGAGACGACCGGGGCGGGGCACTGGACGGCGGCATCGACGCATTCCTCGACCGACAGGCGCGCGCGGTTCGACTCATACTCGCGGATCTTCCCGCAGCCGATGCACGCGATGTTGCACGCGAGGGTCGGCTCGAGCATGAGCACGAGCGGATAGCGCTCTCCCTTCCGTTGCTGAGCGGCGACGTACTTGCCGATCGAGACCGTCGATGCGAGCGGGAACTTCATCCAGCCAACCTTTCTCTCAGTCGTCCGAGTGCCAAAAGCGGGAACGTAATGCGGTAGAGGTGATAGCGGATCATGAAATCAAGTGGGAATCCTGTTCCGGTGAAATGCTTCTCGTCCCAATCGCCGTCCGCACGCTGCGCGCCACAGAGATAGTCTGCCGC
The DNA here is from genome assembly GCA_035279325.1 of Gaiellaceae bacterium. Taxonomy (GTDB): domain Bacteria; phylum Actinomycetota; class Thermoleophilia; order Gaiellales; family Gaiellaceae; genus Palsa-739. The sequence goes on from DATEHY010000094.1 coordinate 8,249, forward strand.
TCTGCGGCTGCCCGAATCTTCAGCGTTTCCTGCGGCCACGTAGCCGAGTAGCGCCCAGGCGGTTTGCGACGCAGTCGTGAATTCCGCGCGGCCGCGCCAGACGGGATCGGCGTAGGAGCGGATGTCCTCGCCGAAGCCGCCGCTCTCCTGCTGCACGGAGTCGAGCCAGGCGACGGCGCGGCGCATCGACGGATGGTCGTGCGGGATGCCGCACGCCTCGAGGCCCGGCAGGGCGGCGCCCGTGCCGTAGAGGTGGTTGACCCCCCAGCGCCCGAACCACGAGCCGTCCTCCTCCTGCTCGGAGAGCAGCCACTCCACCCCGCGCTCGACGGCCTCGCGGTGCGTGTCGAGCGTTCCGAGCGTCTCGAGCGTGTGGGCGCTGACGTCGGCGCTCGGCTCGTCCGTGACCTTGCCGAAGTCGCAGAAGGGGATCTTGTAGAGCCACATCGCCTTGTTGTCGACGTCGAAGGCACCCCAGCCGCCGTCCCGCGACTGCATGCCGACGAGCCAGTCGACCCCTCGCCAGATGGCCTGCTCGCCGCGCCCGAGCTCGTGCAGCGTGAGCGCGACGACCGCGGTGTCGTCGACGTCGGGATAGAGGTCGTTCTCGTACTCGAACGCCCAGCCGCCGGGAGCGAGGTCGGGCTTGCGGATCGCCCAGTCGCCCTTCACCGTCACCTCCTCGCGCAGGAGGTAGTCGCCTGCCTTCCGCAGCGCCTCGGCGCCGGCCGGGACGTTGCAGGCGCGCAGCGCGAGCGCCGCGAGCGCCGTGTCCCAGACCGGCGACTGACACGCCTCGGGCCGGAGCCGCTCGCCGTCTTCGACCATGAACCCCTGCCAGCCCTCGACCGCCTGGCCGAGCGTCGGGTCGTCGAGCCCGTGGCCGAGTGCGCTCAACGCGATGATCCCCCAGACCCACGGCGGCTGGATCCCGCCCCACGAGCCGTCCGCCTCCTGCCGCTCGCGGATCCAGCGCTCGGCGACGACCTGCGCGCGGCGGCGAACAGCGTTCGGCCGCCCGGCCGGGCGCGTCTTCCCGGGGCGCGCGCCGATCGCCCGCAGGTCGACGTCGGACGGGCGCACCGGACGCAGCGACTGTGCGACCGCGAGCGCGACGAACGTCTGCCGCGCCCAGCACGAGAAGTTGTAGATCGAGAAGGGCGAGGACGGCGGCAGCAGGACGAGCTCGGGCGGGATCGGCACCATCCGCTGCCACGGCCACTGGCCGAGCAGCGCCATGAAGCACTTCGTGAAGAGGCGGCTCTTCGGGATCCCGCCCTCGCGCTGGATGTACGCGAGCGCCTTGGCGCCCGGGTCGACACCGGCGAGCCGGCACGCGACATACGCCTCGATCGAGGTCGAGAGATCCGGCGGGCCCTCGAACCAGATCGACCACGTCCCGTCGTCGCGCATCCTCGCCATGAGCTCGTTCGCGATCCGCCGGTCGAGCTCCGGCGTGCGCAGGTCGAGGTAGTGGTGCCAGAAGAGGTGCTGCGCCGTCATCGTCACGTTGGACTCGAGCTCGCCCACCCAGACGCCGTCGGGCCGTTGCAGCTCGAGCAGGCGGCGCGTGCCGCGCTCGATCGCGGCGTCGAGCCGCGTCAACTCGCTCGTCACACCCATGCTCGGAGACCGGTACCACGTACCGTCACGACTCCGTAACGGCTTTTGGCGGCTTGATTGAGCGGCTTCCAAGGAACTTTCATCCGCGGCGGCACACTTTCGTGCAGGTACGTGGTACCGGTCTTCAAGTCGAGACTGTCGCATGCGCGCCGCTCAGGATGTGCTGAGCCGCCCGCCGGCCGCTCCGGATCGCGCTCTCCATCGTCGCCGGCCAGCCAGTGTCCGTCCACGTGCCCGCCCGCGCGACGTTGGGCTGGGCGGTCTCGACGCCGAGCCGCTCGACGCCCGGCCGGAGCGCGATCGTGGCGTACGGCTCGCGGCTCACGCGCGACCAGAGGAGCTCCGCTTCGCCGAGCCGTTCCGTGAGCTGGCCCGCGATCCGCTCCACGAGCCCGCGGCCGCGCACCTCGAGCAGCTCCGGCACGCCGCTCGAGACGACGGTCAGGTACTGGCCAAACGCGCCCGGCGAATGGCCGAGCAGGCGGCCGCGGTCGAAGACCCAGTGCGCGTCCGTGCCGAGCAGGGCCGCGAGGGGCACGTCGAGGATGGGCCGGTCGAACTGGAGATGGACGCTGACGATCGGCGAGTCCTCTAGCCCCGGGTCGGGCTCTCCGAGCAGCCGCGCGCACTCGCGAGGCGGGACGGCGAGGACGATCGCGTCGGCGTCGAGCTCGTCGAGCGTCTCGACGCGCCGTTCGAGCCGGACGCGGTGGCCGAGCACGCGCCCGACCGCGTCTCCGTGCATCCAGCCGAGCGGCTTGGTCGGCAGGATCAGATCGCTGTTCGCGCGTGGGCCGAGCAGCGCGGTGCGCACGGTGAAGAGGCCGGCCGCGGCGTCGACCTCGTCCGCCGGGAGATTGAGCGCAGGCCTGACGAAGACGTCCCAGAACCGGTCGATCGATTCCGTCGTCTCTCCGAGGCGCCTGAGCAGCCGACCGAACGTCTCGGCCGGCTGCGCCCGCCCGGAACGCAGCCGCAGCATGGTGACCGGCAGCCGAGCCCGGGCCTGCAGCGACAGGTGCGAGTACCGCATCAGCGCCGGAAGACTCGGCGCGATCGTCGCGAACCGTCCCTCCTCGTCCACCACCGGCAGCCCGAGCCGCGTGCGGAGGTAGGAGCCGCGCTCGCCTATCCGATCGAGGAAGCGCAGGTACTCGGTGAAGCAGCCGAGGGCGATGTGCTGCCCGTTGTCGGGCGGCGACCCGGGATCGCCCTCGCGCTCGGGCAGCGTCTGGATCGCGCCGCCGAGCGTGGGTCTCGCCTCGAGCAACGTCACATCCTGTCCGGCGTCGACGAGATCCAGCGCGGCGGCGAGCCCCGCGAGACCGCCGCCGACGACCGCCACCCTCACGGCAGGAGGCCCTTCGCGACGACTGCGAGCTTGCGCGCGGTCGACAGACGTGTCTTCTCGCCGAAGACGTCGAAGCCGTGCGCCTCGATCCGGTCGAGCGTCTCGCGGTACAACCCGGCGAAGGTGCCGACGCAGAGCGCACTGCGGCGGTCGAGTGACTCGAGCAGGCGCAGCCCTTCGGCGAGGTACGTCCGCGCGCGTGCGGCCTCGTAGGCCATCAGCTCCCGAAAATGCGGGGACGGGGCCAGCTCGTCCACCCCGAACGCGCTCAGCTCGTCCTGCGGCAGGTAGACGCGGCCGAGCCGCCGGTCCTCGTCGACGTCGCGGATGATGTTGATCAGCTGGAGCGCGATCCCGAGAGCCATCGCCCGCTCGGTGTCGTCCGAACCGTAGACGGGCACGCACGCGAGCCCGACCGCGCCCGCGACCTTCTCGCAGTAGCCGCGCAGCTCGTCGAAGTCGGCGTACGTGAACTGCTCGGTGTCCTGGAGCCCGCCGTCGATCAGCGCCGCCAGCGGCTCGCGCGGGATGCCGAAGCGCTCGCGCGCGTCGCGCAGAGCCACGAAGACCGGATCGGCGCAGTCGCCGTCGAGCGCGGCGCGTAGCTCTGTCAGCCGAGCCCGCTTCTCGGCGAGAGGCAGCTCCCCGTCGGCGAGGTCGTCGACCATCCGCGCGTAGGCGTAGACGGCCGCGATCGCCTGCCGTTTCTCCCGCGGCAGCAGCATGATCCCGTACGCGAAGTTCTTCGCCTCGCGCCGCGTGATGCGGCCGACCTCGGCGTACGCCTCCTGCACGGTCATCGCGGCGGCGACGCTATCGAACGAGCACGAGCGCGGCCTCCCGCGCGAGGCGGGCGCGGGACGGCTTCGGGCGCCGGGTGA
>DATEHY010000095.1:0-3502 GCA_035279325.1 Gaiellaceae bacterium
TCCCGCGGCGAGGAGCTCCGCCGCGCGTGCCGCCTCGAATCGCAGCAGCGCGCGCAGCTCGTCGGTCGGCCGGTCGAGCGGCGGGTCGCCGAACGTGTGCCGGTCGTCGGCGGGCAGGTAGATGCGGCCGAGCTCGAGGTCGCGGGGCACGTCCTGGAGGAAGTTGACGAGCTGGAGCCCGGTGCAGACCGAGTCGCTCGCGGCGACGAGCTCCGGCTCGTCGAGCAGGCGGAGGACGCCGAGCACGAGCCGGCCGCAGGGGTCGGCGGAGTGGACGCAGTAGTGCTTCACGTCCGTCCAGGTCTCGTACTCGCTCACCCGCTGGTCCATCCGATTCGCCTCGATCAGCCGCAGGAACGGCGCGCGCGGCAGGTCGAACGCGCGAATCGTCGGCTCCACGTTCCTCAGCACGGGCCAGGTCGCCTCGCCGGCGAAGGCCGCGTCGACCTCCCGCTCGAGCTCGTCGAGGGCGGCGAGCCGGTCGCCCTCGTAGGCGTCGCCGAGCTCGTCCACGAGCCGCGCGTAGCAGTAGAGCGCGCGGATGTGTGGCCGCAGCCGACGTGGGAAGAGCACCGATCCGACCGGGAAGTTCTCGCCGGCGGCGCGCGCTGCGATCTGGGTGGGCTCCACCCGATCATTCTTGCTTGAATGGCTGCGCGGACCGAGGGGCGCCGCGGACAGCCCAGGGAGGTGGAGAGCTTGAGGGACGCCGGAGCACCGGACACCGGAGCAGCCGGAGGCCGCGAATCGGCGGTGGCGGGGGTCGACCGGCGCGACGGTGCGGTCGTCGTCTCGCTCGCCGGGGAGCTCGACCTCTACAACGCGGAGGAGGTTCGCAGCGCGCTGCTCGAGGCGTGCGCGACCGAGCCGCAAAAGCTCGTCGTCGACCTCGAAGCTGTCCGGTTCATCGACTCGACCGCCCTCGGCGTGCTGATCGAGGCACGCTCGAAGCTGGCCGATCGCGGCGGGTTTCGTCTCGCCGCTCCCGGCCTCGAGACGCGGCGCGCGCTGGAGGTGTCGGGCCTCGACCGGCACTTCCTCGTCCACGACACGGTCGCGGAGGCCCTCGCAGCGGCTCCCTGATCGCGGATGGCGAGCGAGTCTCTACTTCCACCCGAGGCGCTCGAGCGCTACGCCGACGCGATCGTGCGGGCCTCGCTCGGCCTCGGCAAGGGCGACACCCTGCTCGTCCAGGGCCAGCACGGGCACCGGGAGCTGATGGTCGCCGTGGCCGAGTCGGCGTACCGCGCGGGGGCGCAGTTCGTCGACGTCGTCGTGGGCGATCCGCTCGTCGCGCGGGCGCGACTCCTGCACGCCTCGGACGACGCGCTCGGCGCTGTTGCTCCGTGGACCCGGCGCCTGTTCCGTGAGGTTTCGGGCCCGGACGGAGCCCTCGCTGCCATCACCGGCGAGGGAGAGCCCGGCTATCTCGACGGCATCCCGCAGGAGCGGATCGTCACCGACCACGCGCGTCGGGCGAAGCAGACGGCCGGCCTGCGCCGGGCGCAGCTCAACATGCGGGCGCGCTGGACGATCGCCGGCTGGCCGACCGACCACTGGGCGGGGCAGGTCTACCCGAATCTGAAGCCGCTCAATGCGAAGCGTCGCCTGGCGAGCGACCTGCTCCGGTTCTGCCGCCTCGGCGAGGGCGACGGCAAGGGGACGAGCGGCTGGCTCGAGCATCTCCGCACCTTGCGCCGGCGCTCGGCACGGCTTTCGAAGCTCGGCCTCGCCAGGCTCGAGCTGCGCGGGCCCGGCACCGAGCTCGACGTCGGCTTCGCTCCTCGCACGCTCTGGCTCGGCGGCCCGGAGAAGCTCGTCGACGGGCGGATGCTCGCGCCGAACATGCCGACCGAAGAGGTCTTCACGAGCCCGGATCCGCGCCAGACGACCGGGACATTCAGGTGCACGTTCCCACTCTCGTTCCGCGGCAAGCTGATCCACGGGCTCCGCGGCGAGTTCTCGCGAGGACGCCTCACCCGGCTCGACGCCGACTCGGACGCCGACCGCGACTTCATCGCCGCCTACATCGACGCGGACCGGATGGGACGGCGCCTAGGCGAGGTCGCGCTCGTCGACGCCTCGTCGCGCATCGGCCAGACCGGACGCATCTACTACAACACCCTGCTCGACGAGAACGCGGCCGCCCACATCGCGTTCGGCAGCGGCTTCGGCGGCACGCGCTCGGAGACGCCCGCGCGCGGCGTCAACCGCTCGACGATCCACCTCGACGTCATGATCGGCAGCCCGGATCTCGAGGCGACGGGCTTCGACGCACGCGGACGGCGCATCCCGCTGATCCGCGAGGGGGCCTGGCAGATCTGACGCTGAGAGCGGTCGTCGTCGCGCTGCTCGTCGCCGTCCTCACGGTCGCTGGGGCTGGCTGCGGCGGCGGTTCGCACGCCTCGACGAGGACGCGGGCGTCGGCCGCCGGGCCTCCGAAGTGCACCCTCTCGGCGAAGCAGCTCCGGCTGATCCGGCGGTCGCAGCGGATGATCGTGCGGATGCACCGGATCGACGAGACCCTGAAGACCTCCCACGAGCACGGCCCGATGAAGCTCGAGCTGCTCCTGAACCGGTTCCTCCTCTCGGTCGGCTTCCTGCCGGTCGACGACCGTGCCCTGCTCATCCGCAAGGCGAAGAGCGCCGTGGGGCTCTGCCGGGACTGCTTCGACGCTCTCGAGGCCGAGGAGCCGGCGATCGAGACGCGGCTCGGCGGATCGCCGTGCCAGCCCGGCGCCTAGGCGTCGACGAGGAGCCCGTTCAGCGGACCCCAGAGCGCCTCGCTGCGGCGGGAGACGTGCGGCAGCATCGTCAACTTCCCGTCGGCCCAGCCGTCGCGCTTCCGCCGCTCGAGCCGCTCGTGGGCCAGCGGCTTCCAGAGCTCGTCGAAGACGCGGGCCGGGTCGCCGTCGATCTCGTGGCGCGGCCGTTCGAGGTGCTCCGCCCAGAGCCTCAGCCGAACCTCGCGCGCGAGCCCCGGGTCGCGGACGACGACATTCGCCTCGGTGTCGTTGAACAGGGAGTGCTCGTTGAGGTTCGCCGAGCCGATCGTCATCCACTCGTCGTCGACGATGCCGACCTTGGCGTGTACGTAGACCAGTGCGGTGTCCTCGGCCGCGTGGTCGTGGCTGTGCGCGTTGATCGTCGTGGCCAGCAGCAGCTTCTCGCCGGTCGGGTCGACCTCGTCGGCGGCGAGCATCCGGCCGAGCTGGCCGCGCGTGGTGTCCGCGCCGTTGGTCGGCTTGCGCGGCAGCACGAGCACGACGCGGAAGCGCGGGTCGGGCGGGTCCTGCAGCTTGCCGATGAGCACCTCGGCGATCTCGGGCGACCAGAGGAACTGGTTCTCCAGGTACACCAGCCGCTTCGCCGAACGCAGCGCGCGCAGGTACGCGTCGAGGATCGTGAAGTCGCCGCGCGGGGCGAAGTCGTAGGTCTTGTCCGGGACCGTGCGCAGCAGCTGGACCTTCGTGTTCCCGGCCGGTTCCGGCGGCACCGCCTC
>DATEHY010000096.1:0-2140 GCA_035279325.1 Gaiellaceae bacterium
CCGCGAGCGCGAGGCGCGCGCGCGGGCGGAGCGCGCGGTGCGCGAGAGCAAGAGCGCGCTCGACTCGGCGACACGGCTGCAGCACGTGGCCGACGCGCTCGCGACGGCGAACACGCCGCAGGAGGTGCTCGACGCCGTCCTGACGGAGGGAGTCCGGGCCGCCGAGGCGCGCGGCGGGCTCATCGCCGCCCTGAGCGCCGACGGAGAGTGGCTGGAGGTGATCGCCTCGCGCGGCTACGACCTGCGGTTCATCCAGCCGTTCCGGCGCTTTCCCGTGAGCGGCGACTATCCGCTCTCGGAGGCCGTCCGGACGGGCCAAGGCGTGTTTCTCCGCTCGGAGGCCGAGCGGGACGAGCGCTACCCGGATCTGGTCGGCCGCTCGCAGCCCGGGCACGGGCTCGCCTGTGTCCCGCTCGTGGGCGAGCGCGGCCCGATCGGCGGGATCGTCTTCTCGTTCCAGACCGACCAGGAGTTTCCGCCGGAGCGCCGGGCACTCAAGATCGCGCTCGGTCGGCAGGCGGCGGTCGCGCTCGAGCGGGCGCGTCTCTCCGTGGCCGAGCGGACCCTGCGCGAGCGGCTCTCGTTCCTCGACGAGGCCATGGCCCTGCTCACGTCCTCGCTCGAGCTCGAGACGACGCTCGAACGCCTCACGTCGCTCGCCGTGCCGCAGCTCGCCGACTGGTGCGCGATCAACGTGCTCGTCGAGGAGACGGGCGAGATCGAGCAGCTCGTCGTCGCGCATCAGGATCCCGAGCGGAAGCGCTGGGCCGAGGACATGCGCACGCGTACGCGGCGCGTGCAGATCGACGACGAGTTCGATCTGACGGCGCGGGTCATCCGCACGGGCGAGCCGTTGTTCCTGCGCGAGGTTCCGCAAGAGCTGCTCGATGAGGCCGTGGAGCGGGACCCGGTCGCGGCGGAGGCGCTCGAGCACGTCTCGATCCGCAGCGCGATCACGCTGCCGTTGCAGGCGGGCGGACGGCCGCTGGGCGCCCTCACCCTGGTCGGGGAGCAGCGCGCGTTCGACGACGAGGACTTCGACCTGGCCCAGCAGCTCAGCGCGCGCGCGGCGGTGGCGGTCGAGAACGCCCGGCTCTACCGGGAGGCCGAGCGTCGCGCCGAGGCGGCGCTCGCGCTGGCCTACGTGGGCGATGGGGTCGTCCTCCTCGACGAGGACGGACGCGTGCGCTTCTGGAACGCGGCAGCGGCGGCCATCACCGGCGTGCGCGAGGTGGAGGCGCTCGGGCGGCAGCCCGCCGAGGTCTTTCCCGCCTGGGAGGAGCTGATCCGGCTCGCGGAGCTCGCCGATGCGGCGACCCCTGAGCGTGCCCGCCCGGTGACCGTCCCGGTCGAGACGGCGGCCGGCGACCGCTGGGTCGCCGTAACCGGCGTCGCGTTCGACGAGGGAGTCGTCTACGCGCTGCGGGACGTGAGCGACGAGCAGGCGTTCGAGCGGGCGCGGAGCGACTTCGTCGCGACGGCGTCGCACGAGCTCCGCACGCCGCTCGCCGCGGTGTACGGCGCCGCTCGCACGCTCCGACGCACGGACATCGAGATCCCGGACGAGCAGCGCGACCGCTTCCTCGAGATCATCGTCAGCGAGACGGAACGGCTGACGGCGATCGTCTCCCAGATCCTCCTCGCGGGACAGCTCGAGGAAGGCCGCGTCGACGTGGCGGCCTCGGCGACCGACCTGACGCCGCTCGCCGAGAGCGTGCTCGACTCGGCTCGGCTCCGCTCGCCGGAGCGGATCGACCTGCGGCTCGAGCAGAACGGCTCCCCCACGGTCGCGATCGCCGACGAGGACAAGCTCCGGCAGGTGCTCGTCAACCTGCTCGACAACGCGATCAAGTACTCGCCCGACGGTGGCGATGTGGTGCTCGAGCTCGCCGGAGGTCACGGCCGCGTGCGCCTGACGGTCCGGGACTCGGGTCTCGGGATCCCGGCCGGAGAGCAGGAACGGATCTTCGAGAAGTTCTACCGGCTCGACCCGGCCCTCACGCGCGGCGTCGGCGGCAGCGGGCTCGGCCTCTTCATCTCGCGCGAGCTCGTCGCGCGGATGGGCGGCAGCCTCACGGTCCGGTCGCAGCCGGGCGAGGGCGCGACGTTCGTCGTCGATTTGCCCGCGGCTTAGCGGCCT
>DATEHY010000097.1:0-3920 GCA_035279325.1 Gaiellaceae bacterium
CAGCTCGAAGGCGCGCTCCATCTGGCCTAGCCAGCGCATCACGTGATGGATCCGGCCGGGCCCGAGGCGCTTCTGCGCGATCCGGAAGCCGTCGCCCGGCTCGCCGAGCGTGTTCGCGAGCGGCACGCGGACGCCGGTGAACCTCGTCTCGCAGTGCGTCCCCCAGCCGCGGCCCTCGTGGCCCATGACCGGGATGCGGCGCACGAGCTCGTAGCCGGGCGTGTCGGTCGGGACGAGGATCATCGAGGCGCGCCGATGCGGCTCGGCCTCGGGCTCCGTCACGACCATCACGATCCCGAACGCGGCCCCGTCTGCGCCCGACGAGAACCACTTGTGCGCGTCGATCACCCACTCGTCGCCATCTCGTACCGCGCGGCCGCGCAACAGCGTCGGGTCCGAGCCGGCCACCTCCGGCTCGGTCATGCCGAAGAACGAGCGCACGTCTCCCGCGACGAGCGGGCGGAGGAATCGCGCCTTCTGCTCGGCGGTGCCGTAGAGATGGAGGATCTCGGCGTTCCCCGCGTCGGGCGCCTGGCAGCCGAAGATCAGCTGCGCGACGAAGCTGCGGCCGATCTCCTCGTTGAGGTGCGCGTACTCGAGGAAGCCCGTGCCCGTCCCGCCGGCCTCCGGCGGCAGGTGCGGCGCCCAGAGCCCCGCGTCCTTCGCTTGCTGCTGCAGGTCGCGCGCGAGCGCGTCGGCGGCGGCGTCCTCGCGCGTCAGTGCCGGCTCGTTCGGATAGACGTGCTCCTCCATGAACGCGCGTACGCGCTCGCGCCGGTCGCCCATAGCGGCGATGATCGCAGACGTGCGCGAGGCGCTCGAGGCCGTGCTGGGGCCGATCTCCGAGCCCGTGCTGCTTCCCGGCGGCGCGTCGAAGGAGGCGTGGGCCGTGGACGCGGAGGGCGAGCGCCTGCTCGTCCGCCGCGCCGGCGGCGGCGTGATCCACCGGCACACGCTCTCCTTGCGGGACGAGTTCGAGGTCTTGCGGGCGGCGCACGAGGCCGGGGTCAAGGTGCCGAGCCCTGTCGAGTACATCGAGGATCTCGACGGGCGCGAGGCGTTCGTGATGGAGCGCCTCGACGGCGAGACGATCGGCCGCCGAATCGTGCGCATGGCCGCCGTGCCCGAGCGGCTGCCCCTGGAGATGGCCGGGGAGCTCGCGAAGATCCACGGGCTCGAGCCCGCGCGACTCCCGTTCCTCACCGAGGCCTCGATCGACCGGCTCGTGGACGAGCTCGACGAGGTCGGCGAGCCGCATCCGGCGATCGAGCTCGGGGTCTGGTGGCTGCGCGGGAACCGGCCGCCGCCGCGACCGCCGGTCGTCGTGCACGGCGACTTCCGGATCGGCAACCTCGTCGTCGACGAGACCGGGCTCGTCGGCGTGCTCGACTGGGAGTTCGCCCATCTCGACGAGCCCGCTCGCGATCTCGCCTTCGCGCTCGTCCGCGCGTGGCGCTTCGGCGTGCCCGAGAAGCGCCTCGGCGGGATCGGCGACGCCGGGCCGTACCTCGAGCGTTACAACGAGCTGACCGGCTTCGACGTCCGGCCCGAGGAGCTCGACTACTGGGAGCTCGCCGGCAACGCCGCGTGGGCGATCGGCTGCCTGACGCAGGCGCAGCGTCACCTCACCGGCCAGGAGCGAAGCGTCGAGCTCGCGATCCTCGGCCGGCTCGGCGCCGAGGTCGAGCACGAGATCTGCAGTCTCCTGGAGCAAAAGGGCATCGCGTGAGCGAGCGCCCGTCAGCGGAGGAGCTCGCCGAGGCGATCGAGGAGTTCCTGGGGGGCGAGATCCTTCCCACGCTCGACGACCCCAGGCTCCGCTTCCGCACGCTCGTGGCGCTGAACGCGCTGGGCATCGTGCGGCGAGAGCTGACGAAGCTGCCGCCGGAGGACGACGCCGAACAGCGGCAGCTCGCCGCGGCCATCCGCGCCGGCGACGTCCCCGCCGGAACGCTCGCCCGGGTGAAGGCCGACGTCGAGGAGCGGCTGCGGATCGCGAGCCCGCGCTACCTCGACGGCTATGAGGACCACTAAGCTCCCGACGATGCCCGATCTGAGCGGGAAGGTCGCGATCGTCACGGGCGCGGGGCGCGGGATCGGCCGCTCGCACGCGCTCGCGCTCGCGCAGGCCGGGGCGAAGGTCGTCGTCAACGACCTCGGTGCCGGGCTCGCCGGCGAGGGATCGGATTCCGGCCCGGCCGAGCAGGTCGTCGCCGAGATCCGCGCCGCGGGCGGCGAGGCCTCGACGAACAGCGAGAACGTCGCCGACTTCGCCGGCGCCGAGCGGCTCGTGCAGCAGGCGATCGACGAGTTCGGCCGGCTCGACATCCTCGTCAACAACGCGGGGATCCTCCGCGACCGGATGCTCGTCAACATGACCGAGGACGAGTGGGACGCCGTGATCGCCGTCCACCTCAAGGGCCACTTCGCTCCCACGCGCCACGCGGCGGCGCACTGGCGCGAGCGGTCGAAGGCGGGCGAGGAGGTGCGCGGCCGCGTCGTCAACACGGCGAGCCCGTCGGGCGTCTTCGGCAACGTCGGCCAGGCGAACTACGGCGCCGCGAAGGCCGGCATCGCGGGCTTCACGATCATCGTCGCGCAGGAGCTGCGGCGCTACGGCGTCACGGTCAACTGCCTCGCGCCGAACGCGCGCACCCGGATGACGGAGGAGACGTTCCAGATGGACGCGCCGCCCGACGGCTTCGACCCGCTCGACCCGGCGAACGTCTCGGCCGTCGTCGTCGCCGTTTGCGCCGACGAGGCGCAGGCGATCACGGGCCAGGTGATCCACGTCTGGGGCGGCGCGGTCAACGTGCTGCGCGGCTGGAGCGCCGACGAGCTCCTCGACGCCCCCGAGGGCTGGGAGCCGGACGCGCTGCTCGGCGAGCTGCTTGCGCGGTTCCCGGACGGGGTCTCGCCCCCGGGGATGCTCGCCGGGATGCAGTCGGCGGGCGGCCGCTCGCTCCAGGCGGCGGAGTGACGGTGCCCCTACTCGCGCTCGAGCACGCCCGTCTCCGGTTCGGCGGGATCGTCGCGCTCGACGACGTCTCGCTCGAGGTCGCAAACGGCTCGATCGTCGGTCTGATCGGGCCGAACGGCGCCGGCAAGACGACGGCGTTCAACGCGATCACACGCCTCTACCGGCTCGAGTCCGGCGACGTCGTCTTCGACGGGCGCTCGCTGCGTCGCGTCCGGCCGAGCCGCGTGATCCGGCGCGGGATCGCGCGCACGTTCCAGAACCTTGAGCTGTTCCCGAACCTCACCGTGCTCGAGAACGTCCTCGTCGGAGCGCACGTGTCCACCCGCCTGCAACGAGAGCGCGAGCAGCGCCGCCGGGCACTCGAGACGCTGGCCGAGGTCGGGATCGCCAAGCACGCGGGGCGGCTCGCGTCCGGGCTCCCGTACGGGACGCTCAAGCGCGTCGAGCTCGCACGCGCGCTCGCGAGCCGGCCGCGCCTGCTGCTGCTCGACGAGCCCGCGGGCGGGCTCAACCACGCGGAGGTCGACGAGCTCGTCGGCTTGATCCGGCGGCTGCGCGACGAGCGCGAGCTCACGATCCTCCTCGTCGAGCACCACATGCGGCTCGTGATGGAGGTCTGCGAGCACGTGCACGTGCTCGACTTCGGACGGACGATCGCCTCCGGCCCGCCCGCCGGCGTGCAGCGCGACCCGGCTGTGATCCAGGCCTATCTCGGCGGAGAGCTCGCGGCGTGACGGCACTGCTCGAGCTCGACGACGTCGAGGCGCGGTACGGCCCCGTCCACGCGCTGCACGGGATCTCGCTGGCGGTCGAGGAGGGGTCGGTCGTCGCCGTGCTCGGACCGAACGGCGCCGGCAAGACGACGACGCTCCGCGCAATCTCGGGCACCGTGCGGCGCGCGGGCCGGATCCGGTTCGCCGGCCGCGCGCTCGACCGGCTC
>DATEHY010000098.1:0-4043 GCA_035279325.1 Gaiellaceae bacterium
TCGGCGCGTCGAGCACGGGCTCGGCGGCGGCGTTGAACGCACCGTGCGCGTCGCCGACGACGGCGAGCCGGTACGCCTCGGCGACGTCGCGCGTATGGACGGCCTGGAAGCGCAGCCCCGGGATGTCGGGAACGACCGCGAGCGCCCCGCGCCGGGCCAGCACGCGCGGGAACAACGGGCCGAGGAAGTAGCGGCGCTGCTCCTCGGCCGAGCTGCGCTTGAAGATCAGCCCCGGCCGCAGGCGGACGACGCGGGTCTCGACCCGTTCGAGCTGGAACCGGTCGAGCAACGTCTCGACCTCCGCCTTGTGGCGGGCGTAGAAGCTCGTCGGCGTTCCCTCGGTCGGCCAGCTCTCGTCCACGGCGCGATCCTTCGGGCCGGGCGAGTAGGCGCCCACCGACGACGCGTAGACGAGCCCCGGAACGCCGGCGTCCGCGACCGCACGGAACACGCGCTCGCTGCCGTCGACGTTCGTGCGCCGGAGCGCAGCGAGGTCGTGCGACGGCTGGATCGCCCAGGCGAGGTGGACGACGCAGTCGGCTCCACGAAACAGCGGCACGAGGTCGTCGCGCTCGACGTCCGCGCTCCGCCATTCCGTCTTGGGGAAGGGCTGCGTAGGCCGCCGGCGGACGAGCCCGACGATCTCGTCGATCTCGTCGTCGGCCGCGAGCGCGCGGAGAAGGCTCGTCCCGACGTTGCCGCTCGCTCCCGTGACGACGACGCGCATCGCTACTGCTTCCGTCCGATCGCGCGGGCGAGCTCGCGCTTCGACATCTTGGAGCGGCCTGCGATGCCGAGGCGCCGGGCGCGCTCGTAGAGCTCGTGCTTCGTGCTCTGCTCGGCGTCGACGCCGCCGTACGTCTCACCTTCGCCGCGCCGCTTCTGCGCCGTGGACTTCCGCGAGCGCGGATCGCTCGGACCGGGCCTGTCCTTCGGAACCCAGCGGTCGCCGCGCTTCTCGTGAGTGTGCTTGAGCGAGGCCATCGCGGTGCGGTGCGCGCGCTCCCCTTCGCCGTACCGCTCGACGGCTGCGTCGTGGGTCTTCGCGAACGTTCGCTGCGCCTTCGCCCCCGAGCGCTTCAGCGTTTCCGGCAGCTCGGACCGTCTGACCTTCTCTCCCTTCGCCATCTTCGGCACGGCCTACCTCCTCACGGCTGCAGCACGACCTTGAACGAGCCGTCCTGCTTCTTCTGGAACCTCTCGTACGCTCCGGGCGCGTCGGAGAGCGGGAGGTGGTGGCTCGCGAACGAGTCGGTGCCGAGCGGGTCGCCGTCGAGCAGCAGCGGCATGATCTCCGGCACCCAGCGCAGCACGTTCGCCTGGCCCATCCGGATCTGCACCTGCTTGTCGAAGAGGACGCGCAGCGGCAGTGGATCGGCCATCCCGCCGTAGACGCCCGAGATCGAGATCGTGCCGCCGCGGCGGACGAGCTCGATGGCGAGGTGGAGCGCGTTGAGCCGGTCGATGCCCGCCGTCTCCATGAGCTTCCGCTGCACCGGGGCGGGCAGAAGGCCGGTCGCCTGCTGCATCGCCTTCGCCACCGGCGCGCCGTGCGCCTCCATGCCGACCGCGTCGAGCACGGAGTCGGGGCCGCGTCCGTCGGTCGCTTCGCGGACGACGTCGACGAGGTCGTCCTCGTGCTCGAGCAGGTCGTAGACCTCGACGCCGTGCGACCGCGCGCGCCCGAGACGGTCCGGCACGAGATCGACGGCGAGCACGCGATGGCCGCGATGCTGCGCGATCCGGGTCGCCATCTCGCCGATGGGCCCGAGGCCGAGCACGAGCAGCGAGCCGCCGTCCGGCACGTCTGCGTACTCCACGCCCTGCCAGGCGGTGGGCAGCACGTCGGAGAGGAAGAGGAACCGGTCGTCGGGCGGCCCCTCGGGAACCTTGATCGGGAGCGTGTTGCCGAACGGCACGCGCAGGTACTCGGCCTGGCCGCCGGGGACGTCGCCGTAGAGCTCGGTGTACCCGAACAGCGCGGCCCCGGTGCCGTGCTCGCGCTGTTGCGTCGTCTCGCATTGGGAGTGCAGCCCCTGCGAGCACATCCAGCAGGTGCCGCAACAGATGTTGAAGGGCACGACGACGCGGTCGCCCTCCGAGACGGCTGTGACCTCCGGCCCGGTCTCCTCGACGATGCCCATCGGCTCGTGGCCGAGCACGTCGCCTGCGTTCAGGTAGGGCGTCATCACCTCGTAGAGGTGGAGATCCGACCCGCAGACGCCCGACGACGTGATCCGAACGACCACGTCGTCGGGCTTGCGGATGCCCGGGTCGGGAACCTCCTCGACCCGGACATCGCGCTTCCCTTGCCAGGTGACTGCCTTCACTAGGCGGTCGCCTGCTGGTTGACCCCCGCCTTGAACATGCCGCCGGTCGCGATCTTCGTCAGGAGCTTGTCGGCCTGGGACTCCTCGTCGAGCGTCTGGTCCATCAGGTCCCTGATCCCGTCGAAGCCGCAGTCGTCGGCGAGCTGCCGCGCCGTGCCGTAGGCCGCGATCTCGTAGTGCTCGACCCGCTGCGCGGCACCGATCAGCGCGGCGTCCATCGCGACCGGGTCGCCGCCCTTCTGGATCAGCTCCTCGCCCTCGGCGATGAGGCCCTGCATGGCCTTGCACACCTCGGACGACTTGGAGATTCCGAGCTCTCCCATTGCCTCCTCGACCCGCTTCAGGTGATCGCGCGTCTCCTCGAGGTGATGCTCGAAGGCTTGCCGAAGCTCGTCGTGGTGCGCGACCTGCGCCATCTTCGGCAGGGCGTCGATCAGCTGAGTCTCGGCGCTGTGCAGATCCTCGAGCTGCTCCTGGAGGACGTCTTTGAGCGAATGAAACCCCATGTGCCTTCTCCTTTGCGAGTCGTATTTCCTCGGGAGGGGGTTCCGCACTTGCCGAACTGCAAACCGGGGTGCGGAGCTAAGGTCCAGGCATGGCCGACGAGACGCTCACCATCCGGGACAACCGCACCGGAGACGAGGTGGAGGTCGCGATCACGGACGGCACGATCCACGCCACGGACCTGCGCCGGCTCGGCTTGATGTCGTACGACCCGGCCTTCCTCAACACCGCCTCGACGCGCAGCCGCATCACGTACATCGACGGCGACGCCGGCATCCTCCGCTACCGCGGCTACCCGATCGAGCAGCTCGCCGAGCAAGCGAGCTTCCTCGAGACGGCGTGGCTCCTCTTCGAAGGCGAGCTGCCGACGCAGGCCGAGCTCGAGGCGTGGGAGGAGGAGGTTCGCGTCCACACCTACGTGCACACGAACGTGACGCAGTTCCTCGACGGCTTCCGCCACGACGCGCACCCGATGGGAATGCTGCTCGGCGCGGTCGCGGCGCTCTCGACCTTCTACCCAGACGCGAAGGAGATCGGCGACGTCGAGAGCCGGCGCCTGCAGCGGCTGCGGCTGATCGCGAAGTTCCCGACCATCGCCGCCTGGGTCTTCCGCCACAGCCGCGGGCTGCCCTACGTCTTCCCGCGCAACGATCTCGGCTACATCGGCAACTTCGTCAACATGACGTTCGAGATCGGCGGCGTCCACGAGCCGAATCCCGTGCTCCAGCGGGCACTGGAAATCCTGCTCGTCCTCCACGCCGACCACGAGCAGAACGCCTCGGCGAACGCCGTCCGGGCGGTCGGCTCGACGCAGGTCGATCCGTTCTCAGCCGTGTCCGCGGGGATCGCGGCGCTCTACGGGCCGCTGCACGGCGGTGCGAACGAGGCGGTGCTGCGGATGCTCGACGAGATCGGGACCGTGGAGCGCGTCCCCGAGTTCATCGAGAGCGTCAAGGCCGGCCACGGGCGGCTGATGGGCTTCGGCCATCGCGTCTACAAGAGCTACGACCCGCGCGCGAAGCTGATCAAGCGCGTCGCCGACGACGTCTTCGCGCAGACGGGCCTCAACCCGAAGCTCGAGATCGCGCTCGAGCTCGAGCGGATCGCGCTCGAGGACGACTACTTCGTCTCGCGCAAGCTCTACCCGAACGTCGACTTCTACTCGGGGCTCATCTACCAGGCGATGGGCTACCCGACCGACTACTTCAC
>DATEHY010000099.1:0-5180 GCA_035279325.1 Gaiellaceae bacterium
CACTCGATCCTCGGCGCGGAGCGCAAGCGACTTGACGTTCGCCGGGATCGATGGCCTCATGGACGACCACGACAACGGAGGGGGTCGCCTGTGATGCGTGTCTGTCTCTACCAGCGGATCTCAACCGACGAAGACCACCAGCCCACCTCGCTGAAGACGCAGCGGGAGCGGCTGGAGCGCTACTGCGAGGCGATGGAGGACTGGCGGATCGTCGCCGCCCAAGAAGACCAGGCCTCCGGCACCAGCCTCGACCGCCCCGGCCTGCAACAAGCACTCGACCTTGCCCGCGAGAAACGAATCGACCTGCTCTTGGTGTACCGCGTCGACCGTCTCTCGCGAAAAGTCCGCCAGCTGGCCGGGCTGTGCGAGGAACTCGACCAGCTCGACGTCGTCTTGAAGTCGGCGACCGAGCCGTTCGACACGGGCTCCCCGGCGGGCCGGATGATGCTGCAGATGCTCGGCGTGTTTGCCGAGTTCGAACACGCCACCATCGTCGACCGCGTCACCGCCGGCCTCGAACGCAGAGTCCGCGAAGGCAAATGGATGAGCGGCCGCACCCCCTACGGCTACGCCCGCGACAAAGACACAAAGCTGCTCATCCCCGACCCGGTCAAGGCACCAGTCGTGCGGCGCATCTTCCATCTCTACGCCGAAGGCAAGCTCGGCACCACCGCCATCGCCCGCACCCTCGACGCCGAAGCCGCGCCGCCACCGCGCAAGCAGGGCTGGTCACCGAACGCGCTGCAGCTGATCCTCGCCAACTCCGCCTACCGCGGCCTCGTGCGCTGGAACGGCGAAACCCACCCCGGCCTGCACGAACCACTCGTCGACGAGCAGACCTTCGAGGCCGCGCAAGAGATCCTGCGCCGCCGCGGCCAGGACGCCTCGCTCCGGCGCGGCAACCCAAGCGACTTCCTCCTCTCCGGCCTGGTCCGCTGCCACCAGTGCGGCCGCGCCTACGTCGGCACCTCAGCCCACGGCAGAAACGGCCGCTACACCTACTACGCCTGCTCCACCCGCTACAAGTACGGGCCGAGCAAGTGCAAAGGCGACCGGCTCCCGAAGGACCGGCTCGAAGCCGCCGTCCTCGCACAGCTCGCCAACCTCTACCGCGACGGCCGCCTCATCGAAAGAGCACTCGCCGACGCCGCCCAGCACATCGAAAGCGAACGGCCCCGGATCGAAGAGCAACTCGCCTCCACGCGCGCCGAGATCGTCCGGCTGGAGGCGAAGCTCGAGCGCTACTTCGAAGCCTTCGAAGACGGCAGCCTCGCAGCCGCCGACTGCCAAGACCGCCTCCGCCGCCACCGTGCCCGGCTGGAGGTCCTGCGCGACCAGGAAGCCGACCTCACCCACACCCTCGCCACACAGGCGCACACAGCGCCCGACACGGCCAACCTCGCCAGCCTCGCCAACCAACTCGACGAGATCATTTCGACCGAGAGCCCCGAGCAGACCAAGGAACTCCTCCGGCTGCTCGTCAAAGAGATCCAGGTACACGACCGCCGCCGAATCATCCCCACCTACAGGATCCCGGCGGCGGTTCGCGCAATACCTCGTAAGGTGGAGCTAGCCGGACTCGAACCGGCGACCTCCTGGGTGCGATCCAGGCGCTCTCCCAACTGAGCTATAGCCCCGCGGAGGACCAGTGTAGCTAGGCGGGCTGCCGCTTTTCGTCCAGCTTTCCGGCCTTGATCGTCGCGGCCATGTCCTTCGACTCCTCGCGGTAGACGCTCCCGTCCTCGAACTCGATCCACGGGAACTTCTTCTGGCCCGTCTTCTCGATCGTCAGCCCTCGGCTCGAGCTCTTGAAGGCCGAGCCCTCCTGGACGAGCTCGTAGTCGACGCCGCAGTCGTCGAGCGCCTTCTGGACCTTCCAGCACGGGTGGCCCCCGAACTTCACCCACAGCGCGCTACAGCGGTGCAGCTTCACGGCCATGTCCGATCCTCCTTCGCCGACTCGAGGGTCCTACGATACGGCGATGCGTGCAGTTTTCGAAGTCCGGCCGCCGGCCTGGGGCGAGACGCTCGCGACCCTCCAGTCGGTGAGCCTGCCGGATGGGCCGGGGCACGTCCGCGCGCGTGTGGTCGACGTCGACGGCGAGCGGGTGACGGTCGACTTCCCCGCGCTCGACGGCGAGACCAGCGCCGAGCAGATCCTCGCGGTGTGCGTGGCCGGCGAGTGGGCCGATCGCGGGGACGTCGAGTCGTGCCGGCTGGTCGAGGTGGAATGGCCGGAAACACTCCCAGGGCCGGCGTTTCCGGCACGGCCGGGCGTCTCGGTCGGAGCGATCGTCAAGCCCGCGCTCGGGCTGACGCTTGAGGAAGCCGCCGCGGTCGCCGCGGAGCTCGCAGCGGGCGGCGCCACGCTCGTCAAGGACGACGAGCTGCAGCGGTCGTCGCCGGAGCGCGTCCGGGCGATCGACGCGGCGATCCCGGAGCATGTCCTCTACGCCGCGAACGTGACCGGAGCCGAAGCCGCCGCGATCGTCGAGGCCGGCGCGCGGGCGCTGATGATCAACGCGTTCCTCGCGGGGCTCGGCTCGATCGCGCGCCTCCGCGAGTACGGCCTGCCGATCTTCGTCCACCGTGTCGGCTCGGCGTTCCTGCGCCGCGGCGGAGTGGTGTCGGTTTCCGCGCGCGTCCTCGCCGAGCTGACGTGCCTGCTGGGAGCGGACTACGTCCAGGTCGGCTCCTTCTCGCCTCGCACCTTCGATACGGACGACGAGGTGCGCGAGCAGATCGCCGCCGCACGTCCGGCGACGGCCGTGATCGGCGGCGGAGTTGGCGCGGAGAACGCCCGCGAGCAGCTCGACCGGGCCGGGACGCGCGACGGCGTCATGCTCCTGCTCGGCTCGGCGGCGTACGCGCATCCAAACGGCATACGGGCCGGCGTCGCGGCCGCCGTCGAGGCGATCGGCTAAGAGCTCCTAACGAAACGAGGCACAGGCGTGATCATTCCGTTCGGAGCTCTAGGCCGCGAAGAGCGTCAGCTCGGGCTCGCGCTCGCCGCGCAGGACGGCGAGGTCTACGGTCACACAGCGGATCTCCCGCGACTCCGCAAGCGCGACCGCCTGCGGCTTGAGCCGCTCGGCGACGAGGATCCCGCGGCAGGCGGCCTTCGCCGGGTCGCGGCGGATGAAGCCGAGGTAGCGCGTGAGCTGCTCGACGGCCTCGATCGTCCCGATCCGCTTCACCTCGACCGCGACCCACTCGCCGCCCGGGTCGCGGCACATCAGGTCGACGGGCCCGATCTCGGTCTGCCACTCGCGCCGCACGAGGGTGAGCGGCTCGCCGAGCGCGTCGGGCTCGGCCGCGAGCGCCTCCTGCAGGTCGCGCTCGACGCCGTCCTTCTGCAGTGCAGCCGACTCGCCCATGTCGTGCGCTACGTCGCTCAGCACCTCGAGCAGCCGGATCTCGAGGACGTCGTCGCTCTTCGACTTCGTCACGACGAGACGCTCGCCCTCGTCCGCGACGAACGCGGGCGCCGTCATCCAGTTGAGCGGCTTGTACCCGCCGGCGTCGTCGTGGACGAGCACGGAGCCGTCGTCCTTGAGGATCACCAGCCGAACGGCCTCGGGCAGCACGGCCGAGACTCGGCCGGAGTAGGTGACCTCGCAGCGGGCGACGATGAGACGCACGCCGCGGAACCTACTGTCTCTTTCGGACAGGTCCTTTCAGCGGTCGCGCTCGACGCGGGAGCCGCCGACGATCGCCTCGTCGCCGTCGTCGAAGCGCACCCAGGCCTTGCCGTTGCCGTCGTAGTCGGGCGACCAGACGAGGAGGGTCGCGTCACGCTCGCCGACGCGCACACGCTCGCTGCCTTCCGCATCCGCCCCGCTCCAGACCCGGACGAACGGGTTCTCGCGCCGCTCGCGGCCGATGGTCGTCTCATCGGTGTGGCCCGGAAGCACGCGCGTCGGGTCGGGCAGCTCGAGGAGGACATCCATCACCGAACGGCGCACGGCGTCCACCTCGCCGCCTCCGACGGCGTCGCGGAACAGCGTGTCGCCGGTCGCGACGAGCTCGTCGCCGATCACGAACGACAGCCCGTCGTCCGAGTGCCCGGGCGTGGCGAACGCCTGCACGCGCAGACCGTCCCACCTCCACTCGCCCGGCTCCGCCAGGACGGGGATCGAGTACCGCCGCGCGAGCTCGTCCTCGTACACGACGTGATCGTGATGGGAGTGGGTGCGCAGGATCGCGACCGGCGCCGTCCCCCATTGCTCGACCGCCTCGACGAGCGGCGCGACGTCGGCGCCGGAGTCGACGAACACTGCCGGGCCGGCCTCGGCCGCGACCGCGAACGCGTTGCTCAGCCACTCGGGGTGCATGCTCTTCTCCACGAGCATGGCGCTAGGCTAATTGTTCGTTCGTTCCCCACGAGGAGGACAGATGGCGGGCCTGATGTCACGCACTGCGCTGGTCGTGAAGTCGAAGTACTCGAAGCTCCTGAACCGGGCCGAGAATCCGACCGAGACGCTCGACTACTCGTACGAGCAGATGCTCGAGCAGCTGCAGAACGTCAAGCGCGGCGTCGCCGACGTCGTCACCTCGAAGAAGCGGATCGAGCTGCAGGAGCAGAAGCTCCAGCAGAACGTCGTCAAGCTCGACACGCAGGCGCGCCAGGCCGTCGCGGCGAATCGCGAGGATCTCGCCCGGCAGGCGCTCGAGCGAAAAGCGGTCGCGCAGCAGCAGCTGCAGGACATGGACTCGCAGGCGAAGCAGCTCGAGGACCAACAGGAGAAGCTGATTGCGGCGCAGCAGCAGCTCGAGACCCGCATCGAGTCGTTCCGGTCGCAGAAGGAAGTCCTCAAGGCGCAGTATTCCGCCGCCGAGGCCGAGGTGCGCGTCGGCGAGGCCGCGACCGGGATCGGCGAGCACATGAACGACACCGGCCTCGCGATCCAGCGGGCGAAGGACAAGACCGAGGAGATGCAGGCGCGCGCGTCGGCCATCGACGAGCTCACGTCGAGCGGCGCGCTCGAGGACTTCACCGCCGGCGACCAGACGCAGCTCGACCGCGAGCTCGCCCAGATCTCCTCGACCTCGCAGGTCGACGACGAGTTGGCCAAGCTCAAGGCCGAGGTCGGCTCGGGCGCGCCGCAGAAGGAGATCGCAGCCGGGGACGCCGCGCCCGCGGCGCCGGACGCCGTGGCCGAGCCCGCCGCCGCGGAGCC
>DATEHY010000100.1:0-13177 GCA_035279325.1 Gaiellaceae bacterium
CGCGATCGCGTGTGCGTCGTAGACCGAAGCCTCGAGCTCGCGGTACAGCTCGCCGAGCTTGTCGACGCGCCGGCGCAGCGGCCGCCGCCGCGGCGCGGCGCGGGTCACCTCGCGGGCGGTGAGGAGCGCGTGGGCGAGCGAGCTGTCGTCGATGCTCCAGATGCGCTCGACCGCGGCCTCGGCACGCTCCCGGTCGCGGTCGGCGAGCGCCGCGGCGGCCTCGTCGAGCGCGGCGGCTAGCTGCTCCCGGAGCTTTCCGGCCTCGTCGCGGACGAGCGGCAGCGGGTCGATCGGAAGCAGGAACCGCGCGATGAGGATGGCCACGGCGCCGCCGATCAGCGCGTCCTCGAGTCGCTGCACCGCGAGATTCGATCCCGGCCGGTGCAGAGCGACGATCAGGATCGTCGACGCGGCGGCCTGGTTCCGCACCATCAGCGGCGCTCCGGCACCCGTCGTGACTACGAACGCGACCGCGGTGCCCACGACGATCTGCCACGCGCCTGCGCCGGCCAGGGCCAGCACCGCGGCTCCGATCAGGATGCCGACGGAGACGCCGGTCATCATCCGGATCGCCTGCCGCCCGCGGGTGCCGCGCTCTGCACCGAGCGAGATCGTCGCGGCGATCGGCGCGAAGAACGGCTGGCCGTGGTTCGGCAGCTGGAGCGCGAGCTCCCAGGAGATCCCGGCGGCGGCCGCGGCCTGGGCGAGCTGCCCGAGCACGCCGGGGCCGAGGTTCGCGCGGGCCCGCTGCGCCCGTTCGCGGAGGTTCATCGCGGGATCTTGGCAGCGCGGGTGGGATCAGCCGACGAAGCGGCCGCAGAGCTCGCACATCACCGCGTATTTCTTGACGCCGTTGCCCGTGACCGCGATCTGCCGCCGCACGAGCCGGTGGTTGCAGAGGTTCACCTGCGGCAGCAGCTGTCGCAGCGGCGGCAGGTCCGGCAGGTGGCGTACGGCGCCGCCCACGGCCGGGCAGCCGGCTTCGTGCTCCCGCCAGACGTCGTTGACCGGCTCACCCGTGACGGCGACCCAGCCGCACGCCTCGCAGGAGATCTTGATCATGCTCCCAGGGTACGACGAGGGCCTGCCGCCGGGATCCCTCCTCGCCGGCTACTTCCTTCCCTCGCTCACGGTCAGCCTGACCTTCGCGCCGTGCCTGAGGTGCCTGCCGGGCCTGGGCTTCTGCGCGACGACGCGCCCCTTCTTCCGGCCGGAGGCCA
Source organism: Gaiellaceae bacterium (assembly GCA_035279325.1). Taxonomy (GTDB): domain Bacteria; phylum Actinomycetota; class Thermoleophilia; order Gaiellales; family Gaiellaceae; genus Palsa-739. The sequence goes on from DATEHY010000100.1 coordinate 1,221, forward strand.
CGTGCCTGACCTTGCCGGCCCTGCAGGAACGGGCCTTGAGGGCGCGCTTCGCCGCCGCGAGCGTCTTGCCCGTGACTCTCGGGACGACGCAGTTCTTCAGCGCGAACTTCGCCGTGACCGAGCGTGCCTCGTCGGCCTTGATCCTGCACCTCGACTTGCCTCTGCACGCGCCGGACCAGCCTCTGAACGACGAGCCTTTCGAGGCCGTGGCTCTCAGGGTCACCGACGTGCCGTACGCGAAGCGGTGCGAGCACGTCTTGCCGCAGCTGATCCCTGCCGGGGTGCTCTTGACCTTGCCCGAGCCCTTCCCCGACTTGTGCACCGTGACGGTCTGCGCCGGCGGCTTCGTGTACGTGAACGAGCCCTGCGCGGGCGGCGCATGGGTGGCGTCGCTCTCGACCGTCTCCAGCGTGACCGGAACCGTGCCGACCGGGCCCGGCGGAGCGGTCACGGTGACCGTGTCGGTCGACCCGCAGTCGAGCAGCGCCTCGGCGTTCGTGAAGTCCTCCGCGACCGCGTCGCCGAAGGAGACGTTCGTCACGCAGCCGAGGTTCTCGCCGGTGATCGTGACCTCGGTGCCGCCGAGCGCGGAGCCGGAGCTCGGGCTGATCGAGTCGATCTTCGGGTCGCCCGGCGGATAGAGGATGAACACGTCCGCCGGGTCGTCGTTGACGGACGTCGGCGCCGAGCAGTCGGTGACGGTGCAGGCCTCGGTATCCACGACCGCCGGGTTCTGCGCGACCGTCGTCGACGTGAGATCGGTGTCGCTGTGCGAGGTGAAGTTGTACTGGGTGCCGAGTGAGAACTGGTTCGGCGAGACGTCGTCGAAGACGAGAAGCGTGACCTGGTTCGCGAGGCCCACGCCTTTGACGTCGATCGGCGTGCCACCATAGTCCGGACCGGCGTTCGTCTGGCTGGTCGGTCCCGCAGTCGCCAGCACGCCGGAGACGGTGGGAACGCCTGCGTACGCCGCGGTGACCTGGTTGGACAGGCCCGCGGCCGACTGGACGCTGACCGGGACGCTCGACGGATCGACGGTCTCGGTCGCGAAGGCCGGCGCGACGATTTCGATCTTCGTCCCCGTCACCTCGACGAGATTGAAGAACTGTTGCGAGTCCGCCTTCGTCGGGTCGCCGAAGTTGACCCAGTCGAGCGAGGCCAGGTTGAAGCCGCTGCCCTTGATCGTGACCACCGAGTCGCCCTGCTCGCTCGCGAGCGAGGTTGGTCCGCCGGCCGTGGAGATCGACGTGATCTGCGGCGTTGGCACGTAGTCGTACTCGGTCGCCGCCGGGGCTGCTTCCTCGCCGGCCGGCACCGGCAGCACGCCGTCATCGGCGAAAGCGATCGCTCCCTCGTACAACGGCAGGATCGTGGAGGTGGTGCTCGAGCCGTTCGTACCGGTCACGACGACTTGCGTCTGACAGATGTCGTTCGTCCGGTTCTCGCCGCCGCCGAAGGTCGAGCCGTCCTGAGCGCAGCTCGTGCCACCCGTCAGCGCCGGGACGGTCGCCTGGATCTCCCAGTCGTGAAGGACGGTGTAGCTCGTTGCGTCGACGCCGCCGAAGGTGACGCCCGCGACGCCCGTGACGCCGGTGAATCCGGCGCCGTAGACCTCGACGGTGTTGCCGCCGGCGTCGGGGCCGGTAAACGAGTGGACGCCGGTCACGGTCGGCAGCGGCGACGAGGAGCCGTTGTCGTCCACGAAGATGAACCGGCTGTTCCCGGTCAAGGCGCTCGTCTGGCCGTCCTGGAGCGTCACGCTCACCTGCACCGGGCCTGCGCCGTCGGTCTGGTCGTTCGGCGGGGTCAGGTCGGCGGCCGGCGGGAACGAGGCGGCGATGTGCTGGGCGTCCGTCACCTTGAACGTCCCCGGCGTGACCCCGTCCCCGGCCGCGAGCGTGAAGTCCCCGACCTGGACGCTCGCGACGTTCACGAAGTTCGTGCCGGTGATCGTCACCGGCGTGCTCGAAGCCGAGGTGAAGCCGACGGTTTGCGACAGGCTCGTGACCGTCGGCCGCGGGACGGCCGGACCCTGTTCGCAGAGATAGAACGCGAGGCCGGCGCCTCCGCCCGGCTGGGTCAGCTGAGGGGTGCCGAGACCAGAGGCCATGTCGTACCCGGTCGTGGCCTGGAACAGCTGCGACTTCCCGTACGGATCGTTGTTTCCGGTCGTGATGTCGTTGAAGGACGCCGCGTAGGCGGTCGGGTTCGACGCCACCGCATACAGCAGCGGGTCGACGAAGCCGACGCCGTCCGTGAGGTTGTTCGCCTTGCACGTCGCCGACTCGTTGACGTCCGCCAGCATCCCCGCCCACATCGGAGCTGCCGACGACGTGCCGCCGATGGTGTTCCAGCCGCCGAAGGCCGCGATGTAGATCGTGATCCCGCCCGTGAACTCGTCGGCGGCCGCGCTGACGTCCGGCACCTCGCGGCACGAGCCGGGTGCGGCCGGGTTCTCCGACGTGCAGAACGCGTAGCCGGGATCGCCGAGGTCGTTCGCCTCGAACGTCCTCGCGGCGGCGATGGCGCCGGAGTTGTTCACGCCGGGAACGTGCGAGCCGAGCTGCCAGGCCGGCATCGGCCAGGACTCGGAGATGCCCCCGCCGCCCGCTCCGAACGCGGCGCCGTCGTTCCAGACGTGCTCCGAGGCGGGCTGGGTCGCGTCGTCCATCGTCGTCCCGCCTGCCGACACGACATACGGCTGGCTCGACGGGTCGTCGACGGACAGGATCGGGGTGGTCGGCGACGTCGTCCGGAAGGCGTTGCAGTCGTCGCTGCCTTCGTCCCCGGCTGCGGAGAAGACCGTCTGGCCCTGCGCGGCCGCCTGCTCGAAGATCAGGTTCTCGGCCTGCTGCACGCCGGGAGACCCTTCCTGGATCGCCTGCTCGCAGATCCCCCAGCTCGTGCTGACGATCTGGTCGTGGTCGTCGTTCACGATCTGCGCGTACTCGTCGAGCGAGGCGAAGGACGTGTTCGGAGCCTGGTAGACGTCGATGTTCGCGCCGGGCGCGAATGCGGATACGTCCTCGATGTCGAGGATCGACTCGCCCGAGCCGGATCCGGTCTCGGGGCCGCCGTCGACGTTGATCGTGTGGACGTGGCCGACCATCGTCGCGGCCTGGGCGGCGCCGAAGTAGCACGTGTCGAATGCCTGCACGTCACTGAGAGCGAACGGCTCGAGCTCGAAGATCGCGACGTTCTGTCCCACGCCGGTGTCGCTCGGCGTCGCGCCGTAGAGGCCGAACACGCCGTACGCGTTCGCGATCTGGTCGTCGGTGAGCCCGCCGAACTGCTCCGCGGTCGCCGTCGCGTCGGAGCAGGCCGTCGGCGAGCCGGCGGGATGGGCGAAGCTCGGCGCCGTCGCGGCCGGGCGGGGCGTGCGGGCCGAGGCGGTAGCGCGGAGGATCCCCGACGGCCGAAGCTTGACGGTGGTGTCGAGCCCGACGACCGATGTCACGTCCTTCGCGATCGCCGCAGGCACCTCGAGGGGAGCGGTCCGCGCGCGTCCGATCGAGCCGTCGGCGAGCCTGTAGCGCGCCAACCCCGTCCGGAAGGCGGTCTCGACCCGGCTCGCCGGAGCCTCGAAGTCGACCAGGAGGCCGTCCGGCGCCACGCTCGTGACGGTGAGCCCCGAGGCCCGGAGCTGCGCCTCGACGGCCGAGATGCTCGCCGCCGTCGGGCCGAACCGCGCCGCGAACGCCCCCGGCGCGAGGTAGTGATGGAACAGCGCCGAGCGCTTGTCGGTCACCTGCGAGATGAAACGCGTCAACGCGGTCTCGTCCCGCGGCTGCAACACGACCGCACCGGTCACGGTCGCCGACGGCGACACCGGCCCGAGCTTCGTCGCTCCTCTGGGGATCAACGGCCTGGGCGCCAGCACCCTCGTGCCCGCGGTCGCGGCGGCGCCAGCGCCGGCGGCCGAGATCGTGAAGCACACCACCGCGAGCAGCGGCGCTGCCACGAGCACTCGCGAACGCAGAACCCGCTTCATCACACACCCTCCTATCGCACGGCGGCGTATCGCACAACCGAGATGCGATATCCACTGTGACGCGCGCGGCGGACAAACGGTTTGTCAGCGGTGTCCGAAGTGGTGGGCTCTCGGGAGAGCGGCGTGGACGTCGGCGCCGTCGGTCAGCGACCGGGCGAGCGGTGCGAGCGAGACGAGCTCGCGCACGAGGACGTTCCGGTTGCGGTCCGAGTGCTCGTAGCGGCCGCGGACGAGCAGGAGCGGCTCGCTGCGCACGACCGCGCGGAAGCGCTCGTACACCCGCGGCGCGATCACGAGGTTCACCTGCGCGTGCTCGTCCTCGAGCAGCATGAAGACGACGCCGTTCGCGGTCGCCGGCCGTTGCCGGGCGACGACGAGCCCGGCGAGTTGCACGTGTGCCCGGTGCGGCCTCTCTCGCAGCTCTTCGGTCGACAGCGTCTCCGGCGGCAGGTGTGGGCGGAGCAGCGCGAGCGGGTGGACACCGACGGACAAGCTCGTCGTGCGGTAGTCGGTGAGCATCCGTTCCCACACGGTCGGCTCGGGGAGGTCCGGCGTCGCGACCGTCGGCTCGAGCGGCAGGGCGAGCTGTTTCGCCGCGCCGCTCGTGCCGGGCACGCTGGCGGGCCGCGGCACGAGGCCGAGCTGCCAGAGGAGATCCCGCCTCGGAATGCCGAAGCCGTCGCACGCCCCGCTTTCGGCGAGCGCGCGCAGCTCGTCCTCCGAGAGACCCGTCTTCTGAGCGAGCTCGCGGATCGACGAGTAGGGACGGTTCGCGGCCACGACCTGCGCGTCGTCCTCCCCCAGTCCGGTCACGTACCTCAACCCCACCCGAACGGCACCGTCCCCTTCGATCGTGCAACCGGCCTCGCTGCGGTTCACGTCGGGCGGGCGCGTCTCCACCCCACGGCGCTGACCGTCGCGCACGAGCGTCGCCGGCGGATAGAAGCCCATCGGCTGGGCGTCGAGGAGGGCGGCGAGGAACTCCGGCGCGTAGTGGTGCCGCAGCCAGGCCGACTGGTACGCGAGCAGCCCGAACGCCGCCGCATGCGACTTGGGGAAGCCGAAGCCCGAGAAGGCGACGAGCTTGTCGTAGAGCTCGTGCGCCTTCGCGTCCTCCACTCCTTGCTCGAGCGCGCCGGCGACGAACCGCTCCCGCCAGGCCTCGAGCGCGGCGTGCGAGCGCTTGCGGCTCATCGCCCGCCGCAGCCCTTCCGCCTCGCCGACCGTGAAGCCGGCGAGGTGGACGGCGACGTCGAGCACCTGGTCCTGGAAGACGACGACGCCGAGCGTCTCGCGCAGCGGCTCCTCGAGCAGCGGATGGTCGGCCGGCGCGCGGTAGCCCGGGTCGTCGCGCAGCTTCTGCCGCCGCTCGACGTACGGGTGCACGGCCTTCCCCTGGATCGGCCCGGGCCGCACGAGCGCGACCTGCACGGTGATGTCGTCGATCGTCTCCGGCCGCGTGCGCAGGATGACCTGCATCTGCGCTCGGCTCTCGATCTGGAAGCAGCCGACCGTGTCCGCGCGCTGGATCTCGGCGAACACGTCCGGGTCGTCGAGCTTCACGCGGGAGAGGTCGATTCGCTCGCCACGGTGGCGCGCGATCAGGTCGACGCACTCCTCGACCGCCGACAGCATCCCCAGCCCGAGCAGGTCGATCTTGAGGAAGCCGGCGTCGGCACAGGAGTCCTTGTCCCACTGGCACATCTGCCGGCCCTCCATCGCCGCCGGCTGCACCGGCACGAGCTCGACGAGCGGCCGCGAGGAGATGACCATCCCGCCCGGGTGCTGGGAGATGTGGCGCGGCAGGCCGGCGATCTCGGCGCAGAGGGAGCCGAAGGCGCGCCAGCGCGGCGAGCGGAGCTTCGTCGCCGCGTCGGGCAGCGCGGCGATCTCGTCGGCGACGCGCTGCGCGTTCCAGCCGTCCGTCAGCCGCGCGAGCCGCTCGAGGTCGGCGTACGGGAGGCCGAGCGCCTTGCCGACGTCCCGGATCGCGCCGCGCGAGCGGTAAGTGGCGAAGCTCGCGACGAGCGCGGCGTGCTCCTGTCCGTAGCGCTCGACGACGCGGACGATGAGCTTCTCGCGGATGTCGCGCGGGAAGTCGAGGTCGATGTCCGGCACCGACGCGAGCTCGCGGTTGAGGAAGCGGCCGAGCGAGAGGTTGTTCTCGACCGGATCGACGTGCGAGAGGCCGGTCAGGTAGCAGACGAGCGAGCCGACCGACGAGCCGCGTCCGCGCCCCGGCGGCAGGACGTGTCGCATCGAGCCGGGGCCTCGCACCTCGAGCGCAACCTCGCGCGCGAGCTCGAGCACCTCCCAGTGGAGGAGGAAGAACCCGGCGAGTCCGAGCTCGCCGATGAGCGCGAGCTCCTCCTCGAGCCGAGCCCGAACCCGAGCAAGTAACAACTTGTTACAAGCGTTGTCCGTGTAGCGCTCCGCGAGCGCGTGCTCGCAGACGCGGCGCAGCTGGACGAGCGCCGGCTCCGCACCGTCGGAGAAGTCCGGATAGCGGTAGCCGAGCTCCTCCGTCAGGTCGAACTCGAGGCGCTCGGCGAGCCGAGTGGTCTCCTCGACAGCCTCCGGGCAATCTGCGAAGCGCTCGAAGCTCTGCGCGGGAGCCAGAAGGACGGATTCGTGATTGCCGCGCCGCTCCCGCTCGCAGCCCTCGAGGGAGGTGCGGCAGCGGACTGCGACGAGCACGTCCTGGAGTGCGGCGCGGCTGCGGTCGTGGGCGTGGACGTCGCCCGTGGCGACCGTCCGGACGCCGAGCGTCTCCGCGAGGTCGCGCAGCCTCGAGTTCCGGCGTGTGTCGCCGCGCTCGTACGGACGCTGCAGCTCGACGTAGAACCGTTCGCGGCCGAAGGCGCGCGCGAGCCGTGCCGCCGCGTTCGGGTCGCGGACGGCGAGGCCGCTGCGCGCGCAGCCGGAGAGGCAGACGAGACCCTGGTTCCACTCCTCGAGCAGCGCCTGGTCGAGCCGCGGCGGCCGCGGATCGCGGTTCGTCGTGTCGCGCGTGTGCGCGTGCGCCGCGGTCAGCAGCCGGCAGAGGTTCGAGTAGCCGCGCGCGTTCTCCACGAGGAGCGTGACGTGTGCGCCGCCGGCGAGCGTGACCTCCGCGCCGGTGATCGCCCGCACGCCGAAGTCCTTTGCCGCGTGCGCGAACTCGAGCGAGCCGTAGATGCCGTCGTGGTCGGTGAGCGCGAGCGCCTCGTAACCGAGCTCGGCCGCGCGGGCCGCGAGCTCCTCGGGCTGCGACGCGCCGTCGAGGAACGAGTACGCCGAGTGCGCGTGGAGCTCTACGTAGTCAGGCATGATCAGCCGCGATGGACGAGCCCGTCTTCCTTTCCGCCGGCGACGGCGAGCGGATCAGAAGCCACCGCGGCCTCGGCGAGATCGCGGACATCGAGGCCATCGAGCTCTTCTTCCCCGCCGATTTCGAGGGCGTCGATCCGCACACCCATTCCGATCACTCGGACTCGTTCTACGTCCTCGAGGGCGAGGTCGAGTTCTTCTTCGGAGGCGAATGGAAGCCGGCCGGACCCGGCGCGTACGTCTCGATCCCGCGGAACGTCGAGCACGGCTTCCGTCCTGCGGGCACCGCGATCCGGCTGCTCAACTTCCACACCCCGCGCGTGGGCTTCGTCGACTCGCTGCGGGATTAGAGCCATGCCCGCAGTCTAGGCGAACATATGTTCGCCCGCCACGCACGCCTCGCACGCGCCCGCCTCAACCTCGTCCTCGAGGCCCGGCCGCACGGCGAGGATCCGCAGCGGCTGCTCGAAGCCGCCCTGCGCGGGGGAGTCGACGTCGTCCAGCTCCGCGACAAGGCACTCGACGACGAAGCGCTCGTCGCTGCGGCCGGACCGTTCCGCGCGGCGTGCCATGAGCACGGCGCGCTCTTCATCCTCAACGACCGGCCGGATCTCGTCGAGGCCTGCGGCGCGGACGGAGCCCACGTCGGGCGCGGCGACATGCCGGTCGAGGAGGCTCGGAAGCTTGTTGGGCCCGACCGCGTGCTCGGGCTCTCGGCGTCCACCGCCGCCGAGCTCGCTGACGTCGCCGGCGCCGACTACGTCGGAGTCACGGCGTTCGCGACGCCGACCAAGGACGATGCGGTGGCCGGCGGTCTCGAGCTCCTCCGCCTCGCCGCCGAGACGCTGACAGTTGGCTGGTTCGCGATCGGCGGTATCGGGCTCGACAACGTCGCCGAGGTGGCCGCGGCGGGAGCGCCGGGAGTTGCGGTCGTCCGAGCCATCCGCGACGCCGCGGATCCGGAAGCGGCGGCACGGGCGTTCCGTGCGGCGTTAGACCGGTAGCAGGAGGTCGATCTCGTCGTGTCGCCGGTAGTGCTCGAGGCTCGGGCGGCTCTCGTCCGGCTTCTGTGCTTGTACGAGCTCGTCGAAGGTCGGCCCTATGCGCCCGTAGACCCCGGGTGGCTCCCCGTGCAGCTTCGCGCGGAGGAAGCGGCCGCCGGGGAGCGTCCCCGATTCGAGGCCCGGCATCTCCCTCCCGCACCTCGACGCAGGCGCGGTAGTCGTCGGCGACGGGGTCGAAGGCGCCGTAGAAATGCCGGCCGCGCAGCGAGACGGCTGCTTCGAGCTCGTCCCAAGCCCGGCGGATGTGTTCGAGCCCGTCCGGAACGCGCACGAACTGGACGGCGATCTCGTCGCGCTCGATCTCGCTGACCTCGCTCATGCCCCGCCCTCCGCTCTCTTTTGCGCAGGTGCTACGCACCGCGCTGGGTATACCAGCCTCCTCCCAGAGGCGCCGCAGGCGCCTCGTCCCCCGACCGGGCGTCGGCGGCTTCACCGGCGGCGCTTCCAGCCCATGCGCCGTCGTGGAAGACGACCGTGTTCTCGCCGCTCTCGAGCACGAGCTCGAAGTAGCGGCGCACGACCGGCTCCTCGGTCCACCACCGGTCGACGACGCGCCACTCCTCTCGCACGAGCGCGACACCGCGATGGTTGACGTCGAGCGGCCTCCCATTGGCGTCCGCCTCGACGCGCGCCGCCCGCGGCGCGTTGAAGCGTGCGACTACTCGTCCTTCGGCACGAGCAGCGCGCGACTCTCCGGCACGCGCGACCACGGCGTGAGCATGGGGGAACCCATGGTTCCCCCATGAGCCCCCTCCTTTTTGCTCCAGCGTCACTCGTCCTTCGGCACGAGCAGCGCGCGACTCTCCGGCACGCGCGACCACGGCGCCACCTCCACGACGGTGCAGACGGACCCGGAGCCGGTGCTGGCACGCACCTGCCGCAGCCCGTCCCGCAGGCGGGAGCGATCCTCTGCGCCGGCCGCGAGCAGCTCGAGCTGGTGTCCGGTCGGCTCGGTCAGCTCGACGAGCTCGAGGCGGAGCGCACCGACCGGAGCCGGCAGCTCGGCGAGCCGCGGCGAGAGCGCGATGCGGATCCGGTCGGGATCGGCGCTCGGCTCGCGCAGGGTGAGCGTCCGCCGCCACGAGCCGCCGCTCTCCAGCCGAGCCACGAGCGCGACCTTGCGGACGAACCGGTCACGCCGCTCGGGCCGCGCGAGCGCGGACTCGACGAGACCCGCAAGCGCGCGTCTCAGCGTCAGCTCGTTGCCGACCGCCTCCGGGAACTCGAGGGAGGCGGCGACGAGAGCAGGTGGGCGACGACCGCGCACCCGCGCGGCCGTCCCACCTCTCGCCAGGCCCCAGGCACGCCGGCCGTCCGGCCCCAAACGTTCGGCGACGGCACCGCCTGGGAGCTCGGCAAGCTGTCCCAGCTTGCGAACTCCGAGTGCTTCGAGCTCTTCGTAGCGGCCGCGCTCGAGCGGCAGCAGCGTGAGCGGCAGCGGGGCGAGGAACTGCGGCAGCTCCTCGTCGGCCACGACGACGACCTGTCCTGGCCGCGCCACCGATGCTGCGGCGAGCGCGGCGAAGCGCCTGCCGGCCGCGCCGATGCGGGCGTCCCACTCGGTTCCGACCGCCGTGAGCGCGCGACGCAGCGCCGGCTCGAGGCCGCCGTAGAGCCGCTCGACTCCGCGCGTCTCGAAGTACGCGACTCCGAGCGACGCCGGCTCGACCGCGAACCCCGCATCCTCGAGCGCGCGCACGCTCTGCTCCCACGCGCGCTCTGCGCCGGCCGCATCCGACTCGACGAGCGCGAGCGAGGGACAGGTGGCGAGTGCCTCCCCCAGCCGCATCCCGGGACGGACGCCTGCCGCCTCGGCGGCCGCGGTCACCGGCCCGAGCAGCGGTTCTCCCTGGGGCTCGGGAGCAAGCGCGGCCGGGCGCAGCGCGAGCGTCGGCGTGAGCCGCAGCGCGGCCTTGAGCTCGAGTCCTGGTATTGCGAGGCATGCGATCATGGGAACAGATGTTCTATACGAACACATGTTCCCCTGTCAAGATTTTCGCAAAACGTAGAAAGGAGCCGAAATGGTCGAGGAAGCACGCCTGGAGGACGTCGGCACGGGTCTCGCGCCCGTCTCTCCCGGCTGGTTCGTCGTCAACGCCCGGGAGGCCGCCTGGCTGCGAAACGACTCGTTCGGCGGTCGCTGCTACTTCGAGAGCAACGGGCGGGTCGTCGCCGGGCGGCCGGATGTCGAGCCGCAGATGTTCGCGGAGACGGGCTTCACGCTCGCCGTGCTCGAGCCCGGCAAGCCGTCGGGCATGTTCCATGCGGAGTCCGCTCAGGAGGACTTCCTCGTCCTCGCCGGCACGTGCCTCCTGCTCGTCGAGGAGGAGGAGCGGCCCCTGCGGGCATGGGACTTCGTCCACTGCCCGGCCGGCACGCGCCACACGTTCGTCGGCACCGGCGACGGGCCGTGCGTCGTCTTCATGACCGGCGCGCGGCGGGAGGGAAAGACGCTCCTCTACCCCGTCGCCGAGCACGCGCTCGCACACGGCGCCGGCGTCGAGACCGAGACGCCGAACCCGCGGGAGGCGTACGCGCCGTTTGCGCACTGGCGCCTCGGCCGGCCGGAGGCCTGGAGCGACCTGCCGTGGGCAGGATGACCCTATGGAGCGGGTGCGCGTAGACAAGTGGCTCTGGGCGGCGCGCTTCGCGAAGACGCGGAGCGCCGCGACGGAGCTCGTCCTCGCGGGCCACGTCAAGGTCGGCGGCAAGCGCGTCAAGCCTGCGTGGGAGGTGACCCTCGGCGACACGATCGAGATCCGGCTCGGGGTCGTCCGGCGCACCGTCGTCGTCACCGGGCTCGCCGACCGCCGCGGGCCGGCGAAGGTCGCGGCGACGCTCTACGAGGAGACGCCGGAGTCGAGCGCCGAGCGCGAGAGGGTCGCGCAGGAGCGCCGGCTCGCCCGGCCGCTCGGCTCGGAACTCGGCGCCCGGCCGACGAAGCTCGAGCGGCGACGGCTCGACGCGCTCCGCAAGGGACAGCGCCGGCGGTGAGATGGGTCGCGCTCCTGCGGGCCGTCAACCTCGTTGCGCGGAACAAGGTGCAGATGGCGGAGCTGAGAGCTCTGCTCGAGTCCGCCGGCTACGAGAACGTCCGGACGTACATCGCGAGCGGCAACGTCCTGCTCGAGAGCCGGGACGGCGCGGCGAAGGTCGCCGCGGCGATCGAGCGTCTCGTCGCCGACTCCTTCGGCGTGACGACGACCGCGATCCTGCGGAAGCCGCGTGACCTCGCGACGATCGTCGAGGCGCATCCGTTCGGGAAGAACATCTCCGAGACGCACGTCGCGTTCCTCGCCGCGAAGCCTGCCAAGCCCGCAGTGGCCCGGCTGGAGGAGGCCGCACGCGCCACTGACGAGACCGCGCTCGCCGGCTCCGACCTCTATCTCCGGCTGCCGCGGGGCGTGCAGGGGGCGCGGCTCTCGGCGGCGCGCATCGAGTCGCTGCTCGGCGTCCCCGCGACGATGCGCAACTGGCGCACCGTGCTCGCGCTGGCCGAGCTCGCCGCGGAGGCGTAGGCTCGCCCCGACATCCGACCGAAGGAGAGCTCGATGCCACTGGCACGCGTCGTTTCGTTCGAGGGCGTCACCTCG
>DATEHY010000101.1:0-45106 GCA_035279325.1 Gaiellaceae bacterium
GGGCAGGAACTCGTCGCGCTGCAGGCGGAGGATCGTCTCCAGGCGCTCGACGTCGTCCTCGGAGAAGAGCCGGTAGCCGCCCTGCGTCCGCCGGGGGTTGAGCAGCCCCTGGTCCTCGAGGTAGCGGATCTTCGAGATCGAGACGTCCGGGAACTCGTCCTTGAGCCGGCTGCAGACGGTGCCGATGGTCAGGAACCGGCGGCGCGACGGTGCCTCGGTCGCAGCCATCAGCCGGTGAGGAAGGTGAGCCGGTACTTGCCGATCTGGAGCTCGTCACCGTCGCGGAGCTCCGCGGACTCGACCCGCTCGCGGTTGACGAACGTCCCGTTCAGGCTGCCCTGGTCATCGATCTGCCAGCGGTCGCCCTCGTCTCTCGCGAGGACGGCGTGCTTGCGGGAGACGGTGACGTCGTCGAGGAAGATCCCGCATTCCGGCGAGCGGCCGATCGTCGTCGGGCTCTCGTCGACGGGGAAGGTCTCGCCGGCCCTGCCGCCGCCGGAGCGGACGATCAGAGCCGCGCCCTGAACGCCGAGATCCCCGAGCGGGTCGAGGCTCTCGGGCAGCTCGGGAGCCGTGAAGGCCTCCGTCGACTCGCCTTCCTCGGGCACGACGAGCGCAGCGCCGCATTTGGCGCAGAAGTGCGCGGCCTCCGGGTTGTTGTACCCGCACTCGGGACAGTAGATGTGCGCCATCAGGCAGGCGGTGCGGCCTTGCCGGAGAGGATCGCCGTGAGCGAGTCGACGTCGACCCCCTCGAGGACGCTCCTCCCCTGCGTCTCCTGCAGACGCGCGACGAGCTCGGCCCGCAGGATGTCGATCTTGCCGTGCAGGAGCCGCCGGCGGTACGAGACCTCCTGCTCCTCGCGCGTCAGATCGTCGATGAGCTTCTTGAGGTCCTCGTCCGTCAGCGTCGCAAGATCCGGCAGTGGTTCCATCGTGGCCTTTCTCCGTCGAGGGTGAACCTGAACTTTAGCCTTTGCGTTCGGCCGGAGCAACGAACGGCTACGCGCCGGTCGCTGCGGCCTCTCCCTGCTCGATCTCGTCGACGAGCGCCCGCAGCTCGCGCGCGAGCTCGTCGGACTGCTCGCGGGTCGCTCCCTCGGCGTAGAGATGGAGGAGCGGCTCGTCGGGATCGGGGAGCACCTGGGCCCAGCCGCGGTCGTCGAAGAGTTTGATCCCGTCGGTGAGGTCGAGGTCGCGGCCGGCGAGACGCTCGTTGAGCACCCGCATGACGAGCCCCTTCAGCGTCCAGGGGCAGGGCACCTGGTGGTGGACGAGCGTCGGCTCGGGCAGGTCCGCGACGAGCTCCGAGAGCGGCCGGTCGACGGGCGCGAGCAGCTCGAGCAGCTTGGCGAGGCTCGCGACCGCGTCGTATCCCGGCAGGAACTCGGGAAAGACGTAGCCGCCGCCCACGGCGCCGGCGAAGACGACGCCTCCCTCGGCGGCGGCGCGCGTCAGCTCGGGCAGCGAGGTCGGCGTCCGGACGACCTCGAGCTGCGAGTCCTCGACGAGCCGTTCGACCTGGCTCGTCACCGTCACCGGGAAGGCAAGCTTTCCGTGGCGCCCGTTCGAGCCGAGCAGGCGCAGGAACAGGAGCAGCGCCTGCTCGACCGGAACCTCCCGCGCCTGCTCGTCGACGAGATGGAGCCGCTCGGCGGAACGGTCGAAGACGGCGCCGAGATCGGCTCCGACCACGGGAACGAGCCGCTTCGTCTGGCCGATCGAGGCGGCGAGCCCCGGCGCGGCATCCGCGTAGTCGGGCCCTTCTCCGGTGAAGGCGTGCGCGGCGACGACCTCGACTCCGAGCGGGCCGAGCACCAGGGGCAGGACGTAGGAGGCGCCGGAGAAGCCGTAGTCGACGACGATGCGGAAGCGGCGCGCGCGCACCGCCTCGGCGTCGATCGTCGAGAGCAGGTCGGCGGCGTACGTCTCGCGCACCCGCGCGGGATACGAGATCCCTCCCACCTCTCCGGCGGCGACGCGCCTGAGCTCGCCGCGCGTGAAGTGCTTCTCGACCTCCTTCTGCATGGCGGCGCTCATCTCGACCCCGGGCTGCTCGAAGAACTGGATCCGGATCACCTCCGGGTCGTTCGGGCTGACCCCGACGTGGAAGCCGGCCGCGTGCGCCTCGGACTTCACGAGGTGGCGTGCGACCGCAGCCGGGCTCACCCGCAGGTCTTCGACGTGGACGCCGGTCGACGAGATCCCGGAGATCATGGCCCGCTTGATCATCCGGCAGGCGGCGGCGCCCTCGCGGCTGGCGACGACTCGCGCGCCGCGCTTCAGCGCCGTCCCGAGGGCGGCTGCGAGCCGAACGGCGACGTCCGGCGTGAGGTCGACGTTCACCATGCCCGCGACGCCGTGCTTGCCGAAGACCCGGGTCGTGCCACGCGACTCCCAGATGAGGCTCTCGTGCAGCTGCGACCCGGTCTCGACCTCCTTGAACGGATAGATCCGGACGCCGGGCAGGATCACGCTCTCGGCGCCGACGGTGACCTCGTCGCCGATCGCGACGCCTTCGTGCACGCGCACGTGCGCGCGGAGGTCGCAGCTGCGGCCGACGATCGCCCCCACGACCTCGGTGCTCCGGCCGACGTAGGTCGAGGTGTCGACGATCGACCGCAGGACACGCCCCCGCTCGCGCACGGTGACGCTCGTCGAGAGCACGGAGTACGGCCCGATGTGGGCGCCGCGGCCGACGCGGCAGTAGTTGCCGAGGTACGCGGGGCCTTCGATCGCGTCGAGGTCGTCGAGGTCCACCCCGTCCCCCAGCCAGATGTTCCCGCGGATGCGGATGCCCGGGATCTCGAGCCGGACGCTCTCGTCGAGTGCGTCGAAGTTCGCCTGCCGGTACTGGTCCAGGTTCCCGATGTCCTGCCAGTACCCGCCCATGACGTGGCCGTAGATCGGCCGGCCCATCTCGAGCAGCATCGGGAAGAGCTCTTTCGAGAAGTCGTACGGCCGGTCCTGCGGGATGTGCTTCAGCACCTCCGGCTCGAGCACGTAGATGCCGGTGTTGATCGTGTCGGAGAAGACCTGGCCCCACGACGGCTTCTCGAGGAACCGCTCCACGCGCCCGTCCTCGTCGGTCACGACGATGCCGAACTCGAGCGGGTTCTCGACCGACTTGAGCCCGATCGTCACGGAGGCCTGCTTCTCGCGGTGGGCTGCGACGAGCTGCGTCAGGTCGACGTCGCAGAGCGCGTCGCCCGAGATGACGAGGAACGTGTCGTCGAGCCGCGCGGCTGCGCGCTTCACCGAACCGGCGGTGCCGAGCGGCGACTCCTCGACCGAGTACCCGATGTCGACGCCGAGCGTCTCTCCGCTGCCGAAATAGCTTCGGATCGCCTGCGGCAGGAACGCGACGGTGACGATCACGTCCTCGAAGCCGTGGCTCTTCAGGAGCTCGACGATGTGCTCCATGCAGGGCTTGCCGACGATCGGCACCATCGGCTTCGGCTGGTTCGAGGTGAGGGGCCGCAGCCGCGTGCCCTCTCCCCCGGCCATGACGACGGCCTTCATCGTTGCACTTCTCTCCAGGCCGTCCGCAAGTAGAACACCCCGGCGACGAGAGCGAGCGCGATTCCGGCCCAGAAGAGGTCGACGGGCCAGTCGGCCGAGCGGTGGGTGACGATGCGGAAGAAGATCGCCGCGTAGAGGATCCAGGTCGCGGCCTTACCGATCGCGTTCACGTCGACCTCGACCCCGCGGGGCGCGAGCAGCACGGAGCCCGCGAGCAGCACGACGTCCCGGCCGACGATGACGGCCAGGCCCGCCCACGGCAGCCGGTCGTAGGCGAAGAGCAGGATCACGGCGGCGTCGATCATCAGCCGGTCGGCGAGCGGGTCCGCGAGCTTCCCGAAGCGCGACTCGACGTGCCAGCGGCGGGCGAGGAAGCCGTCGACCTGGTCGGTGATCCCGGCGATGCCGAACGTCACTCCGGCCGGCCAGCTCGGCTTGTGGCCGGCGGCGACCATGAGCGCGACGAAGACGGGGATGAGCACGAGCCGGGCGATCGTGAGCGCGTTCGGGAGCTGCGCGAGCGGCTGCGACACGGCAGGGGCCTCCATGTGGAAAGGATACGGGTGTGCCAGAGCTGCCCCGGATCCCCGGCTTCGTCGACGCGCACTGCCACGCGTTCCAGCGCGCGCTGCGCGGGCGGGTCGAGGGCGGCCACTTCTGGGCGTGGCGCGAGACGATGCTCGAGCTCGCCGCGGGTCAGACGCCCGAGCGCGTCCGACGCGAGTACGCGGAGGTGTACGGGGAGCTTCGCGCGGCGGGCTACACGGCTGTGGGCGAGTTCCACTACCTCGGGCTCGAGGAGGGGCACGCGGCGGCCGAGGCGGCTGCCGAAGCGGGAGTCGAGCTCGTCCTGCTCCACGTCGCGTACGCGCGTGGGGGGATCGAACGGTTCCGCCAGGACTCGGTCGCGGAGTATCTGCGCGAGCTCGAGGAGCTGCGGGAGGCGGGGATCCGCGTCGGCGTCGCGCCCCACTCCGTCCGCGCCTGTCCGCGCGAGTGGCTCGAGGAGCTCGGGAGCTATGCGGCGGAGCACGAGCTTCCCCTGCACATCCATGCCGACGAGCAGCCGCGTGAGATCGAGGAGTGCCGGGCGGAGCACGGTCTGCGCCCGCTCGAGCTGCTCGACGCGTGCGGCTGCCTCGGTCCGCGGACGACCGTCGTCCACGCGACGCATGCGGACGGGCACGAGCTCGACCTGCTCGCGGCCGCCGGCGCGCGCGTCTGCGCCTGCCCGACAACGGAAGCGAACCTCGGCGACGGATTTCTTCCGGTCGAGCGGCTCCTCCACCGCGGGGTCGGGCTCTGCATGGGCTCGGACTCGAACGTGCGGATCGACCCGCTCGAGGAGCTGCGCGAGCTCGACGGCATCGCCCGGCGCCAGTCCGGCCGTCGCGACGTCCTTGCGGTCGACGATCTCCTCGCGATCGGCGCAGAGGGCGGCGCGAGCGCACTCGGCCTCGACTCGTGGCCGGACGTCGCCGTCGACGTCGGCCACTCGCAACTCGCCGGAGTCGAGAACTGGCGCAACGCCCTGGTGGCGTCCTGTTCCGCGGACGTCCTCGTCGCCTGACGGGTGGTTTTCATAGCCGTCCGGTGGCTTCGAGCTAGCCGTACGGGTGTGTGTGAGCCGGCGGCGCCGACCTACGTATGACGCATGGTCACCGCAGCCGCCAGGCCTCACGTGTTCTGGATCGGAGACGATCCGGCGAACCAGGAGCTCGTGCGGGGTTGGCCCGTCGGCCGGGCGCTGCTGGAGACGCTGGGCGAGGCCAACCCGGAAGTGGGCAACGCGCTCGCAGCCGAGCGCGCGCGGCTCACCTACCACGGCTATCCGGAAGATCTCCCGCTGCCTGCTCTGTGGTGGTCTCCGACACTCCGCGCCGAGCTCGTCGAAGTCGTCTAGCTCCCGGCGCCGCTACTGCGAACCCGGAGGATCAGCCGGGCCTTCGACGTCCGAATGAGGTAGATGAGCCTTCCGGCCTGGCGTGGCGTGGCCCGCAGGGTGACGGTGCCGTCGGCCGCGCCGACCGCGAGGACGTCCATGTCGCTATAGAGCCGGTGGCGTCCGCCGTCCCAGACATCGACGTGGCTGCCCGCGGTGACGTGCCCCCTGATCTCCCTCGGCGAGACGATGACGGCTCGCCGGGATGGTCCCGGAGTGAATAGGCACGCGCACCGGCCGAAGTCGGCCGTCGTGAGCTGTTGGCCCGCGGCGATATCGGTCAGAGCCACCCGGCCGGCGAACGCTGCCGGGTCGACGATGGCGCCCGGCTCGATGTTGCTCTGTGGGATGTTCCGGATCTTGTAGAGGCCGGTCGTGCGGATGACGTTGCCAGGGGTTCCCCTCTGGATCCGCTTCGAGGCGACGAGCACGTCCACCGGAACTCCGCCCGTGTCGAGGCCGTGGTGATGGTTTCGGTGCGAGATCACGACGTACGCAATCGCCGCGAGGGCGACGACGATCGCGATCCCTCGGACCTGCCGGCTCATCGCCCGAATCATCCATCCGCGTGAGCGGTGCGGCAAGAGTCGATCGGCGCCGGCGACTCGCCGAGTCACCCGGATGGGGGGCTCGCCGATGTGTCGTGCGCCCGACAACCCGATCGTGGGGTCGTTCCTGCGCAAACCGCTCGGCCTGTTCGCGGCCACGCTGCTGGTGGGATTCGCCGTGATCGCGGTGGGGATGGAGGCGTTCGGCGGCGGCTCCGGCGGGGTCCCTCCTACGTCGCAGGCCCCGACCGCGGTCGCGAAGGCGCGGTTCAAGCACGCCGCGCTGCAGATTTGCCTGTCGTCCCGCTCCCTCGTCAAAGGGGTCATCGCGAGAGGGAAGCCGCACAGCCTGCGAGAGGCGACGAGGGACTTCCAGTGGATGACCCCGAGATTCGACGGTCTGACCAGGGAGGTGGACGGGTTGGTCGTGGCTCCGTCCGCCGGCAAGGCCGCCGCCGCTCTCGAGCGCCTTCGCAGGAAGCTCGATCCATTCGACCGCGCCCTCGATCACCTCGATCACTTCGCCGAGACGCGCCAGTGGCGAAGATTCGTGCTCCTCGCCCGGTCTCCCGGGTTCAAGCGCCTCGGCAGACAGTTCGGCTCGCACCGGGAGCTCCGGAACATCCGCTGCAGCCCGGCCAGCCTCGACATCGCCTGAGCTCGACGGCGGCTTTGCCGCGCTCCAATCGGGGCGGCCGGATTCGAACCGGCGACCTTTGGTCCCCCAGACCAACGCGCTAACCAGGCTGCGCCACGCCCCGCGGGGAGATCAACCGTAGCTCATGGGACCTCCGCGCACCGCGGCGCCGTATGGGTGGCATGCGCAGACTCCTCCCGCTCGTCCTCGCACTCCTGCTCGTCCCTGCGGCGTCCGCCCACACTCCCGCGAGCCGGCCGGTCGCGCTCGTCGCCGCCGAGACCGCGGACGAGGTTCTCGCCGTCTCGCTCGGCGCTCACGGCGGCCACGTCCTCAGGCGTGTCCATCTCGCGGATCCGCTCATGGTCGCGGCTCCGCTGCACGGTCCGGCCGTCGTCCTCGACCCGCATGGAACCGTGACGCTGCTCGGCTGGCACTCGCTTCGGCCGCTCAAGGTGTTCCGCGGCTTCAGCGATCCGCAGGTCGCACGGATCGCCCCCGGAGACCGCTACGCCTATGTCGCCGACGGCGGCAGCGGCAGGATCACGGTGATCGACCTCGCCCGGCGACGGATCGTCGACAGCGTCTACGTCGGCCTGCTCGCGCACCACATGTCGTTCAGCCCGGACGGCAGCCAGCTCTGGATCGCGCTCGGCGAGGTGGCGACGACAGTCGTGCGGCTCGACACCTCCGACCCGGCACACCCGCGCGTCGCCGGCCGGATCCATCCGCGCTTTGCGGCGCACAGCGTCGGCTTCGCGCCCGACGGTCGCACCGTCTGGCTCAGCTCGGCGCGGGCGCCGTACGTCACCGTCTACGACGCGTCGACGGGCCAGGTCGTGAAGGTGGTCCGGGCCGGGCGCGCCCCGCAGGAGGTCGCCTTCTCGGGCGCGCGGGCGCTGCTCACGAGCGGCTACGGATCGTCGCTCCAGGCCGTCCTGTGGCGGACATACCGCAGGCTCGGCACCGTCCCGATGCCGTACGGCTCGTTCAACCTCGCCACGTTCGGCGGCCGGGTCGTGACGTCGTCGCTCTTCACCGGCCAGGTCACGGAGCTCGAGGCGGGGACGCTGCGGCGGTTCTGGACGGCGAAGGTCGCGCCCGAGACGCGGTATGTCGCGATCTCCCTCTGGCCCCGCTAGCCGATCGCGAAATCCTCGACCGAGGTCGTCGGCCTCACCCTGAGCAGGGTGTCGACGCTCTTCCGCCGCCCCCAGCCGGCGAGAACCTTGTCCGCTGTCTGCGTGGCCACGAGACCGCCGGTGAGCTCGACGACCCGGCCCGGCACGACGAAGTTGTCGAGCGGCCGACGGGCAGGTCCGAACGAGCGGACGCGTGCCGTCGTACGCATCGCGAGGGCGACTGCGGGGCGGCCGTCGAACCAGCCGATCTCCTCGACGTCTCCGGACGCGACCTGCTTTCCGGCGAGAAACGCCGCAGCGGGCGTCGCAACGAGGAGCCTCTTGCCCACCGGCGCGAAGGCAAGGCGCGTGATGGGGGCGGCAGGCCCCACGACGATGTGTCTTCTGTGGCCGACGTCGTAGACCACCGCCCGACCGCCTCCCCCGACGTATGCGAGAGCGAGGGAGTCGGCTCGCCACGACGGCGTCACCGCTCGCACGGAGCGGTCGATGGTCGTGTCGTGGATGCCGTTGCCATAGATGATGTGCAGCACGAAGCGTCGCCCGGTGTGGACGACGTACGCGATCCGGAAACCGTCGGGCGCCCAGGCGATCGCCACCACGTTCCCACCGGCGGGATGCGACCAGGCGCGGCGCCCATCCGGTGCCAGGGCGACCAACGAGTGGCGAATACCCGCCGCGACGTAGAGCGCCCGTGGAGAGAGCGCTGCAGCGCTCGCCGTCACGTGGTTGAAGAAGCCGCCGCGGGTGACGACGGACAGCCGGCCGTCGACGATCGCCGCGACGCCGTTCGCTCCGTTCGGGAGCTTGAGCTCGGGTGCCGGGTGCTGCGGCTTCTGCTTCGCGCCGAAGCTGACGTGGATCGCCCCGGCCGCGCCGAGCGAGCCGGCGGCGATCGCGAGCAGCACGAGAGCCGCTGCGAAGGCGAGGGCGACCGTGCGGACTCCGCGATGCACCGTAGCGGCCGGTTGGAGCGCGCGCAGCGCCCGGTGCAGGGCCTCTTCCCCCGCTCCCGCCTCGGGCTCGGGCGCGCCGGTGAGCATCGTCTCGAGCTGCTGCTCGAGCTCACTCGACATGCTCCACCTCCAGCGATTCGCGGAGCTGCTCGAGTGCGCGTGCGAGGCGGGAGTTGACGGTGCCCACGGGGAGGTCGAGGGCGTCGGCGATCTGCTTCGGCGTCATCCCGACTCCGTAGCGCAGGACGACGACGACGCGGCGCTCGAGGGACAGCTCCGCGACGGAGGCGAGCAGGCCACGGTCCCCGGACGCGTGGACGGGAGCGGCGTCGGGCAGGTCGGGAAGCTCCTCGTCGGAGAGGCGCCGCTCCGCGCGCAGGAGGTCGAGAGCCCGGTTGGCCACGATCCGGTGCAGCCACGGCCCGAATGGGCGGCGATCGTCGAATCGCGCGAGCGCGGCGAACGCCCGCTCGAAGCCGTCCGCGGCCACGTCGTCCGCCATGGAGCGGCGTCCGGTGATCGCGAAAGCGGCACGCCACGCGTCGCGCCAGTAACGGCGGAACAGCGCGGCTGCGGCGTCGCGGTCGCCGCGCCGCGCCTTCCGGACGAGATCTCGGTCACTCGGGTCACGCACTCCTTCACAGTCTCGTACGGACGAGCGGCGCTTGCGCGTCCCGCGAATTGGAATAGTGGGGTCATGGACGATTGGCAGGAGCAGGACAACGCGCTGGTGCGGGAGTTCGAGCTCCCGTCGTTCCCCGCCGCGATCGAGTTCGTCGACCGGCTCGCCGACCTGGCCGAGAGCGAGGATCACCATCCGGACATCGACATCCGGTACCGCCGGGTCAGGGTCTCGTGGAGCACGCACTCGGCCGGCGGGATCACCGCGAAGGATCGCGAGATGGCGGAGCGGACGTCCGCTCTCGCCGCCTAGCGCCGGGCGTCGCCGGTAGAAGGTAAGACCGTGCCCGCTTCGGACACTAATCCTGATGTGAGCGCGCTCGCAGCACCCGGCCTCGACGAGTGGCATCTCGACCTGCACGCGGAGGATCCCGCCCGTGACGAGGCGGTTGCACGGCTCCACGGGCTGCTCCTGCGTGCCGCTCGGTTCGAGGTCTTCCGGCGCCGCGGCTCCCTCCCCCAGCTTTCCGCGGTGGAGCTGGACGAGCTCGCGCAGGACGCCGCCGACGACGCGGCGGTCTCGGTGCTCCGGCGTCTCGACGACTTCCGCGGCGAGAGCAGCTTCCGCACCTGGGCGTACAAGTTCGCGCTCCTCGAGGCGGCCGTGAAGGTGCGTCGCCGCGCCTGGCGCGACCGCGAGATCACCCTGGAGCCGGAGCAGTGGGAGACCCTCGCGCATGCAGGGCCAGGGCCGGACGACGACGCGCAGAACGCCGCGCTGCTCGAGGCGGTGCGGGAAGGCATCCGGACCGCGCTCACGCCGCGGCAACGGCAGGTGCTCGTCGCAACCGTGCTCGAGGGCGTGCCGATCGACGTGCTTGCGGAGCGCCTCGACTCGAACCGGAACGCGCTCTACAAGCTGCTCCACGACGCACGCCGGCGACTGCGATCCCATGTCGCCGGGGCGGGATTCCCGGAGGCGAACGAATGACCGGACGCGACCTCGATCCAACCCTGCTGCGCCTGCTCGGCAGCGGTGAGCCGGAGATCGGCTGCGACGAGTGCTTCGAGCAGCTCGATCGCTACGTCGAGCTCGAGCTCGCCGGCGCCCCGGCGGACGAGCTCGTCCCCGGACTGCGGGCGCACCTCGTCGGCTGCCCCGCGTGCGCAGAGGAGCACGAAAGCCTGCGCGCGCTGCTCGAGCTCGACTCCTCCTCCTGAAACGAGGCCCAGACATGCACACCACCAAGTACCTGATCGTAGGGGCCGGCATGACCGGCGACATGGCGGCGAAGGGAATCCGCGAGCACGACCGCGACGGCTCGATCACGATGATCGGCGCCGATCCCAACCCACCGTACAAGCGGCCGCTGCTGACGAAGGGCCTCTGGCAGGGCGCGCCGGAGGAGAAGCTGTGGCGCGAGCCGGCGGAGGGCGTCGAGCTCGTCACGGGCCGGCGCGTCGTCTCGCTGGACCTCGACGCGCACACCGCGACCGACGACACAGGCCAGGAGTACGGCTGGGAGAAGCTCCTGCTCGCCACGGGCGCGCGGCCGCGGCAAATCCCCGGCGCCGACGGCGTCGTCTGGTTCCGCGACCTCGCCGACTACCGGCAGCTGCGCGAGATCGCCGGCGAGGGCGCCCACGTCGCGGTGATCGGCGGCGGCTTCATCGGCTCGGAACTCGCAGCCGGGCTCGTCGGCAACGGCTGCCGCGTCACGATGCTCTTCCCCGAGCCGGGAATCGGTCACCGCCTCTTCCCCGCCGATCTCTCCGCTTCGGTCACCGACTACTACCGCGAGAAGGGCGTCGAGGTGCTCGCGGGCGAGCTGGTCTCCTCGGCCTCGGGCGACCGGGTGCGGACGCAGTCCGGCCTCGACATCGAAGCCGACGCCGTCGTCGCGGGCCTCGGCGTCGTCGCCGACACGGAGCTCGCGGAGGCAGCGGACCTCGAGGTGAACGACGGGATCGTGGTGGACGAATACGGCCGCGTCCCCGGCCACGACGACGTGTTCGCGGCCGGCGACGTCGCGCGCTTCCCCGTGGCCGCGCTCGGCATCTCGCTGCGGATCGAGCACGAGGATCACGCGAACAGCCACGGGAGCGCAGTCGGCGCGAACATGGCCGGCGCGGAGAAGCCGTACGACCACCTGCCGTTCTTCTACTCGGACCTGTTCGACCTCGGCTACGAGGCGGTCGGGCTCGTCGACTCGCGTCTCGAAGCGGTCGAGGACTGGCAGGAGCCGTACCGCAAGGGTGTCGTCACCTACGTCGAGGACGGGCGGCCGCGCGGCGTCCTCCTCTGGAACGTCTGGGACAAGCTCGACGCAGCCCGCGACCTGATCGTCGCCGGAGAGGGCGCCCTTGCCGTCTAGCGCCCTGGCCCGGTCGCGGAAGCCGCGGCGTGGGACCGAGCTCGTGTGCGAGAGGGTCTTTCGGCCGCTCGCGCATCCGCTCGTCCTCCTCTTCGCGCGCCTCCGTGTGCCGCCTCCGGTCGTCGTGGTCGCGGCTGGCGCGGCCGGCCTCGCCGCCGCCGTCGAGCTCGGGCGCGGATCGCTCGTGGCAGCCGCGCTGCTCGTTCAGCTGAAGACGCTGCTCGACAACGCGGACGGCCAGCTCGCGCGGCTCACGGGCCGGACGAGCGCCTTCGGCCGCTACCTCGATTCCGAGGTCGACCTGCTCGTGAACGCGGCCCTCTTCGCGGCGCTCGGCTGGACGGCGGGGCACGGGGCTCTCGTGGTTGCCGGGTTCGTCGCCGTGACGAGCGTCCTCAGCCTCAACTTCAACGCCGAGCGGCTCTTGCGCGCCGCGGCAGCGGAGCCCGAGGCCGGCGGCCGCGCGACCGCGGTCCTGCACCGCGTCTACGGCCTCGTCTACGCGCCGCAGGACCGGCTCGCGGAGGCACTCGTCGTCCGCCGCCCCGCGCTCGCGGGCGCCACGGCCGTCGCGCTTCTCGCCAATCTCGGCATGTCGACGCAGCTCGCCGCGTTTGGACTGCTGATGGCAGTCGGACACCCACTCGCGTTCGCCTGGCTGGCGCTCGCCGAGCTCGCCGTCATCGCGCTCGCGCTCCTCCCCCGGCGAGTGCCCCAAGAGGGAGTTGCATGAGCAGCACGGGGCGTAGGCTCGACGGAGCCCGGCAAGTAGCGGAGGTGCCTGCTTTGTCGGCACTGGAGCGGGAAAACGTCTTCGAGCTTCCGGCCCACGACGCGGACGCGCGTGATCTCGCGCCTGCGGACTGGGAGCGGCTCGAGCGGAACGCCGCCGAGATCTTCGCGGCGCTGGGCCTCGACCTCGACACGCCGGGCACCCGCGACACGCCGCGCCGCTTCGTGCGCGCGCTGTTCGACGCGACCGCCGGCTACGACGGCGACCCGAAGCTGCGCACGCTCTTCCCGACCGAGCGCCCGGCAGGCGTCGACGGACGGAACGCGCAGATCGTGGAGGGACCGATCGGCTTCTACGCGCTCTGCGAGCACCACGCGCTGCCGTTCCACGGCCGCGCCCACATCGCCTACGTCGCAGGTGACGAGATCCTCGGCATCTCGAAGCTCACGCGCCTCGTGCGGCTCTACGCGCGCCGCTTTACGGTGCAGGAGCGGCTGGCGGAGGAGATCGCGGACGCGCTCCAGGAGCTCGCGGGGGCTCGAGGCGTCGCGGTCAAGCTCGAAGCTGCGCACATGTGCACCGCGATGCGCGGCGTCGAGGAGGACGGCTCCGTCACCGTCACGACGGTCTGGCGCGGCCTCTACGACGAAAGCGAGTCGCTCCGCTCCGAGTTCCTTACGCTGACGCGGTGATCGAGCCTTTCACGGTCCTCGCGGAAGCCGAGGACCTGCCGCGGTGGGATGTTCCGTCCGAGCTCACGGAGCTCTACGGCGGCGCGATCGGGCTCGACGAGCCGTCGGTCGTCGCCAATTTCGTGGAATCGCTCGACGGTGTCGTCGCCGTGCCGCGCCTCGCGCGATCCCACGCGATCCTCGGCGACGAGAGCGAGGCGGACCGGTTCGTGCTCGCACTCGTACGGGCGTGCGCCGATGCCGTGGTCGTCGGCTCCGGCACGCTGCTGGCCTCGCCCGAGGGCACGTGGCGGATCGACCGCGCCTATCCGCCTGCGGCTCCAGCCCTCCTCGAGCTCCGCGCCCGGCGCGGCCGGCCGGAGCAGCCGCTGCTCGCGATCGTCTCCGCCGGCGGCTCGCTCGACCCGGCGCATCCGGTGCTCGAGACCGGTGCCCTCGTCCTGACGACGGACGGAGCGGCCCCGCGTCTCCGCGCCACCCTTCCGGGCGCGGCCGAGGTCGTCGCCGTGAACGACGCGGACACGGTCGATCTGGCCGCAGCAGTCGACGTGCTGCGTGCCCGCGGCTGTTCCGTCGTCCTGACGGAGGCCGGGCCGTCCATGTTCGGCTCGCTCGTCGCCTCCGGGCTCGTGGACGAGCTGTTCCTCACCGTCTCCCCCGTGCTCGCCGGCCGCGCCGCGGAGGCGCGTCTCGGTCTCGTCGAAGGCGTCGAGCTCGTGCCGCAGACGCGCGTTGCCGGACGGCTCCGCTCGGTGCGGACGCACGGCTCGCATCTCTTCCTGCGCTATGGGCTGCGCTAGCGGCTGAGCTGGCGATAGAGCCGGTCGATCAGCGCCGGCATCGCCTCGAGCCGCTCGGTGATCATGCGCAGCCGGTACTCGCGGAAGTGCTCGGGCTCGACTTCGAGCGCCTCGGCGAGCGTCCCGACGACGTCGTTCGACGGCACCGGCCGGTTGCCGTGGACGAGGTGATTGAGGTAGCCGGCGGAGAGACCGGTGCGCGTGGCGAGCTGGCGGTAGGTCACGCCCTGCTCGTCCATCAGCCGCTGCACGGTGTCGCCGAACCCCTCTTCGCTGAACCGCCGCCTTCTGGCCACCTAGGCCTCCTTGCCGAGGTCGGCAACATTCAATCGCTTCTCGGCGCCGCTCGCCCGGTCGCGCACGTCGACCTTGCCGTCCTCGAGGCTCTTGCGTCCCGCGGTCACACGGAGCGGGCAGCCGATCAGGTCGGCGTCCGCGAACTTCTCGCCCGCCCGCTGGTCGCGGTCGTCGAGGAGGACGGTGAGACCGGCTGCCGAGAGCGCCTCGGCCGCCTGCTGCGCGATCTCCTCGGCGCCCGGCAGCGCGACGACGTGCGCGTCGTACGGCGCGACCGACTTCGGCCACACGATTCCGTGCTCGTCGTGCGACTGCTCGACGATCGCGGCCATCGTCCGTGCCAGGCCGATGCCGTAACTGCCCATGACCAGCGGCTTCTCCCTCCCGTCCTCGTCGAGAAACGTCGCGCCCAACGGCTCCGAGTACCGCGTGCCGAGCTTGAAGATGTGACCGACCTCGATCGCGGTCTGGAACGCGAGCGCTCCGCCACAGTTCGGACACGTGTCCGACGCCGCGGATGCGCGGATGTCGGCGAACTCGGGTTCGTAGTCGCGCCCCGCCTCGACGCCGCGCAGATGCCGGCCGTCGCGGTTGGCGCCGGCCACGAACTGGCCTTCCCGAAGCGCGAGATCGGCCACGATCCTCCCCGCGAACCCGACCGGGCCGAGCGAGCCCCCCGACGCGCCGAACGCCGCCCGGATCGCATCGTCGTCCGCAGGCCACACCGGCTCGCCCAGGTGGGCGGCGAGCTTGGGTTCCTCGAGCCTGTCGTCCCCGCGTACGAGCGCGAGGACGACCGTTCCGTCCTGCGTCACGTGCGGCATCGCCTTCGAGGTCGCGCTCGCGTCGATGCCGAGAAACTCCGCGAGGCCGTCGATGGTCGTCACGCCGGGTGTCTCCACCTCCTCCGGCCTGTCGAGCCGCTCGGGAGAGATGGCCGCGCGCGGGATCGTCGTCGCGACCTCGATGTCCGCGGCGAAGTCACCATTCTCGCACGTGACCAGCGTGTTCTCGCCGGCGCCGGCCGGAGCGAGGAAGTCGCGCGACTCGGAGCCGCCCATCATCCCCGGCTCGGCGGGGACGTCGTGCGTGACCAGCCCGCAACGCTCGAAGATTTGGATGTACGCACCGCGCTGCTTCCGGAACGACTCGGTGAGCCCTGCTTCGTCGCGGTCGAACGAGTACGCGTCTTTCATGACGAACTCGCGGAGCCGGATCAGGCCCTTCCCCGGCCGTGGCTCGTCCCGCTCCTTGAGCCCGAAGTGATAGAGCATCTGCGGCAGCTGCCGGTAGCTCTGCAGCTCGCGCGCGTGGAACGTGGCCGTCTCCTCGTGCGTCAGCGGGAGGACGTAGTCGGCGCCCTTGCGGTCCTTGAGCCGGAAAAGCTCCTCGATGAAGTCACGCTTCGTCTCCTTCCAGAGCTCGACCGGAGTCAACAGCGGCATCAGCATCTCCTGGGAGCCGATCACGTCCATCTCCTCGCGGACGATCTGCTCGACCTTGCGATGCACGCGCCAGCCGAGCGGCAGGAAGGTCCAGACGCCCGCCGCCACCTGGCGGATGAAGCCGCCGCGGACGAGCAGCTTGTGGGAGACCGCTTCCGCGTCGGCGGGCGGCTCTCGCAGGGTCGGCAGGAAGAGCTGTGAGGCTCGGGCGATCATCGGCGTTGTCGCCCTAGGCTATTCGAGCGGGATCAGGGAGGCCTCGGCCATCGCCAGGGCCGCCGGCTTCGCCATCTTGAGGCGCTTCGGGCGGTGCATCCCGTCGGCGATCCACCTATCGATCTCGTGGAAGAGCTCGTCGATCAGGATGTCGGAGCTGACCTTCTTCAGCACGCGGCCGTGTGCGTAGATGAAGCCGACGTCGCGGCCGCCCGCGATGCCGAAGTCGGCGTCGCCGGACTCGCCCGGGCCGTTGACCGCGCAGCCGAGCACCGCCACCTCGAAGTGCTGGGGATACGCCTGCAGCCGCGCCTCGACCTCCTCGGCGAGGGTGTGCACGCCGACGTTGTCGCGACCGCAGCTCGGGCAGGCGATCATCACCGGCCCGCGCTCGCGCAGCCCGAGCGCCTTGAGGATCTCGTACGCCGTCTTCGGCTCCTCGACCGGATCGGAGGAGAGCGAGACGCGGATCGTGTCGCCGATACCCTCGGCCAGGAGGGTGCCGATGCCGACGGCGCTCTTGATCGAGCCCGCGAAGACGGTCCCGGCCTCGGTCACTCCGAGGTGCAGCGGGTAGTCGACCTTCTCCGAGAGCATCCGGTAGGCGCGGATCATCGTCGGTACATGGCTCGACTTGACGGAGATCTTGAACTCGTAGAAGTCGAGGCTCTCGAGCAGGCGCACCTCCTCGAGCGCGGCTTCGACGAGCGCTTCCGCCTGATCCTTGTGCGCGAGGTCCTCGAGGTGCTTCGGCAGTGAGCCGGAGTTCGCGCCGATCCGCATCGCGATCCCCTTCGCCTTCGCCGCGCGGACGACCTCCGCGACCTTGTCGGAGCCGCCGATGTTGCCCGGGTTGATGCGGACCGCCGCGACCCCCTGGTCGATCGCCTTGAGCGCGAGGCTCGCGTTGAAGTGGATGTCCGCAATGATCGGGACCGGCGAGAAGCGGACGATCTTCGAGAGCGCCTCGGCGTCCTCGGTCTTCGGCACCGCCACGCGGACGATCTCGCACCCCGCGCTCGCGAGCGCCGCGACCTGCGCGGTGGTCGCCTCGACGTCGTGGGTCTTCGTCGTCGTCATCGACTGCACGACGACGGGCGCGCCGCCGCCGATCTTGACGGTTCCGACCGTGATCTGACGCTTGCTCGCCATCCTCGATTTCAGTCTAACCAGGCGGCTTCCGGCGGAATCGCGCCCTCAATGGACGCTGAGGCGGCTCAGTGCTGCGAACCGGAGAAGTCGTTCGAGGACGCGATCACCAGCAGGAGCAGGATCAAGGCGAAGCCGACGACCGAGACGCGCTCGTACACCTCCCGCGCGAGCGCCCGACGGCGCACGGCCTCGATCAACGAGAACAGGATGTGGCCGCCGTCGAGCGGCAGCAGGGGCAGCAGATTGAGCAACGCGAGCGACATGCTCACGAAGGCGAGGATCTCGAGGTAGTACGGCAAGCCGGCCTGGAGCTCCGTGTGCTCGACGCGGACGATCCCGGCCGGCCCCGAGAGCTGGCTGCGTCCCTGGCTGGAGAACAGCCCGGACATCCCCCTGGCCGTGCCGGTGACGACCCCCCACAGGTCCGACACCGAGATCCGCGCGGCCCTGAGAGGCGGGTACGTGACGAGCTTTGCCGCCGGAGAGAAGCCGAAGATCCACCGGCCCTGCTGGCGAATGGTCGGGCGAGGGCCGATCGTCACGCGACGTCCCTCGCGCACGACCGTGAGCGTGACGGGACGGCCACGGCTCGCTCGGATGAGGCGCGAGGCGTCGGCGAACGCTCGCGTCCGGTGGCCGTCGACGGCGACGACGCGGTCGCCGCGCCGGAGACCGGCAGCGGCCGCCGGAGTGCCGGGTTTCACGCTCGCGACCGTCGACGTCGCGAGCTGCGACGGACCGCCGGTGACGGTGAAGACGAACAGGAGGATCACGAACGCGATCGCGACGTTCGCGAGCGGGCCGGCGGCGATGACCGCGACGCGCTTCCAGGTCGGGGCGCGCCAGTACGCCTCGGGAGACGTCCCTTCCTCCACGTCGCGGAGTCCCCGCTCCGCCGAGCGTCTCGCACTCGCCGACAGGGCCGCGCTGCCGACCTCTCGCTCGAGCTCGGGGTACGCCTGGCGGGCCGCGGCGTAATTCTCGGCGTCGAGGGCCCGTCTGACGGCGCCGACCGCCGGGGCGAGGCTCGGCTGCTCGCGCACGGCGGGCTCGGTCAGCGCACGCAGATCGCGGGCGGCGGGCCGGTGCATGCCGGGGATCCGGACGAGGCCGCCGAGAGGGATCAGCCCGATCCCGTACTCGATGCCGTGCCGCCGCACCTTGACGAGCGCCGGCGGGAAGCCGATGTAGAAGCTCCGCGGCCGCATCCCGACCGCGCGGGCGACCCAGAAGTGGCCCAGCTCGTGGAGGAACACGAGCACGACGAGGCCTCCGAGCCCGACGACCCAGGTCATGCCGCGGCCAGAGCTCCTTCGGCGAGCGCCCGCGCACCGCGGTCGGCCTCGACGAGGTCGTCGAGGTCGCGGACCGGGTCGGCTCCGGCGATTGCGAGAGTCTCCCCCACGACCTCGGAGATCCCGAGAAAAGGCAGTCGGCCGTCGAGGAACGCGGCCACGGCTACCTCGTTCGCGGCGTTGTAGATGCACGGCGCGCTCCCACCCCGCTCGCCGGCGGCGCGCGCCAGCGCGAGCAGCGGGAACGCGTCGGTGTCCGGCGGGGAGAACTCGAGCGTCAGCGCGGTCAGATCGAGCGGCGGCAGCGGCGTCGCCGCGCGCTCGGGGTACGTGAGCGCGTACGAGATCGGCACGCGCATGTCCGGATAGCCGAGATGCGCGAGCGAGGCGCCGTCGCGGAAGCGCACGAGCGAGTGCACGATCGACGTCGGCTGGATCGCCACCTCGATGCGCTCATACGGGACGCCGAACAGATAGTGCGCCTCGATCACCTCGAGCCCCTTGTTCGCGAGCGTCGCGGAGTCGACCGTGATCTTCGGGCCCATCCGCCACGTCGGATGTGCGAGCGCCTCCTCCGGCGTGACGTCATCGAGCTCGGCACGCGTGCGGCCGCGGAACGGCCCGCCCGAGCCCGTCAAGACGAGTGTGTGGATCTGATCCGGCTCACGTCCCTCGAGGCACTGGAAGAGCGCCGAGTGCTCGCTGTCGACGGGCAGGATCCGGCCGCCTCCGCGGGTGCGGGCGGCGAGTGCGAGGTCGCCGGCGGCGACGAGGCTCTCCTTGTTCGCGAGCGCAAGGTCGACGCCGTGCTCGAGCGCCCACAGCGTCGCATGAACGCCGGCAAAGCCGACGATCGCGTTGAGCACGACATCGGGCTGTGCGCGCTCGAGGAGGTCGGTCAGATCGCCGCCGACCGCCTTCAGCGGCGCGTCGACGTCGTCGAGCGGCGTCGAGCCGGAGGCCGCTGCACAGAGCTCGAGCTCCGGGTGTGCCTCGACGATCTCGATCGCCTGGCGACCGATCGACCCCGTTGCCCCGAGCAGCGCGACGCGCTTCACGCGGCAAGTGTAGGGAGTTGCTAGTGGTAGCCGAACGCGACGACGAGGAAATACGCGACCGGCGAGGCGAAGAGCAGCCCGTCGATCCGGTCGAGCATCCCGCCGTGGCCGCCGAGCAGGCGCCCCGTGTCCTTCACCTCGAGATCGCGCTTGAGGGCCGATTCGAACAGGTCCCCGATCACCTCGGCCACCACGAGGGCGAGCCCGAGCACGACGGCTTCCCAGATGGTGAGGTACTTGTCGCGTGTGTCGTAGAGCGCGACGAACGAGACGAAGACGCCGGCGGCGGCTCCGACGAGAAAGCCCTCCCACGACTTGCCCGGCGACAGGCGCGGAGCGAGCTTGTGCCGGCCCAGCAGCCGTCCGCCGAAGTAGGCGAAGGTCGCGGCCGCCCAGGCCGTGAGCACGAGGGTGAACGCGATCAGCCGTCCCTCGACGTGCATCTGGCGCACGAGGAGGAGAAAGCCGAGCCCGGGCCCGAGCCACGCGGAGCCGAGGACGGTGGAGCCGACGGCCGCGGTGGTCGGCGCGCGAGTGCTCGACAGCGCGTGGAGGACGAAGGCGAGGACGAACGTCGCGAGGAAGCCCGCGAGCAGCCACACGATGCCGCCGGTGCGCGCGCCGACGAGGGCCAGCAGCACGCCGCCGTAGACGGCCGGCGCGAGCGGCCGCAGCGGGCGGGCGGTCGTCACGAACTCGTGCACGCCGACGCATGCGGCGACGGCGAGGAGCCCGAACAGCCACCAGCCGCCGAGCCAGAGCAATCCGAGCACGAGCGGCAGGCCGACCGCCGCGACCAGGATCCTGGAGGCGAAGTTGCTCAACGTCCGCCGAATCTACGGCGCCGGCTCGCGTACTCCTCGATCGCGGTCCGGAGCTCCTCGGGCCCGAAGTCGGGCCAGAGGGTGTCGGTGAAGACGTACTCGGCGTAGGCGGATTGCCAGAGAAGGAAGTTCGAGATGCGGCGCTCACCGGATGTGCGGATCACCAGGTCGGGGTCGGGCATGCGCGGCTCGTAGAGGCACGCGGCGAGGGCCGCTTCGTCCACGTCGTCCGGATCCGCCCCGTTCTCGAGCAGCCGGCGCGCGGCGTCGACGAGCTCCGCGCGTCCGCCGTAGTCGAACGCGATCCAGAGCTGGAGCCTCGTCTTGTCCGCCGTCGCCGCCTCGAGCTGCTCCATCTGCGCGCGGAGCCAGTCGGGAGCGCGGTCGCGGCGTCCCACGAACCGGCATCGGACGCCCTGGGCCGCGAGGTCCTCGAGCTCCCGCTCGATCGTCTCGCCGAAGATCTCCATCAGCGCCTCGACCTCATCGACGGGACGGCTCCAGTTCTCGGTCGAGAACGCATAGACCGCGAGCGACTCGATGCCGAGGTCGATCGCCGTCTCGACCACCGGCCGCAGCGCGCGCGAGCCGGCCCGGTGGCCGTCCGCGACGGAGACGCCGTGCTCGGTGGCCCAGCGGCCGCTCCCGTCCATGATGATCGCGACCGCGTGCGCGGCCTCGGGCAGGTGCTCCTCGGGGCTGACGTCGGTGCCGGTGCCGGGGAAGGAAGCCACCCGGGCTAGACCTCCATCACTTCCGCTTCTTTGTGCTTCAGGAGCTCGTCGATCTGCTTCGTGTGCTCGTCGGTCAGCTCCTGGACGCGGCCCTCGGCCCTGTGCTCGTCGTCGGCTCCGACCTCGCCCTTGTCGACGAGCTCCTTCAGGTGCCGCATCGCGTCGCGCCGGATCTCGCGCACCGCGACCCGGTGCCCCTCGGCCATGTTCCGCACGACCTTGACGAGCTCCTTGCGGCGCTCCTCCGTCAGCTGCGGGATCGGCAGCCGGATCAGCTTGCCGTCGTTCGACGGCGTCAGGCCGAGGTCGGACTCCTGGATCGCCTTCTCGATCGCGCGGATCGAGCTCGGGTCGAACGGCTGCACGGTGAGCATGCGCGGCTCGGGGACGTTGATGGTGGAGAGCTGGCGCAGCGGCGTCTGCGTGCCGTAGTAGTCGACCTCGATCCGGTCGAGGAGCGACGCCGAAGCGCGGCCCGTCCGGACGGTGGAGAACTCGGACCGCGCGTGCTCGACCGACTTGACCATGCGGTCGCGGGCGCCGTTGATCAGCTCTTCTGCAGTCGCCATCCCTCAACCCTCCTTATCCGGTGTCGCGATGATCGTGCCGACCTCGTCGCCGTTGACGACGCGGGCGACGTTGCCCTCGGCGAGCTCGAAGACATGGATCGTAAGCCGGTTGTCCATGCAGAGCGAGAGCGCCGTCGTGTCCATCACCTTGAGGCCGCGCTCGATCGCCTCGAGATGCGTGATCCGCGGCAGGAACTCGGCGTCCGAGACGCGGCGCGGGTCGCCGTCGTACACGCCCCTCACGCCGTGCTTCGCCATCAGGATCGCGTCGGCGCCCATCTCGAGCGCCCTCAGCGCGGCCGCCGTGTCGGTCGTGAAGAACGGGTTCCCGGTGCCGGCCGCGAAGATCACGACGCGGCCCTTCTCGAGGTGCCGGATCGCCCGGCGTCGGATGTACGGCTCCGCGACCTCCGAGACCGAGAGAGCGGACATGACACGCGTGTCGGCTCCCTCCCGCTCGAGTGCGTCCTGGAGGGCGAGCGCGTTGAGGAGCGTCGCGAGCATCCCGGCGTAGTCGGCGGTCGCGCGGTCCATGCCGCTCTCGGCCGCCGCGGCGAGACCGCGGTAGAAGTTGCCCCCGCCGACCACGACGGCGACGTCGACGCCTCCTGCGCGGATGCCGGCGACCTCCTTCGCGAGCGCCTGCGTGACGCCGGGCTCGATGCCGTACTCGCGCTCGCCCATGAGCGCCTCGCCCGAGAGCTTGAGCAGCACCCGGTGGAATGCGGGGGTGCGGCCGGTCGTGCCGGTGTCGGTCTCGGTCTGCGCGGTCATCCCGAGAGGGAAAACCGCTGGAACTCGAGAACTTCTGCTCCGGCCTCGGCGAGCACCTTGCCCACGGTGAGCGAGCCGTCGTGGATCCAGGGCTGGTCGGCGAGCACGCCGCCGCGCTCGGCGAAGAAGCGCTTGTCGAGCATCCCGGTGACGATCTTGTCACGCGCCTGCTCGGGCTTCGACTGCACCTCTGCCGAGTTCAGGTAGATCTCGCGCTCCGCCGCGACGAGGTCCTCCGGCACGTCCTCGCGGCCGACCCAGCGCGGGTCCGACCACGAGATGTGCATCGCGAGCTGACGGGCGAGATCCGCGTCGCCGCCGCGCGTTTGCACGAGCACGCCGAGCTTGTTCGCGGGCGGATGCGCATACGCGGAGACGATCCCGCCGTCCACCGCCTCGAAGCGCGCGCCACCCACGACGACGATGTTCTCCCCCAGCTTCGCGGTCAGCTCCACGCGCTCGTCGTCGAGCTCGCTTTCGGCCCCCACGCCCTTCGCTTCGACGATGTCGAGTACCTTCTTCGCATAGGCGAGGAACTCGTCGTTGTTCGAGACCGGCTCGGTCTCGCACCCGACCGCGACCATGGTTCCCCTGGAGCCGTCGTCGGCGAGCCGGTAGCCGACCTTCCCCTCGGTCGTCGCGCGGTCGGCGCGCTTCGCGGCATTCGCCATTCCCTTCTCGCGGAGCAGGACGACGGCCGCCTGGACGTCGCCGTTCGTCTCCTGCAGCGCGCGCTTGCAGTCCATCATCCCCGCACCGGTCTGCTCGCGGAGCTCGCGGACGAGCTGTGCCGAGATCTCCGCCGCCATCACGCCTCCTCCGCGTTCTCGCGTGTCGGATCGCCCAGCGCGGCCTCGGAGGCCTTGGTGACTTCTGCGCCTACCTTCGCGGGGTCCTCCCCGGTCGGCACCGGGACGGATTCGCCCTCCTGGACGTCTCCTTCCGCGGCGCTTTCGGCCGGCACCTGCTCGGTCTGGGCCTGCTGGGCCGCCTGCTGGAGCTCCTGCGCCGACACCTTCTGCTTGCCCGCGTTGACCGCCTCGGCGAGCGCATGCACGATCAGGTTGCAGGAGCGGATCGCGTCGTCGTTGCCCGGGATGACGTAGTCGGCCTCGTCCGGATCGCAGTTCGTGTCGACGAGCGCGACGACCGGGATCCCCAGCCGCCGTGCCTCTCGCACGCCGAGCGCCTCCTTCTTGAGGTCGATGATCACGACCGCGTCGGGCTGGCGGCGCATGTCGGCGACCCCGCCGAGGTTCTGGTCGAGCTTCTCGAGCTCGCCGGACATCGCGATGCGCTCCTTCGCCGGCAGGAGCTCCAGCTGGCCCTCGTCGCGCAGGCGGCGCATCTCGTGCAGCCGGTCGATGCGGTCGGCCATCGTGCGCCAGTTCGTCAGCAGGCCGCCGAGCCAGCGATGGTTGACGTACGGCATGCCGACGCGCTTCGCCTCGGTCTCGACGGCGTCCTGCGCTTGCTTCTTCGTGCCGACGAAGAGGACGGTGCCGCCGCGCTCGGCGACGTTGCGCAGGAACTGCTGCGCCTCGTCGAGCCGCTCCGCGGTCTGCGTGAGGTCGATGATGTAGATCCCGCCGCGCTCGGCGAAGATGAAGCGGCGCATCTTCGGGTTCCACCGCCGCGTCTGGTGGCCGAAGTGGACTCCGGCCTCGAGCAGGTCGCGCATCGAAACCGCGCCCGCGCTCGTCGAGACAGCCATGTAACGCTCCTTCCGGTTCGTTTGGGTCGATGCGCCGGCGGGAGTCCGAGGAGCACCTCTCGCAGAGAGAGGCACGCGCGCCGCGGCTGTGGCCGCCGGGGAGTAGGAACAGGAACCGGAAGGTTAGCTGGCTCGCGCCGCCTCCAGCGCCGCGGCGAGATCGGACGGCAGCGGCGACGTCACGTCCACGGGCTCGCCCGTGACGGGATGGGCGAACGCGAGCCGCGCCGCATGGAGGAACTGCCGCTCGAGGCCGAGGTCTCCGGCCACGCCGTACGTCGGGTCACCGGCCACGGGCAGCTCGATCGCCTCGAGGTGGACGCGGATCTGGTGTGTCCGGCCGGTGTCGAGCCGCACGCGTAGGAGCGTGTGCCGCGGCAGGAGCTCCTCGACCTCGAAGTGCGTCACGGCCGCACGCGGCGTGTCCGTGTCGAGCGAGTGACGAAGCCTGTCGTGCCGGTCGCGGCCGATGGGCGCGTCGATCGTCCCCCGGCGCGACCGCGGGCGACCGGCGACGAGCGCGAGGTACTCGCGGGTGATCGCCCGGCGCCGGACGAGCCGCTGCAGCCGCACGTACGTCTCGTCCGAGCGCGCGACGACGAGCAGGCCCGAGGTGTCGCGGTCGATGCGGTGCACGATCCCGGGCCGGTCCTTCTCCCCGCCTTGGGCCCCGGCGGCGGCCAGCGCCTGCGCGAGCGTGCCTCCGGCATGGCCCGGCGCCGGATGCACGACCACGCCCGAGGGCTTGTCCACGACGAGGAGATGCTCGTCGGCGTAGGCGATCGTGAGCTCGGGGAGCGGTACGGGAGGCGCGTCCGAGCCGGCGGCCGGCGGCTCGATCTCGATCTTCTCGCCACCCGCGAGCTTGTGGCTCTTCCCGCGGGCCCGGCCGTCCACGAGCACGGCGCCCGCCGTGAGCAGGCGCTCCGCCGCGGCCCGGGAGCCCACCTCCGGCAGTCCCGCGAGGTGGCGGTCGAGCCGCTCCCCGGCGGCCTCCGGCGGGACGACGAACCGGTTCAGCGCTTGGGCGACGGCTCGCGCTCGGCGAGGGCGAGCGCGGCCAGGAGGATGCCAACCCCGACCACGATGGAGGTGTCCGCGAGGTTGAACGCCGGCCAGTAGCGGAAGTCGAGGAAGTCCGTGACGTAGCCGAGCCGGACGCGGTCGGCGAGATTCGAGATGCTGCCGCCGATCACGAGGCCGAGCGCGACGGGCAGCACGGGATGGCGTGCCCCGGAGCGCGCGAAGTAGGCGAGCATCCAGCCGATCGCGATCGCCGTGACGACGATGACGGCGGCCGTCGCATTCGAGAAGAGCCCGAACGCGATGCCGGAGTTCTGGACATGCCGGATCGTGAAGGGGCCGACGACGTGGAGCCCTTCGCCGAGGCGGAGATCCGAGGCGACGACGTGCTTCGTCACCTGGTCGGCGACGATCGCGGACAGCGCGATCGCCCCCAGCGCCAGCCACTGCGCCGGCGAGGCCGAGAACGACCGGCTGACCCTGGAGAGCGGCGTCAAGGCGTCCGTTGCCGAGCCGACGCGAACCTCGAGCTGACGAGCCGGCTCGTTCACCCTCCCTCGGCTCTCCGCTTGCAGTCGATGCAGAGAGAGGCCCAGGGATTCGCCTCGAGGCGCTGGACGGGGATCTCCCGGCCACAGTTCGTGCACGTGCCGTACGTCCCGTCCTCGATGCGCTTCAGCGCGGCGTCGATCTCGGCGATCACCTGCTCCGCGTTGTCGCCGAGCGTGTAGTCGATCTCGCGGCCGAGCGTCGCCGACGCCGTCTCGGCGAGGTGGTTGTCGGTCGTGCCGGCGACCTCCTCGACCTCGTCGTCGAGCGAGCCGTGATGCTCGTCGCGCAGCGTCGCCAGCGCGTGCTCCACGCGCCTGCGCTCGTCGATCAGCGCGTCGCGGAACTGCTCGGTGTCGATGCTCGTCACCGTCTTTCCTTTCGGCCTCGGTCTCCTCCGGCTGCCGAGGTGAGCCGTCGCTCGATCAGCGCCGGTCCGACCCCTGTCAGTTCCACGATCTTCTCCCGGCCGCCGTGGCCCGAAACGAGCGTCAGGGCCGTGCGAGGAAGTGCGAGGGTCTCGGCCAGGAGACGGAGGACCGCCTCGTTCGCCCGGCCGCGCTCCGGCGCTTCCGTGACGCGCACCTTCCACGCGTCGCCGTGCCGCCCGACGAGCGCCGTCCGGCCCGCTCCAGGGCTCACGCGCACGCGCAGCCGCGTCGTCTCCGCCGTCATACGCTCAGTTTACGTCCGGCCGCGGGTGCGGCCCGGCGCGTCAGGCGGCGTCTGCGTCGGGCACGGCGTTGCCGCTCGGATAGCCGTACCAGCTGCGCTCTTCCGCTCCCTCGGCTCCCTGCTCGGCCGTGGCAGAATCGGCGTCGGCCTCGGTCTCGGGCTCGGCTGCGGGGTCGTCGAGCGCGGCGAGCGCCTCCTGCAGCTGGGCGCGCAGCCGGCGCGACGCGCGGGACAGGCGCTCGTTCTCGGAGTGCGCGCGCCGCTGCACCTCGCGTGCCTGGGCGTGGGCCTCGCCGAGGATGAGCTCGGCCTCGCGCCGCGCTTGGTCGCGCGTCTTGGCCGAGGACTGCTCGGCGGAGACGAGCGTCGTGCGCAGCAGGCTCTCGAGCTCGCGGAAGCGGACGAGGTCGGCCTCGAGCTGCTCGACCTTGTCCGCGAGGTCGGCGCGCTCGCGCCAGACATCCTCGAAGCTCGCCGCGATCTCCTCGAGCAGCCGGTCGGTCGCGGCCACGCGATAGCCGCGGAAGTTCGTACGCGGCGGAGTCATGTGCCTGATCTCGACGGGTGTGAGTGCCATCGGTCTCTCCTTTAGTGGAAGTGGTCGAGGACCCAGATGAGGAAGCGGTCGATCACCCCGAGGAAGATCAGGGCCAGCATCGGCGAGAGGTCGATCGCTCCCATTCCGGGGAGCAAGCGACGAAAGATCCGCAGGTACGGCTCGCAGACGTCGTAGAGGAAGCGCTGGATCCGGTTGAGGGTGAGCGAATACGGCAGCCGCAGCCAGCTCGTGATGATGTAGACGAAGATCACGAGCCCGTAGAGGATGAGGAAGACGTTGACGAACGTCTCCACGCTCGAGATCGCGTCGCCGAGCAGCATGAACCTGGCTGACCAGCCCATTCCGGCTGGTTCGCCCTCCGCGGCGCTTCTCCTATGCCCTGCTGGTCGCTACGCCTGGTTGAAGAAGCCGCGCTCGAGCATCCGCGCGCGATCCTCGGCGGAGAGCTCGACGTCGCGCGGTGTGAGCAGGAATACCTTGTCGGCGATCCGCTGCATTCCGCCGTCGAGGGCGTACGTCAGCCCGCTCGCGAAGTCGATCAGCCGCTTCGAGAGCTCGGAGTCGGCCGACTGGAGGTTGAGGATCACGGGGACGCCGACCTTGAACCGGTCG
Source organism: Gaiellaceae bacterium (assembly GCA_035279325.1). Taxonomy (GTDB): domain Bacteria; phylum Actinomycetota; class Thermoleophilia; order Gaiellales; family Gaiellaceae; genus Palsa-739. The sequence continues at coordinate 27,464 of DATEHY010000101.1, forward strand.
GCGAGCTGCTGGGCGTCGTTGAAACTGCGCGGCAGAATCAGGTGGACGCGCGACGTGCCCGGCCCCTGTACCGCCTGGAGGTTGCGGACGCGACGCGGCTCCCCTCGCGGGCGGAGAATGCTCGTCCGCTGCGCGTCGGGCTCCGGATCCGTCCAATCGTCGTCGTAGGCGTGACGCGAGCGGCGGGCCGGAAGACGCCGCACGTTCGGGCGCTCGTACTCGTCGTCGAGCTCGTCCTCGGTGAGGTAGCCGTCCTCGTCCCAGTCCTCTTCCTCGGCGATGCCGAAGTAGACGAGGGTACGGGCCCAGACGTCGGAGAGACCCATCGCGACGCCGATGTTAGCGCTGCCACAGGACTGCGCCGACCCGCACGTAGGTCGCTCCCTCCTCGGCGGCGACCCGGTAGTCCTGGCTCGTCCCCATCGAGAGGTCGCGGAGGCCGTGCCGCTCGGCCAGCTCGCGGAGAGCGCGGAAGTACGGCCGCGACCCCTCGGGGTTCTCCGTGGCGGGCGGCATCGTCATCAGTCCGCGGACGGCGGGATAGGCCTCGAGCAGCGCGGGCAGCTCGTCGGGGCTGACGCCCGACTTGGTCGGCTCGCCTGAGAGGTTCACCTCCACGAGGGCCGGGATCGTGAGCTTCTTCGCCGCGGACTCCGACGCAAGCGAGTGGCAGAGCTCGCAGAGCTCGCTCACGAGCGGCGCCTTGCGACTCTGCAGATGCCCGATGAAGTGCCAGCGGAAGGCGTCGCCGTAGGCGTCGTGCTTCGCCTCGAGGTCCTGCGCGCGGTTCTCGCCCACGACCTCGACACCGGCCTCGGCGAGCGCGGCCAGGTCCTCGAGCGAGACGTACTTCGTCGCGGCGACGACGGTGACCGACGGGCCGACCTCCTCGCGGATGCGCTCGTAGCGCGCGCGGATCTCAGCCGGCGACGTAGGCGATCACTCCCTGGCGGCCGGTGCGGCCGGCGTCGCGGCGGTGCGAGAAGAACGTCTCGGGCTCGCAGAACGTGCAGCGGTCGAAGCGGTGAACGCGCTCGACGCCCGCGGCGCGCAGGGCGCGTTCGGCGCTCTCCCAGAGGTCGAGGCGGCCGTCGCGAACGACGTCGCCGCCGAAGCGCTCGCGGAACGGCCCGGCGACCTCCTCCCCCACCTCGTAGCAGCACGGCCCGATCGCCGGCCCGATCGCGGCCGTCAGGGCGCCGCCCCCGAGCGCGTGCACGCCGACCGCCACGATGCCCGCGAGCAGGCCGCGCCAGCCGGCATGGAGGACGGCGACCGCCGGCCGGTCCGCGTCCACGCGCGCGACGGCGATCGGCAGGCAGTCGGCGGACATGGCGAGGACCGGAAGCCGGGGCTCGTCCGTCCACAGCCCGTCTGCGCGCTCGTTGCGCATCGCCGGCGTCGCCCGCAGCACGCGGCCGGAGTGCACCTGGTGGTTGAGCGCGAGCCTCTCCACGTCGGCGCCGATGGCCGCGCAGGCGATGCGGCGGTTCTCGTCGGCTCTCGCCACGTCGTCGCCGCTCTTGCGGCCGAGATTGAGCGACGCGAACGGTCCCTCGCTCACGCCGCCGAAACGGGTCGTGAACGCGACCTCGTACCCGTCGACCTCCCACCGGATCACAGTCGCTCCCTCGCCCGGGCGAGCAGTTCTTCGCGCGTGTTGAGCTCGGGCTCGTCCACGACGCCGTCGAGCAGCTCGTCGAGGGTGCGCCCGAGTCGCGGCCCCGGCTCGAAGCCGAGCGCGATCAGGTCGTCGCCGTCGATCGCGAGGTCGCGCAGCCGGTGCGGGCTCGACCGCTCCTGTTCGACGACCTCGCGGAACCGTGCAAGCCTCTCGATCTCGTCGAGCGGGGGCGGCTCGCCCTCGCTGCCGCGCTTGCCGAGCAGGTCCGCGCGCTTGTGGTCGATGAGCTCGAAGGCGAGCTCGTCGCCGTTGCGACGGAGGAAGCGTCGCGCCCGGCGGGCGTCGCCTTTCCCCGGCTGGAACATGTGACGGCGCACGATGCGTACGACTCGCCTCCGGAGCGAGTTGGGATACCGGAGGCGCAGCAGCGCTCCGGCCGCAAGCTCCGCGCCCGCCCGATCGTGTCCGTGCACGGCGAAGCCGGGCTTCGCGTAGTAGTGGAGCCGGCCGTCGCCGCCGCGCCAGGCGACGAGCGGCTTGCCGAGATCGTGGAAGAGCGCAGCCAGCCGCACCGCAAGCGAAAAATCCGAGTCGGCGGCCGCCTGGACGACTGCGAACGTGTGCTCGTCGACGGTCAGGTCGTGGTAGCGGCTCTCCTGGTCGAACCCGATCGCCGGGCCGAACTCGGGCAGGAGCTCAACGAGGACGCCCGTATCGCGCGCGAGCCGCAGCGCACGAGCCGGCTCCGCTCCGAGCAGAAGCTTCGAGAGCTCGCCCATGCCGTCCGCCGCGAGGCCACCGCCGATGCGCTCGCCCGAGACGAGCTTCACCGCGGGCGCTTCCTCGCGCATCTGCACGAGCAGCTCCTCGTCGGGCTCGAAGCCGAGCTGCGAGACGAAGCGGAGCGCCCGGACGAGCCGCAGCGGGTCCTCGGCGAAGCTCCGGGGCGATACGGTGCGGAGCCGGCGTGCCTCGAGGTCGGCCCGGCCGCCGAGCGGATCGACGAGCTCGCCGGTCGCGAGTCTCCGCGCCAGCGCGTTGACCGTGAAGTCGCGGCGGCGCATGTCGTCCTCGACCGAGAGCGACGGGTCGGCGACGATCTCGAAGTCGTGCCTGCCCGGCCCGGTGGACACCTCCTTGCGCGGCGGCGCGAACTCGATTCCGGCCCGGGTCAGGTCGCGGATCCGTCCGTCGCGCGGATGGAGCCGGATGCCGACGAGCCGGTCGGCGACGACGAGATCCTCGACCCGTCCGTGCGGCGCCAGCGCGGCTCGGAGGCCCTCCGTGTCGAGCCCGGGCACGAGGAAGTCCGCGTCCTTCGAGTCGAGCCCGAGCAGCTCGTCGCGCACGGCGCCGCCGACGAGGTAGGCGTCGAGCCCGAGCGAGTGCACGTAGTTCTCGATCTCCTCCAGCACGCGGCCATTGTCGCGTGTGGGACCGCGGACGAGCTTCGAGGGGCGTGGCCTGCGTCCGCGTGAGCAAAAGATCCCGGAGGCAGGTCTCAACGACCCGTCGGGGACCCGCTGGCGGCGACTCCCGCTCTTCCTCCATCTGCGGGCCCTCAACCGACTAGAGCAGCGCGACCGCCTCGATCTCGACGAGCGCGCCGGACGGGAGCTGCGCGACCTCTACCGTCGACCGGGCCGGCGGCCGCTCGCCGACGTGCTTCGCGTAGACGCCGTTCATGGCCTGGAAGTCGCCGAGGTTCTGGAGGAATACGGTCGTCTTGACGAGCCGCTCGAGCCCCGTGCCCGCTTCCTCGAGGATCGCCTTCAGGTTCGCGAAGATCTGCTCGGTCTGCTCCTCGATCCCGCCGGAGATCGCGGTGTCTCCCGGCTGCAGGCCGAGCTGCCCCGAGACGAAGACGAAACCTCCGGCGGCGATCGCCTGCGAGTACGGCGCGCCCTGGAACGGCGCGGGAGCCGCTTCGGTACGCACGACGCTCTTGTCGCTCACTGCCGCGCCTCCTGTCTCTCGCACGCCTCGGCCAGCGCCGCGCCGAGCCCTTTGAAGATCGCCTCGAGCACGTGGGCGCTGTCCGTTCCGTTGAGGAGCCGGATATGGAGGACGAGGCCCGCGTTCTCCGCGAGCACCTCGAGAAACCGCCGCGCCACGTCGGTGCCGAGCCCGCCGATGCGGGCCTGCGTGAGGTCGACGTTGGTGACGAAGAGCGGCTCGTCGCTCGCCTCGAGCACGACCGAGGCGAGCGCCTCGGCCGAGGTCATCGCGCCGGAGCCGTACCCGCGCGCGCCGTCGGTGCGCAACGGGCCGGCGAGCGCGTGGCCGAGCGCCGCCGCGGCCGCCTCGACCTCGGCCTGCGTGTCGCCGGGCTCGATGTCGAGGACGAGGTCGAACCGGGCCGTCTCGGCGAGCCGCGCGAGCAGGCGGTTGAGGACGGGCAGTCCCGTCTCGACGGTCGCTTCGCCGTGCCCGTAGACGTTGACGCGGACGCCCGCCGCAGCCTGCCCGTTCATCGGGGCGGAGCGTAGCTCCGTCAGGCTTCTACGCGCTCGATCTGCGCGCCGACGGCGCGGAGGCGGTCGTCGATCCGCTCGTAGCCGCGGTCGATCTCCGCGACGTTGCCGATCACCGACCGACCGTTCGCGCACAGCGCGGCGATGAGGATCGCCATCCCGGCCCGGATGTCGGGGCTTGTCAGCCGCTGCCCGTAGAGGCGCGACGGCCCGCTCACGACGACGCGGTGCGGGTCGCAGACGATGATCCGCGCTCCCATCGAGACGAGCTTGTCCACGAAGAAGAGTCGGTTCTCGAACATCTTCTCGAAGATGAGGATCGTCCCCCACGCCTGCGTCGCCACCGCAACGGCGATCGACGTGAGATCGGCCGGGAACGCGGGCCACGGGCCGTCCTCGATCTTCGGCACCTGGTCGCCGAGATCGTTCCGGATCACGAGCTCCTGATCCGGCGGCACGCGCAGCCAGTTGTCACCCAGTTCCACCTCGATGCCGAGGCGGTGGAACGCGGTGAGGATCGAGACCATGTCCTTCGGGATGACGCCTTCGATCGTCAGGTCGCTGTTGGTGACCGCGGCGAGGCCGATGAAGCTTCCGACCTCGATGTGCTCAGGGGCGATCGTCCATTCGCCGCCGCGCAGTGCCTCGACGCCCTGGATGCGGAGGACGTTCGACTCGATCCCCTCGATCCGCGCGCCGAGCGAGACGAGGAAGCGGCAGAGGTCCTGCACGTGCGGCTCGCAGGCGGCGTTGCCGATCGTGGTCTCGCCGGGCGCGAGGACGGCGGCCATCACCGCATTTTCGGTGGCCATCACGCTCGCCTCGTCGAGGAAGATCTCGGCCCCGCGCAGGCCATCCGTCTCCATCTCGTACCGGCTCTCGATCTCGATGGTGGCGCCGAGCCGCTCGAGCGCGTGGATGTGCGGGTCGAGCCGGCGCCGCCCGATCACGTCGCCGCCGGGAGGCGGCACGCTCGCCCGGCCGAGCCGCGCCAGCAGCGGGCCGGCGAGGAGGAACGAGGCTCGGATCCGCTCCGCGAAGACGGCGTCGACCTCGTGGGACGAGAGCCCCTGAGGGTCGATCCGAACCTCGTTCCGGCCTGTCCACTCCGCGCTCGCGCCGGTACCGGCGACGAGCTCGATCATCGCGTCGACGTCGCGGATCCGCGGGACGTTCGTAAGCGTGACCGGATCCTCCGCGAGCAGGCAGGCGGCGAGGATCGGCAGCGCCCCGTTCTTGTTGCCGGAGGCGCGGATGCGGCCGTTGAGCGGGTTCCCGCCCTCGATGACGAGGGCCTGCGGCGCCGTCGTGACGGACATGCCGGGCCAGCATAGCCCGCCTTCCAGTCGCCTCTTTCCGCGTCGATCGAGCGCGACTACCGTTGCGCATCCCGGGCGATCACCCGCGCGAATGCGGTCGGGATGCGAAACGAGCCGCCCGGGCGAGCGAGGACTCGCTTCGCCGGCGCAACGAGGAGCTCAGCGTGCTCGAACCGCCACGGCGTGCCGACCGGCCACACGATGCGGAGGAAGACCCAATGTGCGTTCGGCGGCGGGCCCGGCGCTTCCGGGAAACGATCGAATACGTGCGCATAGGGCGCCGTGTCGTGCACACGCCGACGTGCGACTGTCACGCGCACCGGGCGAGGAGCGCTGTGCGGTGGTCCGGCGGGCGAGTGCCGTTGCATGAACGCGACACCACGCCGGCGCAGCTTCGTCCACTGCGAGGGCCGGGGAATCAACCAGCGTGTGGTGTGTGAAGAGGGGACGTACCATCCCGTCTGGACGTGTGGCGCTCCCTCGACCGAGAGCTTGAGGACGTAGAAGGCTCCGGCCGGCGGCGGCAACGGCGAGGCGCCGGGGCCGTCGATCGCGATAGGGGGAAGGCGCATCAGAGTCGTCTTCACGGTCGAGCACGTCCGCGTTCCGCAGATCCGGAGCGTCGCCCGGAGATCCGCCCGAGCCGCGGTCGTGCTCGCGAAGACCACGAACGTGGCGCCCCCGACGAGAGCGGCTGTCACCAAACGGCTTCGTACGACTATCCGGCGCAGCTCGCACCTCCCTGACCGAGCCTTCGAAGTCAGTGCGACGTTAGGCCAAAGCATCGCGGCTGACTAGTGGCCAAAACGGACACCCCGTCGACGGCCCGGTCGCTAGGAGTACACGTAGAGCGCGTCATATGCCGTGCCGGAGCCGTGGAACGAGTAGCCGTCGCGGTTGTGCCACCACCAGTGCGCGTCCTGGATGTTGTCGGGGAAGCCGTAGCCGCTGTGCGAGAGCTTGATACAGCCGTTGGAGTAGTAGTCGTAGACATCGTCGAAGCAGTAGGTCTCACAGGAGTTGCCGTAGTACGCGAGCTCCTTCGTGTGGATGAACAGTTGCGTCCGCAGCGTTCCGTCGCCGCAGGCTTTGTCCTGGAGATACGTCGCGATGCCCTTGATGGTCGAGTCATAGTGGTCCCACTGGCCCTTCACGTCGTACCAGCCGGTTGGAAGCCAGCCGTGCCCGACGTACGAGCAGTTCGTCGAGTCGCCGGAGCCCGCACGCCACGTGGGCGAGTACGACGCCGTGGGGTTCGGCCCCGGGTAGTAGACCCAGACGAGCGACGAGTTGAGGTTGGAGGTGCGGTGGAATTCGAAGTGTCCATGGGCCGAAGCGGGAGCGACAGCGAGCGCGATCGCTGCGACCGCTGCTCCGACGAAGACTGACAAGCGGGCATGCATGTTCACGAGGTGCCTCCTCTCTGTGGCCGGCTCGGGTTGTAGGCGGGGTGCAGCCAGGCGCTCCCGGGTGCTGTCGTCCGCGCGAGACACGTCGCCGTCGTGAGATCACAGTCGAGGGCGGTCGTGGTGTCATCGCCTGGAGCTGCGTTCCCGTCGGGCGCCTGATCGCCGCGAGCGACGATATGGCTCGTGTCGCCGCTGAACTGCGGCTCGACGATGCCGTCGGCCAACGTGTTCGGATCGTTTTTCAGCAGTTCCCTGAGCGCGATCGCTCCACCGTTGACCTCGAACACTGCGACCCCGGCATTGGTGGGAGCAGCGACGAGATCGCCTGACCACGAGCCGCCGTAGGCTGCCCACAGGATCCCCTGGCCGAGCGAACCGAGATCGAGTGTCGCGGCGATCGATCCGTCGGCGACGTTCACCACCGAGACCGAGCCCGGGATGCCGGCCTCGTTCGCGAGGAATGCCTGCCTCCCGTCGGGGCTGACCGCGACGAGGTTGGCATCGGGCATCAGGAGCCGTTGCCTTCCCGGTCCGCCGAACGCGAGGACGTCCAGCTTCTCGCCCTCGTCGATTCGGTACGCGAGGAGCGTGCTCCCGGCCCACGCGGCGACGACGTACTCCGCCGGCTCGGTGCTCCACACGACCGGACGAGCCGACAGCGAGCTCCGCACGACGACGTCGCCCGTGTAGTTCGTGAAGGCTCGATACACGTCCGTGCCTCGGACATACGCGATCGTCCCGTCGGAGCGAACTGCCGCCGAGAAGGAGTCCTTGTCGACCGGCGTGTCACGACCCGAGCCGAAGTCGTGAACTCGGAGCGTCGGTGTCGCCAACGCGTCGCCGGGACCGATGCCCTGCTTCGACCACGAGAGCTTCGGATCATCGTGGCGAAGCTCCCGCCATGTGCTGTACAGGAGTTGGCCGCCGTCAGCGGTCGGAACCGCAACGGGTGCGATCCAGCCCGACAGCGGCGACGACGCCTCGCCTGCGAGGGCGCCGTTGCGCACGCCTTCCACCCGGCCCGAGGCGACGAACAACCCGGCCGGAGGCCCGGCCGCACGCCGCACCGTGACCGTTCGCACGTCCATTGCCGTGGTTGCGGAGCCGATCGCCTGAGCTACCCCGACTGCGGCCAGCGCGACGAATGACGTGAACGCGAGCAGAATTGTCGTCTTTCGCCGGCTGCTCACGCGGCGTATCGGAATCATTTGGCCTCCTTTCGACAGATGCGGGAATTACGGCGCCGCTGCCGTTCTACGTTCGCCATTCCGAAGACGCAAGGCATTCCTGGATTTCTCGGCACATTTCTTGCACTGTCGTCACAGTTGACAACAGGGGTTACGATTGGCGCCGCCATGGAGCCGACCCGCGAACGTGCCTGGGAGACCCTGACGCGCTACACGAAGAGCGAGTCGCTCCTGCGGCACGCGCTCGCCGTCGAGGCTTCGACCGCCGCATATGCCAGGAAGTTCGGCGAGGACGAGCAGCTGTGGCGTGTCGCTGCCCTCCTCCACGATTTCGACTACGAGATGCATCCGACGCTCGACAAGCACCCGCAGGACGGCGCGCCGATCCTGCGCGAGGAGGGTTATCCGGAGGAGATCGTCGAAACCGTCCTCTCACATGCCGAGCACCTCGCGCTGCCGCGCGACACGCTGCTGAAGAAGGCGCTCTTCGCCTGCGACGAGCTGAGCGGCTTCGTGCACGCGTGCGCGCTCGTGCGCCCTACCGGGCTCGAGGGGCTCGGGCCGAAGTCGGTCAAGAAGAAGCTCAGGCAGCCGTCCTTCGCCGCCGGCGTCCACCGCGACGAGGTCTACAAGGGCGCCGAGGACCTCGGCGTCGAGCTCGACGACCACATCCGCACGATCGTCGCGGCGCTGCAGCCGATCTCGCCCGAGCTAGGGCTCCCGGCGTAGCCTGTCGAGCGCGGCCTCGGTCGACGCGACGAGGCCAGCCTCGCCGACCGCCTTCCGCAGCGCGAGCGCGTGCTCGAGCGCCGCCGCAGCTTCCTCGCGGCATCCCGCGTCGACGAGCGTCTTGCCGAGGTGCTGCAACGCGTAGTGCTCGTCGTCCGCCGTCTGCGACTCCGACAGCGCACCGCGGAGCTCGCGCTCGGCCTCAGCGAGACGATCGGCGCAGCGGTACGCCTCGCCGAGCCGGACACGAGCCCGCGCCGACGGGACGAGCTCGAGGGCGCGGCTCAGATGACGGATCGCCGCCTCGCCGTCACCAAGGAGGCGCGCCGCCTGACCGGCGTACGTGTGGAGCTCCGCGGTCTCACTCTCGGACAGGCGGCGCTCGGCCTCGGCAAGCGCCCCGGCGACGGCGGCCCTGTCCCTCGCGGTCTCGCGGAGGTCGTCGCCCATCCGCGCGAGGCTCGCTAGCTGCGGCAGATCGCTCAGGCCAGGACTCCGTCGACCAGCCGCCGGAGGTCGTCGTCGCTCGTCCACCAGCCGCAGGAAGCCCGGATGAGATTGCGGCCCGGGAGCTCGCGGACGACCACTCCGCGCTCGTGGAGCGCCGCGACGAGCCCGGTCGGGTCGGCCGGAGGGCGGAAGGAGACGAGCGTCGAGTGGCCCGGCGGCGTCACGACCTCCACGAGCGGCGCGAGCAGCTCCCGGCAGCGAGCGGCCGCCGCCGCCGAGCCGTCGTAGCGCCACTCCGGATGCACGCCCAGCGCGGCGTCCAGACCAGCGAGGGTGGGCCCGTCGATCCAGCCCGAGTCGAACCGCCGTGCGCCTTCCTTCGGGACGAACGACCCGTCGCCGGCGTGGGTCTCCGCCGCGAACATGCTCGGCAGCGCCACCGCCGGCCGCTCGGGATCGCGCACGAAGAGGGCGCCCGAGGGGGCCGGTGCGCAGATCCATTTCTGGGCGGAGACGGTGTAGAAGTCGACGCCGGCGAGATCGAGGGGGATCGCGCCCGCCGACTGGGCGCCGTCCACGAGCAGCGGCGCACCGCTTCCCTCGCGGATCCGCGAGATGTCGAGTCGGCGACCCGTCGTCCAGAGGACGTGCGAGACGGCTACGAGGCGCGTTCGCGGGGTCACGGCCGCAAGGATCGCGTCCTCGTCCGCCTCGGCGACGACGACCCGGGCGCCACTCGCGTGGACCGGGCCGAGCAAGCCGAAGTGCTCGTCGGCCGTCGTCACGATCTCGTCGCCGGGGCCGAGACCGAGCCCGGCGACGGCGATCTGGCACCCGCGCGTGGTCGAGTCGGTGAGCGCGACCAGGTCCGGGGTCGTCCCGAGGACAGCCGCGATCTTGCGCCGAACCTGCTCCCGCAGCGCAAAAACGTCCTCGATGTACGCGGTCCCGCTTCTTCCCTCGGCCGCATCCCGGTCGAGCCGCTCCCGCGCGGCATCGACCGCCGCCCTCGGCAAGGGCCCGGCGGAGCCGGCGTTGAGGTAGGCGACGCGTTCCAGGACCGGGAACTGCGCGCGTGCCTCCTCGAAGGTCACTCGACCACCGCCTCGACGGGTGCGTGGTCGGAGAGCGTCCGCCCGTCCACGACGCGCCGCTCCAGCGGCCAGGCGGAAGGGCCGTCGCCGAGCGTCAGGCCGCGCACGAGGATCTGGTCGATGCTGCCGGCAAGCGGCGCCGAGAAGCCGTCCGCGCGCGGCGAGACGAGGTTCGCGTCGCCGGCGAGGATCGACCGCTCCCGGGCGAGCGCCACGACGCGCTCGAACTGCGCCGGATCGCCGTCGATGTGGAAGTTCACGACCGTCACGCCGTCGAGGTCGACCGCATGGGCGATCCGCCGCAGTCTCTCCCCTACCACGTGCACCCCGAGCGACCGCGCGGGATCCCGCGTCAGGATCGCGTCGGCCTCGCCCGTCACGGCCGAGCGCAGCAGTCCGTGATGCAACTCCGTGACGGCCCGCGCGCCGAACGGCAGCAGCGGGCGGCGCGCCACCGCGCTGCTCGCGTGCATGCCGCTCCAGCGCTCGAGATGCCGCAGCGCCCAGACCGGCAGCTCCTGCAGGCACACGACGTCGGGGCGATCGCGCGTCACGAGCTCGACCATCCGCCGGAGAAAGGCCTTCCGCTCCGGCGGAGACGCGTTCCCGTGGAAGAGGTTCCAGGTTCGCACGAGCATGGCCACGGCGTAGCGTACGAGGCCGTGCGCGTCCTGCTCGCCGATCCGCCGGCCTTCACCCCGCCGTACGACCACGAGCTCGCCGCGGCGCTCGCCCGCGCAGGGGCGGACGTCGAGCTCGTCACCTCCCGCTTTCGCTTCGGCCCGGCACCCGAGCCGGAGGGATACCGGCGCCGGGAGCTCTTCTATCCGCTCTCGTCGCGCGTGTTCGGCCGCTCGCCGCTGCGCCTGCCGCTCAAGGCCGCCGAGCATCCGCTCGGGCTCGCCTCGCTGCGACGCCTCCGCGCGGACGTTCTCCACATGCAGTGGCTGCCCGCGCCCGAGCTCGACGCGTTCCTCTTCCGCCCCCACCTGCCGTCGGTCTTCACCGCACACGATCTCCTCCCCCGCCGCACCGCGCACCGCACCGGCCTGTGGCGCCGGCTCTTCGCGCGCTTCGACCGGATCGTCGTGCACAGCGAGAACGGCCGCGAGACGCTCTCCGGGCTCGGCATCGAGCGAGAGAGGATCCGGGTCATCCCCCACCCCGTCTTCCCGAGCGAGCCGGCGCGGCGGGACGACGGCCGCACGGTGCTCGCCTTCGGGATGATCCGCCCGTACAAGGGGCTCGGCGACGCGATCGAGGCCGTGCGCCTCGCCGGCGGGTCGCGGCTCCTCGTCGCCGGCGACCCGCTCGAGCCCCTCGAGCCCTACCGCGCCGCCGCGAACGGGCTCGAGGTCGAGTGGCGGCTCGGCTACCTCGCGCCGCCGGAGACCGACCGCGCCTTCGGCGACGCCACGGTCGCCGTCTTCCCGTACCGGCCCGAGCTCGACCAGAGCGGCGCCCTCCTCCGCGCCCTCGGAGCCGGCGTCCCGGCGGTGGCGTACGACGTCGGCGGCATCGCGGAGCCGGTGCACCGCTTCGGCGCCGGCCGGGTCGTACCCGCGGGCGACGTCACCGGTCTCGCGGCAGCCCTCCACGAGCTCCTGTCGGACGAGGCGGCGCTCGAGCGGGCACGGGCCGGAGCTCGGCGGGCACGCGAGGAGCTGACGTGGGACGCCTCCGCCGAGGCGCATCTCGCCGTCTACGAGGAGATCGCGTGAGGCTTCGCCGCGACCCGTTCCACGACGTGATCGGCCGGCAGCTCGACCTCTTCGTCGAGGACGAGGCGGATCTCCTCGAGGAGTGCCGCGAGCGGTTCGGCGTCTACCAGCACGCCGATCGCGAGGACCGCGAGGAGGCCTACGGCGACTTCTCCGATGCCGTCGAGACCGCGACGGAAGCGCTCGCCGACATGCGCGACCGCTTCGCGCGCACGCTCGCCGAGGACGCGGCCGACAGGTACGAGGAGTCCTTCAACCGCGCCGTCCGGAAGCGCTGGCCGGAGCTCGGTTTGGAGATCGAGAACCGCTGATGCCGCGGATCGAGGACTACGCGCTCCTGGGAGACCTGCAGACGGCGGCGCTCGTCGACCGCGGCGGCTCGATCGACTGGCTCTGCTTCCCGCGCTTCGACTCCGGCGCCTGCTTCGCCGCGCTCCTCGGCGACCCCGACTGCGGCCGCTGGCTCCTCGCCCCCTCGGAGCACGCGACGAGCACGCGCCGCTACCTCCACGACACGCTCGTCCTCGAGACGACGTGGGAGACAGAAGATGGCTCGGTCGCGCGCGTCCTCGACTTCATGCCGCCGCGCGGCGACGCACCGGACATCGTCCGCATCGTCGAAGGCGTCAAGGGCTCCGTCCAGTTCCGCTCGGAGCTGACGATCCGCTTCGACTACGGCCGGATCGTCCCCTGGGTGCGCAAGCGGACGCACGAGGCGAACACGCGCGTCGCCATCGCCGGCCCGGACGCGCTGTGCTTCCGCACCCCCGCCCGGACCCGCGGCGAGAACATGCACACCGTCTCGGAGCTCTCGGTCGACGAGGGCGAGCGCGTCCCGTTCGTCCTCACGTGGTTCCCGTCGCACGAGGACGTCCCCGAGGCGATCGACCCGGAGCAGGCGCTCGTCGACACGGAGAGCTTCTGGCGCGAGTGGAGCGAGGCCTGCCCGCTCGACCTGCCCGACGACTGGGCACCGCTCGTGCGCCGCTCGCTCATCGTGCTGAAGGCATTGACCTACGACCCGACCGGAGGGATCGTCGCCGCGCCGACGACGTCCCTACCCGAGTGGATCGGCTCGCTGCGCAACTGGGACTACCGCTACTGCTGGCTACGCGACGCGACCCTCACGCTCCTGGCGCTCCTCCACTGCAACCACGCCGACGAGGCGGGACAGTGGAGGCGCTGGCTCATCCGGGCGATCGCGGGCAACGCGGCCGACGTCCAGATCATGTACGGCGTCGCCGGCGAGCGGCGCCTGAGCGAGTTCGAGCTGCCGTGGCTCGCGGGGTACGAGGGCTCGCGGCCGGTGCGGGTCGGCAACGCCGCGAGCGGCCAGCTGCAGCTCGACGTCTACGGCGAGGTGCTCGACTGCTTCTACCAGGCGCGGGTGCACGGGCTGCCCGTCGATCTACAGGGCTGGAAGATCCAGCTCGGTCTGCTCGAGCACTTGGAGCAGGCGTGGCGCGAGCCCGACGACGGCATCTGGGAGATCCGCGGCGGCCGACGACATTTCGTCCACTCGAAGGCGATGGCCTGGGTCGCGTTCGACCGCGCCGTCCGGAGCGTCGAGGACTACGGGTTCGAAGGTCAGGTCGACCGCTGGCGTGCGGTCCGCGACGAGATCCACCGCGACGTCTGCGAGCGCGGGTTCGACCCGGAGCTCGGCTCCTTCACGCAGTCGTACGGCTCGCCGGAGCTCGATGCAAGCCTTTTGCTCCTGCCGCTCGTCGGCTTCCTGCCCGCAAGCGATCCGCGCATCCGCGGCACGATCGAGGCGGTCGAGCGCGAGCTCCTGCAGAACGGGTTCGTCCTCCGCTATCGCACGCAGGAGCAGGGCGTCGACGGGCTGCCGCCCGGCGAAGGCGTGTTTCTGCCCTGCTCGTTCTGGCTCTGCGACTGCTACGAGCTGCTCGGCCGCCACGACGAGGCACACGAGCTGTTCGAGCGGCTCGTGGAGATCGGCAACGACCTCGGGCTCTACGCGGAGGAGTACGACCCGAAGGCCGACCGGCTGCTCGGGAACTTCCCGCAGGCCTTCACGCACCTGGCGCTCGTCAACACGGCGTTCAATCTCGCGCCGCACCTGCCGTCGCCGATGCACCGCCGGCACGCGACCCGGCACTAGCGTCCTCGATCGCCCCCGCCGCGTTCACGAGCGCGAGGTGGCTCAGTCCCTGCGGGAAGTTCCCGAGGAGCTCGCCGCTCGCCGGGTCGATCTCCTCCGAGAAGAGGCCGAGATCGTTCGCGTACGGCAGGATCAGCTCCATCGTCTCGCAGGCCTCGTCGACGCGCCCGAGCCGCGCGAGAGCCTCGACGAGCCAGAACGAGCAGGCGACGAACGCGCCCTCCTTCTCTCGATGCTCGCTCGTGCGGTAGACGAGCCCCGGCGCCGCGGCGAGCCGGTCTCGGATCGTGTCCACGGTCCGGTCGAGGCGATCGGTCTCGGGATAGTCCATCCGCATCGCTCGCAGGATCCCGGCGTCGAGCGACTGCCCGCCCGCCCAGCCGCAGTACGCGCCGAGTTCGTCCGACCAGCAATTCTCCTCGATCCACGCGCGGACGCGGTCGTGCTGCTCGCGCCATCGGTCGACGTGCCGGTCGGGCAGCTGGCCCTCGGCGGCAAGCCGCAGCGCCCGGTCGAAGGCCATCCAGACCGCGATCTTCGAGCTCGTGTAGTGGCGGTGCTCGTCGAGCTCCCACATCCCCGAGTCCGGGTCCGGCCAGAGGACGGCGACCCTGTCGACGCAGTCCGCGAGCATCTCCCCCGTGCTCTCGTCGAGCACGTTCCCCTCCGAGACGTACAGGGCGGCGGTTTCGAGCAGGTCGCCCCACGAGCCGAGCTGGAGCTGCGTCGAGGCGGCGTTCCCGTAGCGGACAGGCTGCGAGTCGCGATAGCCGCGGAGGTGGTCGAGCGTCTCGCGCCGTGTGGGCACGCAGCCGTCGAGGTCGTAGAACGGCCGCAGGTCCGGCGCCGTCTCGCGCACGGCGCGCAGGAGGCAGGCGAAGGACTCCTGCACCTGCTCCGGGATGCGGAGCCGCATCAGCGCGTCGAGCGTGAACGCCGAGTCGCGCACCCACGAGTAGCGGTAGTCGTAGTTCTTCTCGCCGCCGATCACCTCCGGCAACGACGTCGTGGGCGCCGCGGCGATGCTGCCGTTCGGGGCGTAGACGAGGAGCTTGAGCGCGAGCGCGCTCCGCGCGACCTCCTCCTCCCACGGGCCGTCGTACGCCCAGAGCCCGAGCCAGCGCTCCCACACGCGTCGCGTCGCGTCGAGGCGGGCCTCGACGTGGTCGCGGCTCGGCGCGTGCAGCGGCTGCCCGCTCGCGGCGACGAGCGCGAGCAGCGCCCGCCCGCCGGCTGCGATCTCGAACGTCCCGGCGAGCGCCTCCTCCTCGGCCTTGACCGCGCCCGCGTCCCACGAATGGACGGCGAGCTGCAGGCCTGCACCCTCGGCGACGAGAAGGCCACCGCGGCGGACGATTCGGGGCGGTTCGCGCCCCCAGTCGAAGCGGGGCTCGAGCCGCCATTCCATCGGCACCGTGCCCTCCACTCCCTCGATGCGGCGGGCGAGCTCGACCCACGGGAGCAGGCCGCCGTCCTGCAGCGTCAGCGCCTCGGTGACGCGGACGACTCCGTCACCGGTGCGGAAGGTCGTCTCGAGGACGTTGGTGCGGCCGGCGTAGCCGCGAGCGGCCTCGAACTCACCGGCCGGTGCGAGCGTGAAGCGTCCTCCCCGCTCCGGGTCGAGGATCGCGGCGAACGTCGTCGGCGCGTGGAGGTTCGGCAGCGACATGAAGTCGACCGAGCCGTCCGCCGCGACGAGCGCGACCGTTCTCCCGTCGCCGATCGCGGCGTATGCGCTGATCGGCGCGAAGCCGTCAGACCCGCGCAGTCTCGGGCTCCCTCTCGCGAGTCAGCGCCGCGTCGCTGTCCGCGCCGAGATCCGACTGGATCTGCTCGAGCGACCGGTCCTTCGTCTCGGGCACGAACGTGACGAAGAAGACGAGCGCGCAGACGCCGAAGAAGGCGTAGAGCCAGAACGTCCCCTGCTTCGTGATCGCGCCGACGAGGGTCAGGAACGTATACGAGATCGCGAAGTTCAGGCCCCAGTTGAACATCGTGCAGACCGCCATCGCGGGGCCGCGCATCTGGATCGGGAAGATCTCCGAGATCATCAGCCAGAAGACCGGCCCCAGCCCGACGGCGAAGCCCATGATGTAGACGAGCAGGCACGCCAGCGCGAGCCAGGGCACCGCGCTCTGCACGCCTGCCGACTCGAAGAAGATCCCGAGCCCGATCAGGGCGACGGTCAGCGTCGCGGTGCCGGCGATGAGGAAGAAGCGGCGGCCGAGCTTGTCGAGAAGCAGGATCGCGACGATCGTGAAGAACACGTTCGTGCAGCCGATGAAGACGCTCTGCGTGAGCGCGCCCGTGTTGTGCTGGCCGGCGAACTTGAGGATCGTCGGTGCGTAGTAGATGACGGTGTTGATGCCGACGATCTGCTGGAAGATCGCGAGCGCGACGCCGACGATCAGCATCCGGCGCACGCCCTTCGCGAGCAGCTCGCGCAGGCTGAACTCCTTCTCCGCGACGTCCTTGATCTCGGCGATCTCGTCGTCGACCTCGTGCTCGTCGTCGCGGTATCGCGCGAGCACCTCGCGCGCATCGTCCTCACGCCCCTTCTCGACGAGCCACCGCGGCGAGAACGGCATGAAGTACATCCCGATCGCGAGCGCGGCGCCCGGGACCGCCGCGACGCCGAACATCCAGCGCCAGTTGTTCGAGAAGCCGGCGAAGCCCCAGTCGGCGATGTAGGCGAGGAGGATCCCGCTCGTGATCATCAGCTGGTTGAAGGAGACGACTCCGCCCCGGATGCGGGGCGGCACGAGCTCGGCGATGTACATCGGCGCCACGAACGACGCGGTGCCGACCGCGAGACCGAGCCAGAAGCGCGAGGCGAGGATCTGCCAGTAGCTCTGCGAGAACGCACAGGCGAAGGCGCCGATCACATAGACGCTGCCGGAGATGATCTTCGTCCGGCGGCGGCTGATCCTGTCGGCGAGCCAGCCGGAGAGTGCGGCCCCGGCGACCGCGCCGAGCAGGAGGATCGCGACCGTCATCTCCTTCTGGCCGCTCGTGTTCAGGCCGAGGTCCTTCTGCATGAAGAGGAGCGCACCGCCGATGACGCCGGTGTCGTAGCCGAAGAGGAAGCCGCCGATCGCGGCGATCAGCGCGACGCCGAGCAGGCGCCGGTTGTGGAGTGCCTCCCGCACGAATCCGTTGCCGCTCGTCTCGACGTTCGCCGTGCTCGACATGTGCTCTCCTCCGTTGTCTGTGGCCCGTAAACGCTCGAGGAGCGCATCGGGTTTCGGTCTAGCGATGGAGGTGGCGGCGTAACGGGCGCCGTTCGGCGAGCCTGCGCTCCTCCTCGCGCGCCTGCGCCGCACGGAGGGTGTGCTCGGCGACGCCGACGGCTCCGTGGGCCATGACGGCCGCGCCGAGGGACGGATCGGCGTCGCGGAGCTTGCGCGCGGCCTCGCGTGCCGCTTCCGCCGCCGCACGGGCTGCGGCGGGCTCGATCGCCCGCACCGCCTCGGCCACCGCCTCGATCGCGGTTGCCGTCTCTCGGGGTGCG
>DATEHY010000102.1:0-22028 GCA_035279325.1 Gaiellaceae bacterium
CCTCGAGGAACGCGCCGATGTGCGCCGCCGACGTCCACATCGCCTTGTAGAGAATCGTGCCGCCGCGGCCGAGCACCCAGGACATGTTCGGTAGCAGGCCGTAGGCGTGGTGCACGGGGCCGCCGACGTCGTCGACGAGGATCGGCCTCGTGATGCCGATCTCGTCGCGCAGGCGCTGCGCCGCCGCGAGCTTCTCCTCGAAGCCGGCGTGCGCGACGAGGTGCTCGCCCGGGTGTGCCTCGCGCGTGTAGACGAAGTACCAGCCGTAGCCGGGATGCCGTTCTGCGAGCTGGTCGAGCAGAGGACCCTCTGCTGCGCAATAGGGTCAGGTGAAGGAGCCGAACTCGAGCACGACGCCGTTCTCGCGCCAGAGCTCCGAGAGGCGCACGCGCTCGCCGTCGAGCAGGGTCAGCTCCCCGTCGGGAGCCCGTTCCCCGGCATGCAGCATGTTCGGGAAGGCGCCGAACTCGCGCTCGTCCACGCCGCTCTCGACGTAGGCGTCGAAGCGCTCGTAGTTGTAGCCCTCGCTCACCAGCCCGGCCTCGACGTGCGCTGGAGCGTCGCGCCGGTCACGGCTCCCATCGCGACCGGATTGGCCGTGAGCGTGTTGCGCCAGAGGTCTGCCTCGGCCTGGAAGTCGGCGAGCACCGCGATGCCGCGCCGCGTCCGGATCCCCGACGAAGCGTCGGAGCGGGTGCCGATCACCGTGTTGTGGTCGAACATGCACATCGAGCGGTCGCCGCAGTAGAGCGCGACTCCGAGCGCGTCGCGCACGGTGTTGTGGGACGCCATGCCCATCGACATCTCGTCGACGGAGATCGCCTCACCGGTCGTGCGGCTGACGCGGTTCCCCATGATGTCGGTCGCCGAGGAGTGGGTCGTGATGCCCTCCTGCCCGCCGACGACCGTGCAGCCTTCGACCATGCTCGGCCCGAGATCCATGTTGAACGAGATGTCGATCCCCTGCCCGAGCCGGTTGCCGAGCATGTCGACCGTGCAGTTGCGGATGACGACGCCGGCGAGGCGGACGTGGATGCCGTCGAGCTTCGCCCCCTGCACCGTGACTCCGTCGAGCACGGTGCCGCGGACGCCGTCGACGGTGATCCCGTTCGTGCCGCCGACGACCGTGACGTCCCTGATCTCGACGTCGTCGTGGGCGACGACGATGCCGCCGCGGACGACCGCGCCGGGCGCTCCCTCGAGCACCTCGCGCTTCGTGATCACGAGCGGTCCCCGGTGGACGCCGGCATCGAGGTGCACGACCGGCGGCCGCCGGACGACGTACGTCGCGGCCGAGCCGGCGAGCGCGAGAGCGACGGCGACCGCAGCGACGCCGCCGGCGCGACCGAGCTCGCCGCCGTCCTCCGCGTAGCCCAGCCGGAGGAGTGGCAGGCCGGCCTGGGCGAGCGCGAACGACGCGAGCCAGCCGGCACCGAAGAGCGCGAGCGCCGGCGCGAGCGGCGCGTGGAGGCCGAAGCCGTAGACGATCGCCAGCAGCGCGCCGAGCTCGACGGCTCCGAGCGGGACGTTGGCCCAGGCAGGCTGGTACGGCAGGAGGCGGTGCCAGACCTCGAGGTCGAGGAAGAGCCCGACGGCGGCCATCAGCGCGACGAGCTCGACGGGCCACCAGCGATGCAGCGCACCCGCGAGCGCGCACGCCCCGAGCAGCACGGGCAGGAGCCCTGCGAGCCGCGTCTCGGCTCGTCCCCTCAGCGTGTAGGACACGACTCGATCCTGCGGAGGAAGGCGTGGGCGGCGTAGCGCGCGCCGGCGAGGGTGTCGGCGGCCGGAAAGGCCCACTGCGCGGGCGCACCCGCGACGGCGAGCGTCCGTGTCTCGTCGGTGAGGCCCGGCACGGTCGAGTCGGGAGCGAGCACGAGCCATTCGTCTGCCGTCTCGGGCTCGTGGTCGGCGACGAGCCGCGTGAGCAACGGGTCGTGCCGGAAGCCTCGCCGGAACCCGGTCGCGCAGATCACCTGCGCGCTGCCGTTGACCGATTGCTCCACGCGAAACCGGCCCTCACGGGACGCGTGCTCGAGCGGCTCGTCCCACCGGGCGCCGGCCGGGTACGACGGCGCGGACAACGTCCGCAGGCGCTCGATCCGCTCGCGCGGCGGCAGGCGGTGGAAGCCGGCGAGGCCGCGGCGGGAGAAGTAATGCCGCGGCACGTTCAGTGGACGCCGGGCCGGCTCGCGCCGGCGCACCGAGACGACCTCGGCTCCGGCCGCGAGCGCGTTCAGCCACTCGGTCGCGGCGGCGAGCCCCGCTCCGACCACGGTCACAGTCGACGCGTAGTGGTGCGGCTCGTACGCATGGACGGCGCGCGCGTTGGCGCGCAGCTCCGCGGGGACGTTCAGCCCCGGATGGCCGAGCGCCAGGAGCACGTGCCGGAAGCGGTCGCCGTCGAGCTCGAAGCCGCCCTCCACCGCCGCGACCCGCTCGACCCGCCGCGCGGCGAAGCTCCCGTCCCAGCCGCTCCGCTCGCGCAGCCGCTCGACGTGGGCGAGGAACTCGTCCACGGTCGGGTGGTAGCGGTCGAGCGCCGACTCGACCAGCGGCCGCAGCGAGCGGCGGCGCCGGACGCTCGAGAACGCGAGCCCGGGGAACGAGGTGGGCAGGCAGTGGCCGTCGCTCTCCGAGCGCATCTCCCGCTGCCGGATCGCCGCCGCGCGCACGCGCCAGACGGCTGCGGGATCCGGGTCCGTCCCGAAGACGGCGATCTCGGCCGGCTCGAGCAGGCGGCGAAGCGTCTGGTACGCCGTGAACCCCGCGAGCCCGGATCCGACGACGGCGACGCGGGCCATTACTTCACCGAGCCTGCGAGCAGTCCCTGGACGAAGTAGCGCTGGAAGGCGAAGAAGACCGCGAGCGGCACGAGCAGGGAGAGGAACGACGCCGGCGCGATGATGTAGGTGCTCTGCGTGAACTGGCGCAGCTGGTCGAAGATCCAGACGTTGAGCGTCGTCACGCTGAAGGTGAGCGAGACGAGCAGGTCGTTCCACGTCCAGAGGAACTGGAAGATCGCGAGCGACGCGATCGCGGGCAGGCCGAGCGGCAGGATCAGGCGCAGGAAGATCCAGATCTCGCTCGCGCCGTCGATGCGCGCCGACTCGAGGATGTCCTTCGGTATCCCGACGAAGAAGTTGCGCAGCAGGAAGATCGCGAACGGCAGCCCGAACGCGGCGTGGAAGAGGATCACGCTCAGGGTCGTCACCCCACCGAACGTGTTGTAGAGCTTGAACATCGGAATCAGCGCCATCTGCAACGGCACGACGAGGAGCCCGATCACGCAGATGAAGAGCCAGTCCCGTCCCGGGAAGTCGAGCCAGGCGAAGGCGTAGCCGGCGAGCGCTCCGACGATGACGACGATCAGGGTGTTGCCGACGGCGATATAGGCGGTCGTCTTCAGCGCTCCGGTCAGCCCGGCGTTGTGGAAGAGGCTGCTGTAGTTGGCGAACGTCGCCAGGCTCGGGTGGGCGAAGATCTTCCACCAGCCCGTGGTGGCGGTGTCCGCCTTGGGCAGGATCGACGTGACGAAGAGGCCGATGGTCGGGACGAGCCAGAGCAGTCCGATCACGATGAGCAGGATCTGCAGCGGCGTCTTCGCCAGCGCGCGGACGATCCTCGCGCCCGTCGTGTCCCGGGCTGCGGGCAGGCGGACGGTTTCCGGGACGGCGGCCATCAGACCTCCCTCCTGAAGCGCCGGATGTTGAGCGCGAGCACCGGGATCACGAGCACGAAGAGGAAGACGGCGATGGCCGAGCCGGTGCCGAAGTCGTTGCTGCCGCTGAACGCCGTGCGCCACATCGCGAGCGCGATCACGTTCGCGTTCGACTGCACCGAGTCGGGCGCGAGCGCGAGGACGATGTCGAAGACCTTGAGGACGTTGATGATCATCGTGATGAAGACGACGCTCAGGACCGGCGCGAGCAGGGGGACGGTGACGCGGCGGAAGACCTGCCACTCGGTCGCGCCGTCAGTCCTCGCGGCCTCGAGCACCTCTCGGGGCAGCGCCGAGAGACCGGCGGCGATCACGACCATGGCGAAGCCGGCCCAGATCCAGATGTAGGCGATGAGGAGCGAGGGCGTGATCAGCTTCGGCCCGAGCCACGTGTAGCCGCCGAACGGCTTCGCGAAGGTCGCCGCTCCGATCCCCGCGTTGTAGGTCCCGCCGCCGACCCCCGTGAAGTCGAAGGTGCCGTGCGAGTCGGTCGTCGCCGTCTGCACGACCTTGCCGGACGAGTCGCGGAGCTCGACGGTGACGCCGGGGATCCCGAGCTCGCCCTGCTCGACGACGCCGGGCTTGCCGCCGCCGGGCTTGAAGTCGCGCCAGACAGTGCCCTCGATGTCGCCGGGCTTCGACGCGGGCTTGACCGCCTGCCGCGCGCCGCTCGGCATGTCCTGCGGAGCGATCCCCGTCAGGCCGAGCAGGGCGACACCGCCCGGCTTCAGCGGCGTCTTCAGCACCAGCCCGCCGCCCTGCTTCTGCAGCGACGTGGTCGACGGGAGCGCGTTGGAGAGGACGCCCGGTGACGAGAAGGCGTCGTGCACGGTGCGGCCGAGCGCGTTGATGGCGCCGAGGCTCGGATCCTGCTGATAGAGGAGATGCCAGGTCACGCCGGTGGCGAAGGCGGAGATCGCCATCGGCAGGAAGACGACGGTCTTGAAGGCGACGGCCCAGCGGATCCGCTCGGTGAGGACGGCGAAGATGAGACCCAGGGCCACCACGAGGGCCGGGACGACGGCGACCCAGATCGCGCTGTTCTTGATCGCCGTGACGAGCGTCGAGGTCGTGAACAGCGTCTTGTAGTTGTCGATCCCGACCCAGGTGCCGAGGTAGCCCGACTGGCCGAAGAAGCTGCGGACGATCGTGTAGACGGTCGGATAGAGGAGCCAGACCCCGAGCAGGAAGATCGCCGGCAGCAGGAAGAGCGTCCCCGTCAGATAGCGGGACGTCCCCTGCTCGGAAGGCGCCGGCGGAGCCGCCTGCGGGGGCGGCTCCGCCGTGATCGAGCTCCCGCTCAAGCCCTACTTCCCGCTCTTGTACGCCTTCGAGGCCGCGCTCTCGAGCTGTCCCTGGATGCTCGAGATGCTGCTCGGGTTCTGCAGGAACTTCTGGAAGATCCCCCACTCGCCCTGGCCCGTGGTCGCGCCGAACGAGGCCGGCTGGTTGTCGGACATGTCGAAGACCACGGACTTCGCGCCCAGGAGCGGCTCCTCGGTCGTCCGCGTGATCGAGTCCGGATAGACGCTTGCCGGCACGTTCTTGTTCCCCGTGCCGAAGCCGCCGAGCTTGGCCCAGATCTCCGCTGCCTGGGGCGTCGCGAGGTACTTGACGAACGCCTCGATCGCGGGCGTGTCGTGGAACGCGACGATCAGGTCGCCGCCGGTCTCGACGGCGCTGGCGTCCGGCCCCGGCGTGATCGACGGGAACGGGGTGACGTTGAAGCCCGTCCCGGCCTTCGCGCTCGTGGCCTGCAGGATCTCGAGCCCGACGAAGTCGCCCTGGAGGACCATGGCCGCCTTCGGCGGGTTGCTGAACGCCTTGTCGACACAGGTCGGGTAGTCGGTCTGCAGAGCACCGCTCGTGCCGCCATAGATGTTCGACGTGTCACCGACGATCTTCGCCATGTACTGCAGCGCCTTCGTCACCGACGGATCCGTCCACTTGATCTTGTGGGCGGACAGGGAGTCGTACTTCGCGGAGCCCCACATCCGCAGGTAGATGTTCTCGAAGATGTCGGTGAGGGTCCAGCCGCTCGCGCCGCACAGCGAGTAGGCCGGCGTGCCCGACGCCTTGATCGTCTTCGCGTCGCTCAGCAGCTGCGTCCACGTCTTCGGCGCCTTGACTCCCGCCTGCTTGAAGACGGGGACGCTGTACCAGAGCGTCGACTTGTTGGATGCCTTGAAGAGCAGCGCGTAGAGCTTGCCGTTGATGGTTCCGAGGTTGGCCCACGCCGGCGAGAAGTTGGCGTCGATCGTCGACTTCGCGTACGTGATCGGCTTCAGATGCCCCTGCTGCACGAGCTGCTTGACGAGGCCCGGCTGGGCGACGTCGGCGAGGTCCGGCGGGCTTCCGCCGGCGATCGCGGTCGCGAGGATCGTCGGGATGTTGTCGCCCTTCGACGTGTAGCTGACCTTGACGTTCGGGTACTGCTTGTTGAAGCCGGCGATCACCTTCTGGAACGCCGTCTGCTCCGCCGCGGACCAGATGCCCCAGAACTTGACGCTGCCGGAGACGCTCGAGCTCCCCGTCGACGTCCCGCCGCCGGACTTCTTCGAGCCTCCCCCGCAGCCGGCCGCGACCGCGACGAGCGTCACGACGACCCCCGCCACCGCGACCAGGCGGATGGCTCGGTTGGTGCCTCCCGACATTCGACTCACGCTGAAGCTCCTTTCTCCCTCGGTTCTCCGTCGTAGATTCCCTCACTCGTCTCGGCGTCGAAGAAGTGGAGCGAGCGCGTGTCGACTGCCACCTCCACCGGCTTGTTCTCTTCGACGGAGGCCCGGGCACCGAAACGCCCCACGAGGAGCGCCCCCGAGCCCGTGGTCTCGAACGCGCCCTCGCTCGGACGACCCGCGTCCTGAGCGAGCTCCTTCACGTCCTCGGTCAGCGCCTCGCGCGTGCCCTCGACCGTGAAATGCACCATCAGCTCGGAGCCGAGGGCCTCGCGCAGCTCCACCACGCCGCGCAGGCGGCGGTCGGCCGGGGAGTCCGGCTGGAGCGAGGCGTCCTCGAGATCCTCGGGACGGATGCCGAGGATGATCGTCTTCCCCTCGTAGTCGCGCAGGGCCGGGCTCCGCGCAAGCGTCGCCTCGTCGAGCGTCAGGTGCTGCTTGCCGACGTCCACCGCGAAGCCGCCGTTCGCGCGCGCGACCGTCGCCTCGATCATGTTCATCGCCGGCGAGCCGATGAAGCCGCCGACGAAGAGGTTGACGGGCCGGTCGTAGAGCGTCTGCGGGTCGGCGACCTGCTGCAGCTCCCCCTTGCGCATAACGGCGACGCGGTCTCCCATCGTCATCGCCTCGACCTGGTCGTGCGTGACGTAGATCGTCGTCGTGCGGAGATCGCGCTGCAGGCGGCTCACCTCGGCGCGCATCTGGACGCGAAGCTTCGCGTCGAGGTTCGAGAGCGGCTCGTCCATGAGGAACGCGGCCGGCTCCCGCACGATCGCCCGCCCCATCGCGACGCGCTGGCGCTGGCCGCCCGAGAGCGCGCGCGGCTTGCGCTTGAGGAACGGGTCGAGCCCGAGCACCTGAGCGGCCCGGCGGACGCGACGGTCGATCTCGTCCTTGGACGTCTTCTTGACGCGGAGGCCGAACGCGATGTTGTCGTAGACCGAGAGGTGCGGGTAGAGCGCGTAGCTCTGGAAGACCATCGCGATGTCGCGGTCGCGCGAGGGGACGTGGTTGACGACACGCTCCCCGATCCGCACGACGCCGCCCGAGATGTCCTCCAGCCCGGCGACCATCCGCAGCGCCGTCGTCTTGCCGCAGCCCGAGGGCCCCACGAGCACCATGAACTCCCCGTCGGCGATGTCGAGCGCGAGCGAATCGACGGCCTTCGTGCCGTCCGCGTACACCTTCGTGACCTCGTCGAAGACGACCTCTGCCACGCATCCCCCCGGGAGCGACTCAGCGGGCAAGAACCCTATCCCATGCCGCGCTGACCGTGCACGAGGCGCCTAGAGCTGCCAGTCCTCCGCGCGGATCAAGGGCACGACCGAGCCGTCGGCGAGGAGCGCGTCGACCTCCAGCTCGGGCCCTCCGACCATGAAGTCGACATGGATGTTCGCCACGTTGAGGCCCTCGCCGGGCTCGCCTTCGACCGAGCTCGGGTAGCCGGCGCCGTAGGCGATGTGACACGTCGCGTTCTCGTCGAACAGCGTGTCGTAGAAGAGCGTGCCGGCCCGGCCGACGCGCGAGTCGCCCGTGACGAGCGCCAGCTCGCCGAGCCGATCGGCGTTCTCGACCGCGGCGAGCTGCGCGCGCACGAGCTCGGCGCCCGTCTCCGCCTGCACCCGGACGATGCGGCCTTCCTCGAACGTCAGCTCGAGCTCCCGGACGATGCGGCCGCGCAGGACGAGCGGCATCGTCGAGCGGATCGTCCCCTCGGCGCGGCGGCAGTCGGGCGCGGTGAAGATCTCCTCGGTCGGCATGTTGGCGATGAACGGGATCCCGCTCGCCGTCTCGGAGCCGCCCCCGTCCCAGCGCGACGTCGGCAGCAGCCCCACCGTCAGGTCCGTGCCCGGGCCGCGGTAGTGCAGCGCGTCCGGCCGAAGAGAGTTCAGCGCCGCCGCCCTCCCCTGCAGCAGGTCGTCCCGCTCGCGCCAGGCCGCCACCGGGTCGGGCTCGTCGAGCCGCATCGCGAACGCGACGAGCTCCCACAGCCGCTCGAGG
The DNA here is from genome assembly GCA_035279325.1 of Gaiellaceae bacterium. Classification (GTDB taxonomy): domain Bacteria; phylum Actinomycetota; class Thermoleophilia; order Gaiellales; family Gaiellaceae; genus Palsa-739. The sequence goes on from DATEHY010000102.1 coordinate 8,401, forward strand.
TCGGGCTCTCCGAACACCTGACGCGACCAGCCTTCGTTCGGCGCGGCGACGACGCACCAGTTGACCGAGTTCTCGCGTAGCTGCCGCATCCCGATCTCGGTCAGCTCCTGGGCCACCGCGCGTCCCACACGCTCGCCGTCGAGGTCGGCCATCAGCTCGGGCTCGGGATCGCCGGTCGTCCCGATGAACGCGTTGCCGGCGGCGGACTCCAGCCAGGCCTTTCGCCACGCGGGCGCGTACGTGAGCGCCTCGTCGGGCCCGAGCTCGATCATCGCGTGACGCACGTGGTCGTCGTGGTAGAGGACGTTGACGTACGCGGCGCCGGCCCGATACCCCTGGCGCGCGATCGCCCGAGTCAGCGGCGCATGGGCGAGGTCGGACTCGACGAACAACTCCTGTCCCGGTTGGACGTTCGCGCCCACCCGCACGCACAGCTCCGCATAACGCTCGAGCCGCTCATCCATGGCGAACGCGGGGGTCCCCCTCGACCACGCCGTGCGGCTCGCCGTAGTCGGCGAGGAGCTCGAGGAACGGATCGGGCGGGAACGACTCGGGACCGAGCACTCCCGTCCCCTCCCAGCTGCCCGCCGCGAGCAGCTCGAGGGCGATCACCGGGTTGAGCGCGGTCTGGAGCACGACGGCCTGGTGCCCGTACTCTCGCATCGTCTGCTCGTTGTCGGACACGTGGTACAGGTAGACGGCGCCCTCGCCGCCATCCTTGCGCTTCCCGGTCACGAGGGTGCCCGCGCACGTCTTCCCGCGCATCCGGTCGCCGAGGGTGGCCGGGTCCGGGAGCGCGGCGGCGACGACGTCGCGCGGCGCCACGTCCACTCCGCGTACGCGCACCGGCTCGGTCGAGTCGAGCCCCAGCTTGTGGAGCGTGCGGAGGACGTCGATGAACTCCTCCCCGAGCCCGTACTTGAACGTCACTCGGCGGCACTCGATCTCGCGCGGCACGAGCACGACCTCCTCGTGCTCGACGTTCACGCACTCCATCACGCCGATCCCCTCGGGGAACTCGAACAGCTCCGGCTCGGAGAACGGCTCGGTCGTGTAGAAACCGCGCTCCTTCTCCCAGATCAGCGGCGGATTCAGGCACTCCTCGATCGTCGTCCAGATGGAGAAGGTCGGCGCGAAGTCGTAGCCCTCGACGACGAGGTCGGCTCCGTCGCGCACGCCCACCTCGTCGATCTCGTCGAAGAGATGGTCTGCGGCGTAGCGGGCGAAGACGTCGGCGAGCCCTGGCTCGACGCCGATCCCGGCGAGCGCGAGCAGGCCGCGCTCCCGCCACCGCTCGTCCGCGTCGAGCTCCTCCTGACCGAGCAGGACGCCCGGCCCGGACAGCGTCATCGCCATGTCGAGATACGTGCAGCCGTACTCGAAGGCGGCGTCGAGGATCGGCGGGTTGAAGCGCGGGTCGGCCGCGTTGAGGACGGCGTCCGCCCCGGTCTCGCGCATAAGAGCGACGAGAGCCGCGCGGTCGCCGGCGTCGACCTGCGCCGCGGCGAACCGCGGGTCGCCGTCGCGCTCCACCACGGCTGCCGGCCTTGCCGGGTCGAGGTCGGCGAACGTCATGCGCTCGAAGAAGCTCCGCCGCCTCGCCACGGCGGCCACCGCCCCACCGACCGCTCCCGCTCCGACCACCAGCACCTTCATCCGGTGCGCGATTCAACCACAGCGGCTCGGGGCCGGCCGCCTACCTCCTCCGGATCAGGGTGATGCCGTCGCGCAGCGGCAGGAGAACCGCCTCGACGCGCTCGTCGCGCACGACGTGGTCGTTGAAGCCGGAGATCGCCTGCGTGATCTCGTCGCTCGGGCCGCCGCTGCCGAAGAGCGTGTTGTCGGCCGCGATCAGTCCGCCGGGCGCGAGCTTCGGGAGGATCGCCTCGTAGTAGTCGACGTAGCCTTCCTTGTCGGCGTCGATGAAGGCGAGGTCGAACGGCCCGTCGAGCGCGGCGAGCGTCTCGATTGCCGGGCCGACGCGGTAGTCGATCTTGTCGGCGACGCCCGCCTGTTCCGCGTAGCGCCGCGCGACCGCCGTCGTCTCCTCGTTCACGTCGCAGCTGACGATCCGGCCGTCGTCCGGTAGGGCGCGGGCCATCGCGATGCCCGACCAGCCGGTGAAGGTGCCGACCTCGAGGACCCGCTTCGCGCGCGTCATGTAGACGAGGAAGTTGAGGAACGCGCCCTCGACCGTGCCGACCATCATCTCGTGGTCCCGGCGCGTCTCCTCGGTCTCCGCGCCGAGCCGGTCGAAGACGTCCCAGCGGGCGCTCGTGTAGCGCTCCGCGTACTCCTCGACCTCGTCCGGGACGTAGCGCCCCATCTAGAGCCCGTTGCCCACTCTCAGGACCTCCTCCGCCAGCGCCCGCACGTCGTCGACCGTGGTGCGCCAGGAGCATATGGCCGCGCGCTGGCAGAAGCGCCCTTCGAGCGTTGCGCCGGTGTGGAAGACGTTGCCGGCGGCCGCGACCTCGGCCTGGATCGCGCGGTTCACCGCCTCCTCGTCGATCCCGTCGCGCACGTAGCGGAAGCAGACGATGTTCGTCGGAGCAGAAGCGGCCAGCTCGAGCCGGGGATGCTCCTCGACGATCGCCGCCAGCTCGGCCGCGAGGTCGCAGCAGCGGGTGACGAGATCCTCGACGCCCCGGCGGCCGAGCGCCTTCAGAGCCGCCCAGACACACGCGCCGCGCCAGCTCCGCGAGGCCTCGAACCCGAGCTCGTGGAGATTGGCGCCGGAGCCGGGCGTGAGGTAGCCGGCCGAGCCGCCGAACGCGTCGTGATGCAGCTCGGGATCGCGGAGGAGCGCGAAGCCGACGCCGTTCGGCACGTTGAGCCACTTGTGCCCGTCGACGGTGAGCGAGTCCGCGCGCTCCAGCCCGCGCACGAGCGGCTCGGTCCGCTCGCAGAGGCGGAAGAACGCGCCGAAGGCGCCGTCGACATGGAGCCAGAGCCCGTAGCGCTCGCAGACGTCCGCGATCGCGTCGAGCGGATCCGAGGCTCCGGTGTTGACCGACCCCGCCTGCGCGATCACGATTGCGGGCTCGATGCCGGCCTCGCGGTCGCGCTCGATCGCCTCGACGAGCGGCTCCACCTCCATCGCATACGCGGCATCGATCGGGATCGCCCGCACGCAGCCCGAGCCGAGGCCGAGCGTGCGGAGCGCCTTGTGGTCGGACAGGTGCAGCTCGACGCTGCCGTAGACCGCGAGCGGCGGCAGCGCGCGCACGCCCTCCTCGCGAACGTCGACGCCGTGCTTGCGGCCGAACCAGTGCCGTGCAACCCCGAGGCCGACGGTGTTCGCCATCGTCGCGCCGGACCCGAAGTAGCCCGCGCTCGACGGGTAGCCGAGGAGATCCGCGAGCCAGCCGAGCGTGACCTGCTCGAGCTCGACGGCCGCCGGCCCGAGCGGCCACATCCCGACGTTCTGGTCGACCGCCGCGGTCCAGGCCTCGACGATCGCCGCGGCGGGCAGCGACGCGCCGGTGACGTACCCGAAGTAGCGGCCGCCCGTCGAGCCGGCGAGCCCGCCGGCGCTGCGCTCCTCGAGCTGGCCGAGGATCGCCTCGACCGGCAGCCCGTCCTCGGGCAGCGGCTCCTCGAAGCGCGCGCGTAGCGTCGGGGAGTCGAGCTCGGCGGCCGCGCGCACCGGCGGCCCGAGGGCGGCGCGGAAGCGCTCGGCGAGATCCGCGACCGCCGCGTCGAGGTCGCCGACTACGCCGGAGAGCTCGACTTCAGCCATTCGAGCAGGTGCAGGTAGTCGTCGCGGGCGGGCGCGAACACGTCGATGTTCTCGACGGTCTCGCTGCCGGTCGGCTCGATGTAGTGCTCGACGCCGGCGGGGATCAGCATGATCGAGCCCGGCCCGACCTCGCAGGGCTCTTCGCCGATGTGGTAGATCGCCGTCCCCTTCGTGATCAGGGCGATCTGGTCGAAGTCGTGGGTGTGCGGGCGCAGGTCCATGCCGGGCTCGCAGTGGTTGAGCACGAGCATCGCGTCACGGGTGCCGAACGCGCGGCGGCGGACGCCCGGCCGGACCGGCTCGTCGGGGATCTCGTCCCAGGTGTATGCGGGCATCAGGAAGCGCTCCTTTCTTGACCGTGATCCGAGAAGAAGCCGAGTTCGGCGGAGAGGGTGTCGGCCGTCTCGCGCAGGCGTAGGCAGAGCGGCGCACTCTCCTTCGCGGGGAGATTGGCGATGGTGCCGACGACGGCCATCGTCGCGACGCAGTCACGGTCCTGGAAGATCGGCGTGGCGATCGCGCGGATGCCGTCGTCGTTGAGCGTGTTGATCGCGATCCGCGTCTCGCGGACGCGGCCTGCCTCTTTCGCGTCGAGGTCGTCCCCCTCGGCCGAAAAGGCGAGGAAGACCTTCCCCTGGGCCGAGGTGGTGCGCGCGAGGCGCGAGCCCGTGCGGACGATGATGTGGACGACGCGGTCGGTGTTGTCGTCCACCCGCACGACGACCGGGGAGTCGCCGTCCCAGATCGAGAGGACGACGGTCTCGTTGAGCTCGGCGGCGAGCCGCTCCATGTGCGGACCGGCGATGCGGATGATCCGCAGGCCGGAGAGCGCGGTCGCCGCGAGCTCGACGATGCGCGGCCCGAGCGAGTGCGTGCCCGACCCGGCGTCGTAGCGGAGCAGGCCCACGCGGCGGAGCGCCATTGCGTAGCGGTGTGTGGTCGCACGGCTCGTACCGAGCCGTTTCGTCAGCTGGGCCAGCGTCAGCTCCGGCTCCTCCGCGGTGAAGAAACCGAGCATCTGGACGGCCCGCTCGACCGACTGGTTGATCGGCGCCTCGCTCGTCACGCGAGCCCGGCCAGCTCGTCGAGCAGGGTGTCGACCACACGGTCCGCCTGCTCGGTCTCGATCACGAGCGGCGGCGAGATCACGATCTTCTGACCGCTGGCGCGCACGACGACGCCACGCTCGAGCGCGCGCGCCGCGACGGGCGCCGCATCGAAGCCCTCCTGGAGCTCGACGCCGAGCATCAAACCGACGCCACGCACCTCCACCACGCCAGCAAGTGACGCGGCGGGCTGGAGCCGCTCGAGCATGCGTGAGCCGGTCTCGACGGCGCGCTCGAGCAGACCCTCGCGCTCGATGATCTCGAGGTTGGCGAGCCCGACGGCCGCGCCGACCGGGTGCCCGTTGTACGTGAAGCCGTGCCGAAACTGCGTACCGTCGAGCAGCTCCACGAGCCGGTCGTGCACGAGGACGGCGCCCATCGGCACGTAGCCGCTGGTGAGCGCCTTCGCGGTCACGATCACGTCGGCGTCGAGCTCGTAGCGCTGCGCTCCGAACCAGTGGCCGGTGCGCCCGAACCCGGTCACGACCTCGTCGAGCACGAGCAGGATCCCGTTGCGGCGCAGCAGCTCCTGGACACGCGGCCAGTAGCCGTCGGGCGGCGGGATCATCCCTCCCACTCCCATCACCGGCTCGCCGACGAACGCGGCGATCCGGTCGGCTCCGTGCTCGGCGATCGTCTCCTCGAGCTCGGCCACCAGCTCGTCGACGTCTGAATGATGCGCCGGCGTCGAGAGATGGACGAACCCCGGCGGCAGCGGATCGAAGCCCTCCTTGAGCGGCGGGATGCCCGTGGCGGCGAGCGAGGCCGACCCGACTCCATGGTAGGCCGCCTTGCGGGAGAGGATCAGGTCGCGGCCCACTTGTCCGGCGGCATCCCAGGCGAGACGGACGAGCTTGATCGCGGTCTCGATCCCCTCCGAGCCGCCGTTCGTGAAGAAGACCCGGTCGAGGCCGGGCGGCGAAAGCTCGGCGATGCGGGCGGCAAGCCGGATGGAGGGCTCGTTCGCGAAGTTCCAGAACGACGCGTAGAACTCGAGCTGCGCCATCTGCTCGCTCGCGACGCGAGCCAGCTCCTCGCGCCCGTGACCGACGGCGCACTGCCACAGGCCGCACGTGCCGTCGACGTACTCGCGGCCCTCGGCGTCCCAGAGCAGCGCTCCCTTGCCGCGCGCCCAGATCACCGGCGGCGCCGGGCTGCCGACAACCGCGTGCGGATGGATCACGTGCGCTGCGTCGAGCTCGGCCAGGCTGCTCAAAGCGTCTGCCTCACGGTCTTCAGGGTCGTGTACTCCTCGATCGTCTGCGGCCCCTGCTCGTAGCCGTAGCCCGAGAAGCCGCGGCCGCCGTAGGCGCTGTAGACGTCGAGCCCGCCGTAGTTGTTGATCCAGACCGTGCCGGCGTTCAGAGCGTGCGCGATCCGGGTCGCGCGAGAGGCGTCGCGCGTCCAGACGGCGGCCGCGAGCCCGTAGCACGTGTCGTTCGCGACTCGCACGGCCTCGTCCTCGCCGTCGACGCAGATCACCGCGACGGCCGGGCCGAAGATCTCCTCTCGGTTGATGCGCATCTCGTTCGTCGTGTCCACGAATACGGTCGGCTCGACGTAGAAGCCGGGCCGCTCGACAGTACCGCCGCCGACGAGTGCGCGGGCTCCCTCGCCGACCGCGGACTCGTACAGCTCGAGGACGCGCACACGCTGCCGCTCGGAGATCAGGGGACCGACCTCGGTCTCGCGGACGCGCTCGGCCAATCGTTCGCTCAGCTCGCCCGCCACCGCGGCGTCCGCGACGAGCCGCGCCCCGGCGGTGCAGACCTGGCCGGCGTTGCGGAACGTCGCGCGCATGGCGCCCTCGAGCGCGGCGTCGAGGTCCGCGTCCGCAAGCACGACGTTCGCCGACTTCCCGCCGAGCTCGAGCGACAGCTGCTTGAGGTTGCCGGCGGCGGCGTGCTGGATCTCACGCCCGACCTCGGTCGAGCCGGTGAAGGAGATCTTGTCGACGTCGTCGTGCGCCGCGAGGGCTGCGCCGGCCTCGGCCTCGCCGGTGACGACGTTCCAGACGCCGGGCGGGACGCCCGCCTCGAGCGCGAGCTCGGCCACACGCAGAGCCGAGAGCGGCGCTTCCTCGGCGGGCTTGTGCACGACGGTGTTCCCGCACGCGAGCGCGGGCGCGAGCTTCCACGAGGCGATGACGAGCGGAAAGTTCCACGGCGTGATGGCGCCCACGACACCGAGGGGCTCGCGGATGCTGTACGAGAAGACGCCGGGGTCGGCCGGATTCGTCGTGCCCGTGATCTTCGTCGGCCAGCCCGCGTAGTAGGTCCACGTCCGCACCGCGCGGTCGACGTCGCGCGCCGCCTCCCCGCGGAGCTTCCCGGCGTCGCGGGCCTCGAGGTCGATCAGCTCGTCGGCGTTCTCCTCGATCAGACCGGCGAGCCGTTGCAGGATGACGCCGCGCTCGTACGGGTCGAGCGCGCGCCATCCGGGCAGCGCCGACCGCGCCGCCAAGACCGCACGGTCGACGTCGTCCGGACCACCGAGAGCCAGCGTCGCGAGCGGCTTCGCCGTCGACGGATCGAGCGACTCGAAGGTCGCGCGGGTTGACGCGGGCACCTGGTCGCCTCCGATCAGGTGCCCGCGGCTGCGACCCGCAGACATCAGCCGGCCGCGAGCTCCGGCTGCACTGCCTCGGCCTGAAGCTCCTGCTGCTCGACGCGCGTCCGCGTCGCGAGCCTGACGAGAATGCCGAGACCCATCCAGCCCAGCATGACGTACGGAGCCCACCGGAAGATTCCCGTCTGGCCGTAGAACTCGGTCACCTCGGCCGTGACGACGACAACGATCGTCAGCAGGGGCGCGACGAAGATGTCGATCGGGTTGCCGGCGTGCTTGCGCGAGTGGACGAAACCGGCGATACCGACGAGCGCGTAGACCGGCAGGATGCCGGTCGCTCCGACCTGCAGCAGCCAGCTGAAGAAGTTCAGGGCCCCGTTGAACGTCCTGCCCTGCCAGGCGAGACCGCCGAAGATCACTCCTAGGGTGATCACGGTCAGGACGCCGATCGCGACGTCGGGGCTCTTGAAGCGTGGGTGCGTGCGAGCGAAGACCTTCGGCAGGTAGCCGTCGTGACCCCAGGCGAACGCCGTTCTGGTCGTGAAGTTCGCCGTGCCGAGGGCTGAGGCGAAGGACGAGATGGCCAGGAACAGGAGCAGCACCTTCCCGAACCAGAGCGCGGCGTACTGCGCCGAGAGGCCGACCACGGCGCCGGCGGAGTCGGAAGGCCAGTGCCGGCCTGCGGCCTGCAGGCCGTAGCCCGTCACGATCGAGAAGGTGGTGACGATGTAGAAGATCACCGCGAGGCTGACTGCGCCGAGTACCGCCTTCGGCACCTGCCTCTTCGGCGTGTGTGCTTCCTCCGCGAGGAAGACAGCGGTTTCGAACCCGGAGAAGCCGGTCATCGCGATTCCGACGCCGAGCGCGAAGAAGCCGAAGCCGAACGTCCCGTGGCCGTCCCACGGGGCGAGTGACGACCAGGCCCAGTGGTGCGCGCCGCCCTTGGCGAGGATGATCAGGTCGAGGATCGCCAGCATCGTCACGCCGACCGCCGTGAGCGCGAGCAGCACTCGGGCCGAGATCCGAATGCCGAAATAGGAGATCGCTGCGACGATCGCCGTCAGCAGGAGCGCCCAGCCCCACCAGGCGTGGGAGAAGAACGGATGCGACGGCTCGACGAGCCCGAAGAAGTTCTGCAGCAGAAAGGCGGCCGCGATGATCAGACCCGGCACGAAGATGATGCCGACCGCCAGCAGCGTCCAGCCACCGAAGAAGCCGACGTCGCGGCCGAGGCCGGCGCGGATGATGGCGTAGGTGCCGCCGGCGCTCGGCACGTAGCGCGCGAAGCGACCGTAGATCAACGCCAGCCCGATCGCTCCGATGCCGGCGACCCAGAACGCTGCCGGAGTCCAGCCGCCCACCTTGCTTGCTACGACCGCGGCGATCACGACGGCGGAGATCTCCGGCGCCGTTACACCAAGCGATTGTGCGATGAGGCCCGGAAGTCCGACCGCGTTGCGCCGGAGACCGCGCCCTTCCCCCTGAGCGGAAGCTTCCATCAATCCCTCCTGAGAAGACGACTTGCGGCCCTGCTCACTATGTGAGATAACGTCCCACATGGCAGTAGTCGTGTCAAGCCTGCGGAGGAGGCTGCGGGACGGCCGGGCGACGGGGACGTTCGTCAAGCTGCCCGCGCTCGAATCGGTCGACGTCTGCGCCGGCTCGCTCGACTTCTGCGTGGTCGACTACGAGCACTCCCAGCTCTCGGAGGCCGACGTGCTGAGGCTCGTTCGTCACGCCGCCGCGATCGGCTTTGCCGCCGTCGTCCGCATTCCGGAGGTCGACCGCGGGCTCGTCAACCGACTGCTCGAGTCGGGAGCAGCGGGCATCCAGCTCTCGTCGGTGCGGCGCGTGACCGAGGTGCGGGCACTCGCGTCCGCCGCCGCGTACGCCCCGGACGGCACGCGCTCGATCAGCCTCGCCCATCCGCAGGCCGGCTACGGCCGCGTCCCGCTGCGCGACTACCTCTCCGGCTCCGAGCCGCCGCTCCTCGTGATCCAGCTCGAGACGCGGGAGACAGCGGATCCGCCGCTGGCACTCTGCCAGGCGGGCGCCGACGTCGCCTTCCTCGGCCTCACCGACCTGCTGGTGGACTGCGGTCTCGACCAGGAAGCTGCGGCCGCCCGGGCGGACGAGCTCGCCGGCGCCGTGGCCGAGGCGGGGATCGTGCTCGGCGGCTTCGGCAACGAGGAGCGGTTCCGCTACGCGGTCGTCTCCTCCGACGTCGCGCTCCTGCGCGAGGCGGTGAGCAATGTCCGCTGACCTCGCGACCACCGTTGCCGGCTTGAAGCTCAAGAACCCTGTGATCGCCGGATCCTGCGAGGCCACCTCCACCCCGGATCAGATCCGCGCGTGCCTCGATGCCGGCGCAGCCGCCGTCGTCGCCAAGTCGGTGAACGAGTCGCCGGCGGCCCACGCGAACCTGCGCGCGGCCGAATACGTGCTGCTCGACGAGACGCTAAGCCAGCGGCCGCTCGGTCCGGCGCGGCGCACCGACTCGCTGTTCTGCCGCTCGGGGCTGCTCGGAGTCGACCTCGACGAGTGGGCCGAGACGCTCGCCGCGCTCGACCGTGACGCTGCATCGCACGATGCGTACGTCGTCCCCAGCCTGATCGTCGCCGACCCCGACCGGGCCCTCGAGGCGGCAGCGGCGTTCGAGCGGGCCGGACTGCGCTGGCTCGAGCTGAACGTGGGCGCGCCCCATGCGACCGAGGCGCCCGACGGCATCGGCGCGGGCGTGGAGCTCGTGCGCCAGATCAGGCGGGCCGTCTCCCTCCCGCTCACGGTGAAGCTCTCCGCGACCGACTCGGCGACCGACGCCCTCGCGGCGGGCGCCGACGCAGTCTGCATCGCGACCCGAGCGATGGGGTTTCTGCCGGACCTGGAGACCCGGCGTCCCGTGCTCGGCACCTTCGCCGCGGTCGGGGGCGCCTGGGCGCTTCCGCTCACCCTTCACCTCGTGGCGAAGACGCACGCGACGCATCCCGGGGTTTCGATCATCGCGACGAACGGCGCCCGCGGCGGCTTCGACGTCGCGCGCCTGCTGCTTGCGGGCGCGTCTGCGGTGGCCCTTGCGACGGCCGTCCTCACCGACGGCCCCACCACGCTCGCCCGCACCGTCGAGGATCTCGCCGAATACTGCGAGCAACAGGGAGCGGCCGTCCGCGACCTGATCGGCGAGGCTACCCGTCACGTCCAGACCTACGAGGAGGTTGCGATTGAGCGTCGGCACTGAGATCTCGGTCGAGCAGCTCGAGTCCGACCCGTATCCGATCTACAAGCAGCTGCGGGAGGAGGAGCCCGTCTGCTTCGTCGATTCGGTGGGCCTCTGGCTCGTCACCCGCTGGGACGACGTCCAGCACGTCGACAAGTCGCCCGATCTCTTCAGCGGCGAGACGGAGCCGTCGACCTTGCGGCGCACGTTCGGGGCGAACCTGCTCGCCTCGGAGGGCGCGTATCACAGCCGGATTCGCAAGATCATCTATCCCTGGTTCCGGGTCGGAGCGATCGGCGACTACCCCGACAACGTCATCGCGCCGCTCGCGAACGAGCTCGTGGACGGCTTCGTCGACCGCGGCGCCTGCGATCTCGTCGCGGAGCTCGCCGAGCCGCTCTCGGCGCGGGTGCTGAAGCGCGCCCTCGGGCTCGCGTTCGTCGAGGAGGAGACGCTCCGCCGCTGGTTCGTCGAGCTCGCCACCGGCGCGGCGAACTTCGAGGGCGATCCCGAGAAGCAGGCGATCGCCGACGGCGCAAGCGCCGAGGTGAACGAGACCCTCGCCCCGGTGATCGAGCGGCTCGAACGCGAGCCCGACGACACGCTCCTCTCGTCGATGGTGCAGACCGAGGTCGACGGCGAGCGGCTGACACGTGAGGAGATCCAGTCGAACCTCAAGGTCATGATCGTCGGAGGCCTGCAGGCGACGACCGACCTGATCGCTCTCTCGCTCTGGGCGATCCTCTCCCATCCCGAGCAGCTCGAGGAGGTCCGTGCCGACCCGAAGCTCGTCGATCCCGCGATCGAGGAGGCCGCGCGGTGGCACTCGCCCGTCGGAACGTCGACCCGGCAGACCACGCGAGACACGGAGCTCGGCGGCGTCAAGCTCGAACAGGGCGCTCTCGTCGCCGCCGTCCTGGCCTCGGCCAACCACGACGAACGAAACTGGAACGAGCCGGAGCGCTACGACATCCACCGCCGCGAGGGCTCGCACCTCGCGTTCGCGACCGGCCCGCACCTCTGCATCGGCGCGCGGCTCGCACGCTACGAGACGCGCACCGCCTGGCGCATCCTGCTCGACCGTCTTCCGGGCCTGCGTCTCGATCCCGAGCGCCCGATCGAGATCTCGGGCTGGGAGTTCCGTTCACCCCACCACCTGCACGTCCAATGGAGCTGATATGGAACTGACTCAGGACTACCTCGCTCGGCTCGACGCCGTGCAGCCGAAGGAGCTCCCCGCCGACCTCGACCTCTTCGACGAGGCGACGGCGAGCCGCGGAATCCGCCTGAACAAGGCCGCCTACTCGTTGAAGGACGAGCACCAGCGCGACCTCTTCGCCAAGGACGAGGAGGCGTGGATGGAGCAGTTCGGCCTGACCGACGAGGAGAAAGAGCTCGTGCGGCGGCGCGACTGGATCGGGCTCTGGCGCTCCGGCATGTCGATCTACGTGATGGTCAAGCTCTCGGGTGTGACGGACACCCCGCTGCCCGAGATCGGCAAGCAGATGAAAGAGTCGGGAGGGGCCGATGGCTAGGGTCGTCGGAGGGATCGGCGCGAGCCATGCGCCGTCGATGGAGCACATCTACGACGCGGGCGAAGACGTTCGCGAGTCGGACGAGTGGCAGCCGCTCTTCGGCCCGTTCAAAGAGGTCGCGAGCTGGCTCGAGGAGCTCCAGCCCGACCGGCTCGTGGTCATCTACAACGACCACATGGACCAGTTCTTCCTCGATGCGTACCCGACGTTCGCGCTCGGCGTCGCCGAGACGTATCCGGTCGCCGACGAGGGCTTCGGCGCGCGACCGTTCCCGCCGCTGCCCGGCGACGCGAAGCTCGGCTGGCACATCGCGCGCTCGCTCGTCGCCGACGAGTTCGACATCACGATCTGCCAGGACCTCGAGGTGGACCATGGCGTGATCTCGCCGCTGCCGATGGTCGACTTCAGCGAGGGCGAGGGCGGCTGGAAGATCCCGATCGTCCCGCTCGCGGTCAACGTGATCCTCCACCCGCTGCCGTCGCCGCTCCGCTGCTGGAAGCTCGGCCAGGCGCTGCGCCGCGCGATCCTTTCCTTCGAGGACGACCTGCGGGTCGTCGTCGTCGGCACCGGCGGCCTCTCGCACCAGCTGACCGGGCCCCGCTTCGGCCAGGTGACGCCGGACTGGGACCAGGAGTTCATGCGCCTGCTCGCCGAGGAGCCCGAGTCGCTGACCAAGTACACGTACAAGCAGCTGATCGAGCTCGGCGGAACGGAGTCGGTCGAGGTCGTGAATTGGCTCGCGATGCGAGGAGCCCTGCCGGACGACGCCCGCCCGCTCGTCCAGGCGTACTACGCGCACCGGATCATGGGCTACGGGCTGCAGACGTTCGAGGTGGCCGCGTGACCGATGTAGTGGACCGCCTGCTCGACGGTGCCGTCGACCTCCACGTCCACCCGTACCCGTCGCCGTTCCCGCGCCGGCTCGACGCCGCCGAGGCCGCGCAACGAGCGGCGGACGCGGGGATGCGTGCGATAGTCGTCAAGTCGCACCATCACGACACGTCGTCCGACGTCGCCGCCCTGCGCGAGCACGGCATCGCCGCCTCGGGGATCGACGTCTTCGGCGGCATCGCGCTCAACACGCAGGTCGGCGGCCTCAATCCGCACGCCGTGAACCTCTGCCTCGCGATGGGCGGGAAGGTCGTCTGGTTCCCCACCATCGCCTCGCCCAAGCACATCGAGCACCACCGCGAACACCCGCAGCTGAAGTTCCCGCAGCTCTCCGTCGACCTGATCCCCGAGGAGCCGATCGACGTCTTCGCCGACGGCGACGGGCAGCTCAAGCCCGAGGTGCACGAGATCCTGCAGATGATCGCCGAGGCCGACGCGGTGCTCGCCTCGGGACACATGCCCGCGCCCTCGATCATCGCCGTCTTCCAGGCGGCGAAAGAGCGCGGCGTCCGCCGCATGATCGTCAACCACCCGAACTTCGTGATCGAGGCGACCAAGGACGAGGTCAAGAC
>DATEHY010000103.1:0-11899 GCA_035279325.1 Gaiellaceae bacterium
GACGTCGCGGGGCCCAAGTGAGCGTTTCGCCTCGACCGCGAGCGTCGCGTACACGCCGGGGCTCTTGATCACGATGGTGGCGTCGAGACGACGACGAGCACCAGCCGTCGACTCCGGTTCGTTGGAGGTCTCCACGGACCATGTGGACGGGATGCGGTCGCTTAGCCAAGCAACGGCTGCATCGAACAGGTCGTTCTCTCGAATTGTGGTGTTTGCCGTCATTGCAAACGCCAGTATAGCAGCACGTGTTCTCTCTAAGAAACGATTTGCTCTCTTAGCAAACGGGCTGTCTAAGGGAACAGTGCTTGAGAGCGTCCGCTCGAGCTGGTACGGTCGGGGTGCGGTTCGGGACGTTGCCGGCACAGCCGAGAGGCGCAGGCCGGGCGCTCGGGCCGAGCGGTTCCGAGAGACCGCCGAGAGGCTGCCGACTCGGGAGCGCTACGGCAAGACCGGTTGCCGGGGCATAGAAAAGCCCCGACTGTGCGGGGCTTTCCCGTAGCAGGCCTGTAAGCCGGATTCTGTCGGGGGTGGCCATCCATCTGTGCGGCTACCCGGCTCCTCGGCGGGCCGCGTCGACGGAGCCTGTTCGCCTTGCACCGGACGGGGTTTGACGAGCCGGCCCTGTCACCAGGGCCGCTGGTGGGCTCTTACCCCACCGTTTCACCCTTACCGGCCGCGACTCCGGAGATTCGCGACCGGCGGTTTGTTTTCTGTGCCACTTTCCGTCGGCTTTCGCCGCCTCCCTCGTGTCGTCGGACGATCTCGGGAGCGTCCTGCCCTGCGGTGTCCGGACTTTCCTCGAGGCGCCAAAAACGCCCCGCGGTCACCCGGCCTGCAGACCGGATTGTAGCCCGGCTCCCGCAGCGCCTTCGAGCCGTCCGTGGAGCTGCATCGCGCACTCGGGACAGCGGACGACCGCGCCCTCGTGGAGGACGAACTCGCCGCAGACCGGGCACTCGAGCGAGGCTCCGCGCAGCACGGCGAGGAGCTCCTGCTCGAGCGTCCGGTGGAGTGGGGTGAGCCCGCTCACAGCTCGCGGAACACCCCCACGACCTTGCCGAGGATCGTCACGTGCGGCGCGTAGATCGGCTCGAGCGCCGAGTTCTCGGGCTGCAACCGGATGCGGCCGTTCTCGCGGAAGAACCGCTTCACGGTCGCCTCGTCGGCCGTCTCGTCGTCGCCCGCGAGGGCCACGACGATCTCGCCGTCGCGGGCGTCTTGCGCCCGCCGGACGACGACGACGTCGCCGTCGAGGATGCCGGCCTCGATCATCGATTCGCCCTTGACGCGCAGCAGGAAGTCGCCGCGGAGGTTCTCGGGGACGGCGATCTCGTCCTCGACGTTCTCGTCCGCGAGCAACGGCCCGCCGGCCGCGATCTGGCCGAGGAGCGGGAGCTTCGGCAGCTCCGCCGCGACGGTCTCCGTGCTCGGCTGCGCAGCCTTCCCTCTGCCGACGAGCTCGAGCGCCCTCGGCTTCGTCGGGTCGCGGCGCAGCAGGCCCGCGCGCTCGAGGTTCGCGAGGTGCGCGTGGACGGTGGACGGCGAGGCAAGGCCGACCGCTCCGCCGATCTCGCGCACGGTGGGCGGATAGCCGTGCCGGTCGACGTAGTCGACGAGGAAGCTCCAGATCTCGCGCTGCCGGCCGGTCAGCTCGGCTGTCGTCTGCATCTCACGCTCCGGAAGTCGGGTACAGGTGGCGAACAGGTGTTCGACAGCAGGGTACGGACTCCTCCGGACGGCGTCAAACGCGCCAACGAAAAGGCCGCCCGGCGGCGGCCTCTGAGTGCGCTGGAGAGGACTTGAACCTCCACGGCCTGTTAAGGCCACTAGGCCCTCAACCTAGCGCGTCTACCAATTCCGCCACCAGCGCGAGAGCCCGCGCAGTGTAGCTTCCTCCGGAGCCGGCGCTACCTCTGTCGCCGCAGGGACTCGATCCACGAGCGGGCCGAGGCCGTCTCGCTGTCGCGGTCGACGGGTTCGAACGACGGCTTGGGCTCGCGCCGGAGCACTCGCTGCAGGCGTCCGTGCAGCGCCGACCCGACCTGCTCCTCGGCCTCGACGGCCGGCTCGGCGGGCGCCTGATCCGCGCCGCCCACCCGGAGCCGCGCATGCCAGAGCTCGACGTGCAGCCGGTCGATCTCCTCCACGAGCATCAGGATCGCGCGACCGGTTGCGGCGAGCTCCTCGCCCTCGGCCTGCCGGAGCCCCTGCCCCCAGGTTCGCAGCGCCTCGAGCTTCTCTTCGTCCAGCCGCACGCACCCATCGTGACACGCGGCGGGCGGCGGAGCTAGCTGAGGTAGTGAAAGAGCGCGACGCTGTTCGCGAAGAAGAGCACGACGAGCACGAGCGTGACCCGCGTCAGGTTCCGCTCGACGATGTGTGTGCCGCCCTGCGACGCCGGGGTGAAGCCCAGGCCGCCCATGCCCGCGTCGCGGCCGGAGTGCATGAGGATGAGCGACACCATGCCGACGACGATGAGCACCTGGGTGACCGCGAGGAAGGTGAGCACGCGCTCAGGGTAGCCGCCGCCGCGTCACTTCGACGATCGTCGCGACGAGCTCGGAGGCGATCCGATCCTTGGTCACGTAGCCCGACGCGCCCGCCTCGCGCGAGCGGTCGACGTCGTCGCGGGAGTTCGAGCCCGTGAGCATGAGCACGCGGACTCCTTCGGCCTCCGCCCTGATCTCGCGCGTGGCCTCGAATCCGTCGAGCACGGGCATGCTCACGTCCATCAGGACGACGTCGGGGCCGAGCTTCCGGGTGAGCTGCACCGCCTCCTCCCCGTCGCTCGCGCGGCCGACGACCTCGACCCGCTCGTCGGTCGCGAGGATCGCCTCGAGCGCCTCGGCGAAGAGCCGGTGGTCGTCGGCGATGAGGATGCGGAGGGGCTTGCTGCGGGACGGCATCCGCTCATCCTGACCGCTAGGGTCGGCTTGTGGAAGAGGGCGTCCGCGAGCGGATCCAGAAGCTGCTCGTGACGGGGGACAATCGTCTCAAACAGGGAGTCGATCCGGCGAAGGCCCGCGAGAGCTGGGAGCAGGCGCTCGCCCTCGCGCGGGAGGCCGGTCTGGAGGAGCGGATCCGGCCGCTCGTCGAGGTCAGGCTCGCGGATCTCGAGCAGCCGCCCGGCTGAGGATCGCCTCGATCCGCCCGGCCTGGCGGCGGACGTCGTGCTCCGCGGTCGCCTCGCGCGCGGCCTCGTTCGGACACGGCAGTGCCGCTGCCTGTGCTAGCGCGCGTGCGAGCTCGTCCACGTCGAGCGGATCGACGAGCAGACCTGCCTCGGGCGGAACGAACTCGGGCGGCCCGCCGATCCGGGTCGCCACGACCGAGCGGCCGCAGGCCATCGCCTCGAGCAGTGCCTGGCCGAGCGGCTCCACGAGGCTCGGCTGGGCGAGGACTCGGCACTCGGCCAACAGGCGCGGGACCTCGTCGTGCGGGACCCGTCCGAGAAGCCGGACGCCGTCGCGCCCCTCGAGCTGCGACCGGAGGGGCCCGTAGCCGGCGAACGTGAGCGTTCCCTCCCCGAGCCGCGCGAAGGCGTCGGCGAGCCGGACGACGTTCTTGCGCTCGTCGAGCGCCCCGACGCAGAGGAACCCCGGCGGGCCGGGCGGCGCGTCGGTGACCGCGAAGCGCTCGCGGTCGACGCCGCTCGAGACGACCTCGACCTTGCCGCGCGCCTCGGGCACCTTCGTCTCGAGCTCGCGCTGCAGGTAGCGCGAGACGCAGATCACGGTCGCGGCGCGGCGGACGACGAGCCGGGTCGCAGCCGCGACGCCGGGGAACGCGCCGATGTTCCGCACGTCCCGCCCGTGCGCCGTCACGACGAGCGGGGCGCGCCCCGCGACCGCAGCGATCAGCCCAGCGGGCACGAGGAAGTGCGCATACACGACGTCCGGCCTGCTCGCCGCGAGGGTCCTCCGCGCGAGCGTCAGGTAGCGGAGCCTTCCGCCGGCACGGGTGTCGAGGACGGCTCGCTCGATCTCGTGGCCGTGGGCCGCGAGCCCCCGTTCGACCTGGGCGACGAATGTCCCGAGGTCGGGCGCGGCGGGGCCCGGGTACATCTGCGAGACGAGGAGGATGCGCACGGGGCCAGCGTACGCTGGCCCCGTCACGCAGGCACAGCGACGCGCTCAGGCTGCGGCCGCGCTGCGGACCGCCTCGACGACGAAGTCCGAGCGTCCCTCGAAGAGCAGGTCGAGCAGCCGCGCCGCTCCGAGCAATCCGGCGGGACGGCGCAAGAGCGCGACCAGGCGCGACTCGTCCAGGCCGACGGCGCGGGCAGCCTTGACGGCCTCGCGGACGCCGGCCGGGACCGAGCCGCCCGGGCCGAACTGCCAGGCGGGATAGAGCCATTCGTCGCGATCGCGAACGGCGAACAACTCGCCGCGGCTCCGCAGCTTCTCGATCTCGCCCGGGTCGACGCCGAGCCGGCTCGAGAGCCAGGAGGCGGGAAGCGGGGTGGTGAGCGTGTCGTGCATCTCGGTCTCCTCTCTCGCTCAGACGGCGGGGACGGCCGCGGCGGTCGGTTCGGCGGGGACGTAGACGGCGTCGTAGCCGAGCGCACGCCCGGCGGAGGCGCCGAGGGCGAGCCCGATCCGCTGCACGATCGCCGGCGGGAACGGCAGGCGAACGGTGTCGAAATGCGCGTTCGCGATCACCGCGAGACGCAGTGGGTTCGGCATGCCCTTGCGGTTCGTCTTGCCGTCGGCGGCGAGCGCGAACATCGTCTCGAGCAGCGCCTCGAACTGGAGCGCCGGTCGCACCTCGCACACGAAGTGCGCCTCCTCGTCGCCCGCGTTCCAGAACTTGTGCGGCGTGCCCGCGGGCACCGTCAGCCGCTGCCCGGGACCCGCGACGAGCTTCTTCCGGCCGATCCGGAAGCCGACGCTGCCGCGGAGGACCTCGAAGCGCTCCTCCTGGCTCGGGTGGACGTGTGCGGCAGCAACGAAGCCGTTCGGCTGCACGAAGGTGTCGATCACCACGGCCTGCCCGTTCGTCTCGCGGGAGGTCTGGCGGAAGACGATGCGCTCGCCGGTGACCGGGTTGTGGATCGTGTCTCCTGCGCGAATCATGTGGATGCTCCTTCGGGTCGATTGCGGATCCGGGAGCACCATCGAGGCGGCCGCTTAAGACCGGCTTGGTGTTCACTTGGGAGATGAGCGACTACACGATCGTCAACCTCGGCGAGGTGGAGAACATCGCGCCCAAGTTCCAGATGCCCGAGGGCATGGACGTCCGCTTCCCGAGGAAGCAGCTCGACTGCACGGTCGGCGGTGTCGGCATCGAGAAGCTGCCGCCGGGGGTGCGGACGCCGTTCGGTCACAAGCACGCGGAGCAGGAGGAGATCTACGTGATCGCCGAGGGGTCCGGCCGGATCAAGCTCGACGACGAGATCCACGATCTGCGGCAGTGGGACATCCTCCGCATCGGTCCGGGCGTGATGCGGAATCTCGAGGCGGGCGCCGACGGGATCACGCTGATCGCCTTCGGCGCGCCGATCGCCGAGCAGAACGACGGCGAGATCGTGCCCGGGTGGTGGACCGGCTAGCGCCTCAGGCGCGCGCCCGCACAGCGTCGTACATCCCCCACTCCTCGCGCAGGGCCTCGCAGATCTCGCCGACGGTGCAGCGCGCACGCAGGGCTTCGCGCAGCGGCGGGAGCATGTTCGTGTCGCCCCGCGCGGCTTCCCGCACGACGGCGATCGCAACAGCCGCGTCCTCCGCGTTCCTCTCGGCGCGCAGGCGTGCCGTGCGCTCGAGCTGGCGCCGCTCCGCGGCCGGGTCGATGCGCAGGAGCTCGATGCGCTCGTCCGACTCGTCGAGAAACGCGTTGACGCCGACGATGAGGCGCTCGCCGGCCTCGACCTGCCGTTGGAACTCGAACGCCGCCCGCTCGATCTCCTCCTGTACGAAGCCGGACTCGACCGCTGCGACCGCGCCTCCCGCTTCGTCAACGCGCGCGATCAGCTCCCCGGCGCGGGTCTCGAGCTCGTCGGTCAGCGCCTCGATGTAGTAGGAGCCGCCGAGCGGATCGGCGGTCTCGGTCGTGCCGGCCTCCGCCGCGATGACCTGCTGCGTACGCAGCGCGATGCGCGCCGCCCGCTCGGTCGGGAGCGCGAGCGCTTCGTCGTAGCCGTTCGTGTGCAGGCTCTGCGCCCCGCCGGCGACGGCCGACAGCGCCTGGATCGCGACGCGCACGATGTTGTTCTCGGGTTGCTGCGCCGTCAGCGTCGAGCCGCCGGTCTGGGCGTGGAAGCGGAGGGCGACCGCGCGCGGGTTGGTCGCGCCGAAGCGCTCGCGCATGATCCGCGCCCACAGGCGGCGCGCCGCGCGGAACTTCGCGACCTCCTGGAAGAAGTCGTTGTGCGCGTTGAAGAAGAAGGAGAGGCGTGCGCCGAACTCGTCGGGCGAGAGGCCGGCATCGACCGCCGCCCGGCAATACGCGATGCCGTTCGCGAGGGTGAACGCGAGCTCCTGCACCGCGGTCGAGCCGGCCTCGCGGATGTGGTAGCCGCTGATCGAGATCGTGTTCCAGCGCGGGATCCGCTCGGCGCAGTACGCGAACAGGTCGGTCGTGAGGCGCATCGAGGGCCGCGGCGGAAAGATGTAGTTCCCCCGGGCGATGTACTCCTTGAGGATGTCGTTCTGGACGGTGCCGCGCAGCGCGTCGGGCGGCACTCCCTGCTCCTCGGCGACGAGCTCGTAGAGGAGCAGCAGCAGCGACGCGGGGGCGTTGATCGTCATCGACGTCGAGACCTCGCCGAGCGGGATGCCGGCGAGCAGGATCTCCATGTCGGCGAGCGAGTCGATCGCCACCCCGGTGCGGCCCACCTCGCCGAGCGCACGCGGGTCGTCGGAGTCGTAGCCGAGCTGGGTCGGCAGGTCGAACGCGATCGAGAGGCCGGTCTGGCCGCGCTCGAGGAGGTAGCGGTAGCGGGCATTCGACTCCTCCGCCGACGCGAAGCCCGCGTACTGGCGGATCGTCCACGGCCGGCCGCGGTACATGTCCGGGTACGGCCCGCGCGTGAACGGATACTCGCCCGGCGGCTCGAGCTCACGCGGCGCGTCGGCGGCGTCGTAGACCGGCTTGATCTCGATGCCGGACTCGGTGCGCCGGTCGCCGCTCGCTGCCACGCACGGATCGTACGGCGCCCCGCGCGAGCGCCGTGCCGCCTAGGCGGCGTGCCCGCACCGCGAGCGCACCGGCCGCACGTCGTGTACGGCCGGCACGCTCGCCGCCCGCGGAGGGGCGGGCAGAGGCGACAGATGGTCGGCGAGGCCACGCAGCATCCCTGCGGCTCGCGCGCGGAGACTGCGGGTGCCGAGCAGGCGCTCCGCCGCGGCGGCCGCTTCGCGCCGGCGGCGATCCAGGGCGATGAGGTCGAGCAACTCGGGCGGCTGGAAGAGCATCTGGCGAACTCCTTCTGTTCGATGAATCTCGTTGGTTCGAAACTTATCGAACAGGTCCCAGGCTACACAAGCAAATCGAGCGAGAATGGGCTATCGTCCTGGTAACGGTTCGATGGCGATCGAAAACACCCGGCCCCCGCAGGAGATCCAGAAACCGCGCGTCGTCGACGTCTCGCGCCCGGGCCGGGCGCTCGCGGTGGAGATCGACGCCGCCGAGGCGGCCGAGCTGCTGCTCAGCATCCCCACGCTGCTCGTCGGCCAGGAGCGCGAGACGTACGAGCTCGGGGCGGACCGGATCGACGAGCTCCGCGCGGGCGCGCCACCGCAGTTGCTGCGCGAGGCGGCGGAGCTCCTGCCCGACAAGGCGTCGGCACTCCTGCTCGGGCTCATCTACACGACGCCGAAGCCGCGCACGGCTCAGGCCTTCCTCGACCACCTCGCCGGCACCGACCCGGTCGAGCTGCGACTCCACCTGCTCGGCTACTACGTGCGGGGCCACCATATGGCGGAGCCGGAGACGATCAAGCGCGCGGCCGAGGGCGACGCCGAGGCGATCGCGCAGCTGCTCGAGGCCGCGGCCGAATTCGTCGACCCGGACAAGTGCGCGTCGATGGAGCGGGTGCTGCACAGCGACCCCGCCGACGGCAAGCGGGCGCTGGTCGACTTCCTCTCGGGCTGGCGCAAGCACGTCCTGCCCGCGATCGCGCCCGCCGATCCGACGCTGGCCCAGCGGGATGCCGAGGCGAAGCGTGAGCTCGTGCAGTCCGTCCCGCCGGAGCAGGTCGTCGAGCGCCTCGCACCCGGCATCCAGTGGGCGCCGGGCCCGGAGATCGACCGCGTCGTCCTCTTCCCGGTCTACTCGCCGCGCCCGTGGGTCTACATGAGCGAGTACAAGCGCGTGAAGATCTTCTGCTACCCGATCAGCCTCGACCGCGACCGCGCGGCGCCGGGCGATCCCGCGGAGCTCGTCCGCATCTACAAGGCGCTCGGCGACGAGAGCAGACTGAAGCTGCTGAAGCGCCTGCAGGAGGGGCCGGTCTCGCTGACGGAGGCGGCGCAGGTGGTCGGCCTCGCGAAGTCGACGACCCACCACCACCTCGCGATCCTCCGCCAGGCCGGCTTCGTCCTGATCCAGGAGGGCGACGACACCTACACGCTCCGCGCCGACCTCCGGCCGGAGCCGGGAGCGCTGCTCCAGCAGTACCTCGGCAGCTGAGCCCGCAGGCAAGATCAGGGCGTGCGCGTCTCCGTCCGTCTCTTTGCAGGCCTGCGCGAGCGCGCCGGCAGTTCGAGTATCGAGCTCGACGACGTTGCCCGCGTGGAGGACGTCTGGCCGCGGCTCGGCCTCGGCGACGAGCCGCCGGGCCTTCTCTACGCCGTCAACCGGGAGTACGTCGAGCGCGGCCACGCGCTCGAGGACGGCGACGAGGTCGCGGTGATCCCGCCGGTCAGCGGCGGCTCCTTCCGGCTCGTCGACGGGCCGCTCGACGTAGCCGCCGTGCTGCGCGAGGTCGAGGATCCGCGGGCGGGCGGGCTCGCGAGCTTCGTCGGCACGGTGCGCAACCGCTCGCGCGACCGCGACGTGCTCCACCTCGACTACGAGGCGTTCGAGGAGATGGCCGAGCCGCTGCTCGCCCGCCTCGGCGACGAGCTGACCGAGCGCCACGGCCTGTGCGCCGTGGCGATTCACCACCGCCTCGGGCGGGTCGAGATCGGCGAGGCGAGTGTCGTCATCGCCGTGTCCGCTCCCCATCGCGCGGCCGCCCTCGCCGCCTGCCGCGAGGCGATCGAGACGCTGAAGACGACGATCCCGCTCTGGAAGAAGGAGGTCTACGCCGGCGGCGAGGAATGGATCGGGAGAGGCTCGTGAGCACGCAGGCGCAGCGTTCGCGGGGGCTGTGGGACCGGCTGATCGGCCTCGCCGTCCTCGCCGGCGGGTTCGCGAAGTTCTTCGCCTTCTTCATCTCGTTCGCCGCCTACTCGTTCTGGTTCGGCAGCTGGGAGTTCGGGCTCGGCTTCGTCCTTCTGATCCTCGTGCACGAGCTCGGCCACGTCGCCGAGGCGCGACGGCAGGGGCTGCCGGTCACGCTGCCCACGTTCATCCCGTTCGTCGGAGCCTTCGTGACCGTGCAGCACGGGAATCTGCCGCCCTGGCGCAGCGCGCTCGTCTCCCTCGCCGGCCCGTTCGTCGGCGGCCTCGGCGCGGCCGCGGTCTGGGCGGTCGGCGAGGCCCGGAACACGACCTGGCTCGTCGTGCTCGCCAACCTCGGCTTCCTGCTCAACGCCTTCAACCTGCTCCCGATCGGCTTCCTCGACGGCGGCACCGTGTGGCGCGCCGTGACCGACACCTGGCACCGGCCGCGCATCCGCTTCGAGAACGGCGTCCCGATGGAGGCGCTCGGGCCGGACCGGGAGCACGCCGTGCTCGTCGGAACGCTCTACGCGCTCCTCGCCGCAGCCCTCGTCGTAGCGCTGCTCGCGACACGCCACAGTGGGATGCTCTAGGCGATGCAGGACCGCGACCTCCTCCGGACGCACCACACGCTCGAGCACCTGCAGCTGCGCTCGCAGGAGATCGGCCAGGAGTTCCTGACGGGGTTCGAGGCGGTGGAGCGGATCGACCGTCCCGCGGTCTCCTGCTTCGGCTCGGCGCGCGCGCCGGAGGGCTCGCGCCCGTACGAGCTCGCGCGCGAGACCGGCCGCCTCTTCGCCGAGGCCGGGTGGGCCGTCGTGACCGGGGGCGGGCCGGGCGTGATGGAGGCGGCGAACCGCGGCTGCCGCGAGGGCGGCGGCCTCTCGGTCGGCTTCGGGATCGAGCTGCCGCACGAGCAGGCGATGAACGACTACATCGACTTCGGCCTCGTCTTCGACCACTTCTACGCCCGCAAGACGATGTTCGTGAAGTCGGCCGAGGGCTTCTGCGTCTTCCCCGGCGGCTTCGGCACGGCCGACGAGCTGTTCGAGTCGCTGACGTTGATCCAGACCGGGAAGGTCCTCCACTTTCCGGTCGTGCTGGTGGGCCAGGCGTACTGGACGCCGCTGCTCGAGTGGGTGCGGCGCAGCGCGCTCGCCGACGGGATGGTCTCGGCCGATGATCTTGCGCTCCTGACGCTGACCGACGACCCGCGCATCGCGCTCGAGACGGTGCTCGACGCCTTCATGGCCGCGGAGGGCTCGGCGAGCCCGCACGCGCCGGAGAAGGCCGACGCGCAGTAGCGTTCGCGCCGATGGAGCTGCGCGATCTGCCCTCGGTCGACGAGCTCGCCCGCGTGGCCGGCGACCCACTCGCCGTCGACGCGGCCCGGGCCGTGATCGACCGCGCCCGGGATGAGATCCGGGCCGGCGCGGATCCCGGGGATCTCGCGGCACGGCTGCGGGCCGAGCTCGCCGACACGCGGCGGCCGGGCCTGCGGCGCGTGCTCAACGCGACGGGCGTCGTCGTCCACACGAATCTCGGACGCGCGCCGCTCGCCGCCGAGGCGATCGCGCGGGTCGTGGACGCGGCGGGTGGCTACTCGAACCTCGAGTACGACCTCGGCGAAGGCGCCCGCGGCTCGCGTCAGGAACACCTCGCCGCGATCTTGCGGAGGCTGACCGGCGCCGAGGCGGCTCTCGTCGTCAACAACAACGCCGCCGCGGTGCTGCTCGCGCTCGCGGCGCTCGCGGAAGGCCGCGACGTCGTCGTCTCGCGCGGCGAGCTGATCGAGATCGGGGACGGCTTCCGCATCCCGGACGTCCTCGCGCGCTCCGGTGCACGCCTCGTCGAGGTCGGCACGACGAACCGGACGCGTGCGGCCGACTACGAGCGCGCGATCGGCCCCGAGACTGCAGTCCTCCTCTGCGTCCACCAGTCGAACTTCCGCGTCGTCGGGTTCGAGGAGCGGCCGCGGCTGGAGGAGGTCGCTGCCGTCGCCCGCCGCCACGGGCTTCCGCTCGTGGACGACCTCGGTTCCGGACACGTCTCCGCAAGTAACAAGTTGTTACTAGGTCAGGAGGAGCCCACGGCGAGGGAGTCACTCGCCGCGGGCGCCGATCTCGTGTGCTTCTCGGGCGACAAGCTGCTCGGCGGCCCGCAGGCAGGGATCGCGCTCGGACGGGCGGATCTGATCGAGCGGCTGCGCCGGCATCCGCTCCAACGCGCGCTGCGGATCGACAAGCTCTCGCTGGCGGCGCTCGAGGGGACGCTCCTGCTGCACCTCGAGGCGCCGGAACGGATCCCCGTGCTGCGCACGCTCGGGCAGGAGACGAGCACGGTGCGCGACCGCGCCGAGCGTCTCGCCGCGGCAACCGACGGCGAGGTCGAGGAGACGGTCGGGCGCGTGGGCGGCGGCGCGCTGCCGCTCGCCGAGCTGCCGAGCTTCGCGTGCGCGCTCGAGGAGTCGCTCGCGGCGCCGCTGCGGGGCGGCGACCCGCCCGTGCTCGGCATCGTCCGCGACGGGAAGCTCCTGCTCGACTGCCTCGCGCTCGCCGACGACGAGGTGGACGAG
>DATEHY010000104.1:0-52084 GCA_035279325.1 Gaiellaceae bacterium
CGCGACCGACGTGCCCTCGACCCACTGCTGGCGCACGCGCGCAGCGATCGCTTCGAGGTCGCGCAGGCCGCCGCCCGGGCGGCGGCCGCCATCGACCTCGCCGCGACCGAGCGCGCCGCGACGAGCATGCACCTGCGGGAAGCCGTCGACCTGGCCGCGCTCGCATGAGCGTCCTCGACGCCGTCTTCGTCGCCACGGCGTCGCTCACGCTCGCGTACTTCGTCTGCCTCAACGCCGTCTACGGGGCCTTCACCCTCGTCGCCGCCCGCTCGCTCCGCTCCCACCTCCGCCGCCGCGCCTACGCCGGTCTCGAGGAAGCGTTCGACTCGCCTTTCACGCCCGGCATCAGCGTGATCCTGCCCGCCTTCAACGAGTCGGCCGGGATCGTCGAGAGCGTCCGCTCCCTGCTTGCGCTCCGCTATCCACTCTTCGAGATCCTCGTCGTCAACGACGGCTCCACCGACGACACCGTGGAACGCCTGCGCGGGGCGTTCGATCTCGCCCCCGCCCGACGCGCTCTCCGCGACGCGATCGCGACGAAGCCCGTCCGCTCGACCCTCGTCTCGCGCCGCCACCACAACCTGTGGCTGATCGACAAGGCGAACGGGGGCAAGGCGGACGCGCTCAACGCGGGCATCAACGCCGCCCGCCATCCGTACGTCTGTGCCATCGACGCCGACGCCCTGATCGAGTCGGACGCTCTCCTCGAGGTGGCCGCGCCGATCCTCGACGACCCCGAGCGCGTCGTCGCCACCGGCGGCATCGTCCGCATCGCCAATGGCTGCACCATCGACCACGGGCGCGTCGTCGACGTGCGGCTCCCTGCGAGCCGGCTCGCCGTCGTCCAGGTCGTCGAATACTTTCGCGCCTTCCTCGTCGGCCGCGTCGGCTGGACCAGCCTCAACGCCCTGCTCATCATCTCGGGCGCGTTTGGCCTCTTCCGGAGAGACGCCGTCGAGGAGGTGGGCGGCTGGTGGACCGAGACGGTCGGCGAGGACGTCGAGCTCGTCGTCCGCATCCACCGTCACTTCCGCAGCCGCGGGCTGCCCTACCGTGTCGCGTTCGTCCCGGACCCCGTCTGCTGGACCGAGGCGCCCGAGGACCTCCGGGGACTCTCGCGGCAACGCCGCCGCTGGCACCGCGGCCTCGGCCAGACGCTCTGGCGGCACCGAAGAGCGATCGGGAACCCGCGCTACGGAGCGTTCGGCCTCATCGGGCTTCCCTACTTCCTCCTCTTCGAGTTTCTCGGCCCCATCGTCGAGGTCTTCGGACCACCGCTCACCATCGCAGCCTTCCTGCTGGGGAAGCTCTCGCTGCTCTTCCTCGTCGCCTTCCTCGTCATCGCGTTTCTCCTCGGGATCGCGCTCACCACTGCGGCCCTCGCCCTCGAGGAGTTCAACTTCCGCCGCCACGCCCACGGCCGGGACGTACTTCGCATGCTCGCGTACGCCGTCCTCGAGAACATCGGCTACCGCCAGCTCAACGACGCCTGGCGGCTGCTCGCCCTGCTCGACCTCGCCCGCCGCGAGCAGGGCTGGGGAACACAGGTGCGCCGCGGCATCGGCCGCCGCCCCGCGGGTCACGAGGAGCAGGTCGGCGTCTAGCTGCGGCGGGCCTCCCGCGAATCTGGTCAGGGCGGCCGTCCGTTGACGTGGGAAGAGCTCAGAGGAGGGATGGGGTATGGCCGCACGGCAGCAGCAGACGGGACAACAGCAAGACGTGGCGGGTCGGCCCGTCCCCGACGAGGCGCAGCTGGAGGATTCGCTCCGGCCGCAGCCCGAGCACCACGAGGAGCGGCTGCACGATCCCGGCCTCGGCCAGCTCTCGAAGCGGGACTGGCTCGCCGTCGTCAAGCGGGCCGGCAAGGAGATGCTGGACGACAACATGACCATGTTCGCGCAGGCGCTCGCCTACAGCTCGTTCTTCGCCATCCCGTCGGTGCTGCTGCTCGCGATCGGGCTGTTCACCTTGCTGGCCGGCCCGGCGACGATCACGCATGTGATCAACAGCCTCGGCGGCGTGATGCCCGGCCAGGCGAAGACGCTTCTCTCGGGCAGCATCCAGCGGCTCGGCCACGAGCAGAAGTCCTCGCTCGTGATGGTGATCGTCGGCGCGGTGCTGGCCGTCTGGTCGACGACGGGCGCGATGACGAGCTTCATGACCGCGCTCAACGTCGCGTACGACCGCAAGGACCAGCGCAACTTCCTCAGGAAACGGCTGACGGCGCTGCTCATGGTCGCCTGCATCAGCTTCGCGTTCGTTCTCGTCGCCGTGTTCCTGATCTTCGGACCGCAGATCGAGAAGCACCTCGGCAACGCGCTCGGCATCCAGAGCTTCCTCGCCTACGTCTGGTGGGCCGCGCAGTGGCCCATTCTGATCGGTGGGCTCCTGGCCGCGTTCGCGACGCTGCTCTACCTCGGCCCGGACGTCGACCATCCGCGCTGGCGGTTCCTCAGCCTCGGCTCGGCGATCGCCGTCTTCGTCTGGCTGCTCGCCTCGGGCGCCTTCGCGTTCTACACGGCCAAGTTCGGCAGCTACAACAAGACCTGGGGCTCCCTGTCGGCGGTGATCATCATGCTCACCTGGCTCTGGCTCTCGGCCCTCGCCCTCCTCTTCGGGGCAGAGGTCAACGCCGAAGCGGAACGCAGCCGCGAGCTACGACAGGGCGAACCGGCCGCCCGCGACCTGCAGGTGCCCTCGAGAGCGTGATGCGCGCGGTGCGTCACCGATCGGGCGGGTTGCGCGTTCCCTCCTCGATTTAGCGCGTAGACGAAAGGGGTCCAAATGTTGCGCAAAGCCCTATGGAGCGGCCTCTACGCCGGAGTCGGCGCGGTCGCCACGATGGCGGCCCGGAAGACGGCTTCCGGAATCTGGCGGCGGGCGACCGGTGAAGACCCGCCGGAGAAGTGACCATGGAGTCAGGATTCGACCGTCGAGTGGAGCGCGCCGCCGAGCGCCTCCACGATCTCGCCCAGAAGGCGGCGGACAGAGGTGGGCTGGCCGGCAAGCTCGCGAGGCCGCTCGAGGAGGACTCCCAGTTCCTGCGCAAGATGAAGCCCTCGCTCGTGGCGGCACGCATTCGCGGCGAGCACCCGGACGACGGCTACCGGCCGGTCGTGCCGCCGCGGCCCTCGCCCGACGAAGCGATCGGCGGCCGTAAGAGCGACGGACCGAACCCGCTGCCGCTGGTCGGCGCGGCCGCCGGGGCGGGGATCCTGGCGGCCAAGGCGATCGATTGGAGGGGCCATGCCCACCCGCGCTCCTGAGCTGAACGGCCTAGGCGGCGCCGCCAAGGGCGTCTCCGAGCACGCGTCGGCGATCGCGCGGCTGGAGCTTCGCCTCGCACTCGTCGAGCTGAAAGAGAAGCTGCTGCCCCTCGGCCGCGGCGCCGGCCTCGGCATCGGCGCGGCGATCTTCGTCCTCTTCGGGCTCGCCGGAGCAATCGCGACCGCGATCGCGGCCCTGACGCTCGTGCTGGCCGTCTGGCTGTCCGTGCTGATCGTGACCGGCGGTCTCTTCGTGCTCGCAGGCGCCCTCGGGCTCGCCGCGGTGAAGGACATCTCGCGCGGCACGCCGCCCGTGCCGGAGCGCGCGATCGAGCAGGCGAAGCTGACGGCAGAGGCGGTGAAGTCCAATGGCCGTGACTGACCCCGCGACCGAGAAGGAGCGGCTCCAGGAGCAGATCGAGAAGGAGCGGCACGAGCTGGCCGCCTCCGTCGAAGCGCTCCGCGCGAGCGCGAGTCCGGCCGCGGTCCTGCGTGAGCGGCTACCGCTCGTGCTCGCGGCTGCCTTCGTCGCCGGCTTCGTCCTCGCCGGAGGCATCGGAGCCACGATGCGGCTCCTCGCCCGCCGCAGCCGCGAGAAACGGTAGGCCTGACCGGATCCGGCCGCTCTACGACGGATGGAGCGGAAGCAGGACGGGACCCCGCGGCCTCTGGTGGAAGTCGAAGTCCTCGCCGAGGTCGCCGAGGATCCTCTCGTTCTCGCGGACGTCCGGGCGTGGGTCGGGCCGGCCGTCGGTCTTCGGATCGAGCCGCCGGGCGTGCAGGAAGTCGTCCTCGATGAACTTGAGGTACGCGTCGAAGCTGAGCATCTGGTGGTCGACGTAGCCCTTCCTGGCGTACGGGCTGATCACGAGCGCGGGCACGCGCAGGCCGTAGCCCTGGGCGTCGACGCGCGGCGGCTCGACGTGGTCGTAGAAGCCGCCCCAGTCGTCCCAGGCGAGGAAGATCGCCGTCCGGTTCCAGTCCGGCCCGCGCATCACCGCGTTCACGAGCCTCGTCACCCACGCCTGCCCCTGTCCGACCGGCGAGCCTGGATGGTCGCTGTCGGCCCAGTCGGGCGTGACCCACGAGACGTTCGGCAGGCTCCCGTCCGCAGCAGCGGCGAAGAAGCGTGAGAGACGCTCCTGCGCGAGGGCGGTCTGGTGGTCCTGGCGCACGTCCGTGAAGTTCGGCAACGGATCCCACATGCCCGGCGTGCTTTTTCCCTTGAGGCGCGCGTAGCAGGTGATCGGGCCCGTGAGGCAGTCGGGAGCGGCGCCCTTCTGGACGTACGACGCCCACGACACGTGGTAGCGGTGCAAGAGATACGTCAGGTCGGTCCACGCGAACGCTGGCCCGTGCCGATAGCGGTGCAGCGGCGCGATCGGCCCGTGCCCGAGGTTCGCCGTGCAGGTGCTCGGTCGGTACGGGTCGCGGCACTCCGCCGACCAGCCGGAGACGAGCCAGAGATGCGCCGGCAGGCTCCAGCCCCAGTTCGGCTCGAACATGTGGTCCTGCAGGACGAAGTCCCGCGCGTACCTCCAGTAGTTCGGGATCTGGAGGGCGTCGTGGTAGCTCATGACGTTGGGGCGGCGGAGCTTCCCGCAGGCGGTGCTCTGCCGGTTCTCGCGGCATTCGCGGATCAGGTGCCGGTCGGTGACGCGGATGAAGCCGTCCATCCGTCCGCCGTCGACGTCCTCCTTGCCGGCCACCGGCCCGTGCGCGCCGCCGGAGTCGACGACCTGGTCCGGGTCGAGGAACGGCTTGATGCACTGCCCGACTCCGTTCGGCACGCAGACGGTCGGGACTCCGTCCTTGCGCGGGATCCCGTCGGCGCCGGGATACGTGCCGAAGAAGGAGTCGAAGGAGCGGTTCTCCTCCATGATCACGACGACGTGGCAGATCTTGTGGATGCCGCGCGCCGCCCGGGTGCAGCGGTCACGGGGCGAGGCGGCGCCGCCGCAACCCGCGCTCGCGCCGGCGGCGAGCAGGAGCAGCGCGAGGAACGTGACCCGTCTCGGCCGAGCGGTCAGCTGAATGGGGGATGCAGCGGAAGGATGAGCGGAGGGCGCGGCTTCTGGCCGAAGTTGAAGTCGTGGACGAGGTTGCCGAGGATCTTGACATTCTCGCGGACGTCGGGCCGCGAGTCGCGGCGTCCGTCGGTGCGCGGGTCGAGCCGCTGTCTCCGCAGGAAGTCGTCCTCGATGAACTTGAGGTAGGCGTCGGAGCTGAGCACCTGGTGGTCGATGTAGCCCTTCCTGGCATACGGGCTGATCACGAGCGCGGGCACGCGGATGCCGTAGCCCTCGCCGTCGACGCGCGGCGGCGCGAGGTGGTCGTAGAAGCCGCCCCAGTCGTCCCAGTTGAGGAAGATCGCGGTCGACTTCCAGTCGGGGCTCCGCATGATCGCGTCGATCACGCCTGTGACGAAGGTCTGTCCCGCGGTCACGAGTGAGGGTGGATGCTCGCTCGTCCGTTGGGCCGGCGTGACCCACGTGACCGCTGGGAGCGTGCCTCTACGCGCGGCGCTGTAGAAGTTGCGGAGCGGTTGGACGTCGCCGAGCTGGTGGTCGCGCTGCACGGTGTCGAAACGCGGCAGCGGATTCCAGATGCTCGGCGTGGACGCGCTCTGCGGCGACTCCGAGCAGAACATCGCGCTGTCGCTGCAATCGGGCTGGCTGCCCTTCGCGATGTAGTAGCGCCAGCTCACGTGGGCGCGATGCAGGAGCCAGGTGAGATCGGTCCACGGATAGTCGACCGGCTTGCCGTGGCCCGTCGCGCCGAACGGCGCCGTGAGCGCCGACGTGCAGCTCATCGGATCGCCGTGCCGCTTGCAGCGAGCCGTCCAGCCGGAGACGAGCGCGAGGTGCGCGGGCAGGCTCCACGAGTTGTCCGCCTCGAACATGTGGTCCTGGAGGACGAAATTCCGCGCGTAGTCCCAGTAGTTCGGGATCTCGTGCGCGTCGTGGTAGCCCATCACGTCGGGCTTCGACGGGGTCAGCGAGCAGCCGGGATTGTCGGTGGCGTGGCAGGCGAGGAAGCGTCCCGTCCGCGCCTGGCGCTCGAAGCCGTCCATCTTGCCGCGGTTGATGTCCTTGATCGCGTCGATCGTGTCGTGCGGGCCGCCCGCGTTGCGATCGGAGGTGTCGTGGTAGGGCCGGACGCACTCGTGCGTCTTCGGGTCCGGGTTGCAGGGAATCGTGCCGGGGTTGCCCGCGAGCCCCGGGATCCCGTCGGCGCCGGGGTACGTGCCGAAGTAGGAGTCGAACGACCGGTTTTCCTGCGTGATGATCACGACGTGCCGGATCTTGTGGATCCCGCGCCGCGTCGCCGCGCGTGCTTCGTGGCGATGGCCCGGCAGCTCGGCCGATCCGAGCAGGAGACCGAGAAGGAAGACTCCCCCCAGGACCACGACCATGACGCGCTTCACAGCGCACGCCAACCTATGGCTCGCGTCTGAGACTGAGGTGAGCGACGTCTAAGACTGAGTTAAAGGAACATGACCCAGCTGCGGGTCGCGCCGCAGGCGCAGTCCTTGTGCTTCGCCGAGCAGCTCCGGCAGTTCCAGTGCTCCCACCAGATCCACTTCAGGTGCTGGACCTCGAGAACCATGAGGGCGAGGATCCAGAGGAGGATCGCAGTCCGCGACACGCCTGTACGGTCGCACAGAAACGGGCGGCCCGCAATGGGCCGCCCGACTCATGCTTGAAGCTCTTGCGACCTACCAGCGTCGAGCGCCGGCGCGGCCGCCGAAGCCGCCCGTGAACACGCTGATCAGCCAGATCAGTGCGACCACGATCGCCGCGATGAAGAGCCAGTGGATGACGAAACCGAGACCGAACAGGACGATCGCCAGAATCGCCAGAAGTATGAGCAACAGCATCTCCTCACCCCTCCTTCGCCGCCCGAGTGGGGGGCTTGTTTGCGCTTTGGCACTGAAAACGGCAAAGGCGCGAAAGGGGTTACGCCCACCCTTTCGAGGCCTTGTCCAGAGGGGCGGTCCGCTCTAGGCTCCCTGACGAAGGACGCGGTCGAGGGAGCCCTGAACACCGTGACTGGTCGTGACGAAACGCACGAGTCTGGGGAGCATGACGTCCTGCCCGAGGTCAACGCGCATGTGCACGACGTCGCCAGGCGGTTCGAAGACATCTCGCCCGGAGCGGACCGGTGGGATTTCACGTGCGAGTGCGGCGCCGTCGACTGCCGTGTCGCGGTCTCGTTGACCCTCGAGGAGTACGAGGCCCTCCGTGCCGCCGGGACGCCGGTGCTGGCTCCCGGCCACAGGAGAACCGCCGGCTAGCTCGACGCACATAGAGTCACGACGATGGCCCCCTTCGACCTGACCGGCAGGCGTGCGATCGTGACCGGCGCCTCGTCGGGCATCGGCCGTGCGACGGCGGCCGCCCTCGCGGCTGCGGGGGTTCGCGTCGCCGGCGGCGCGCGGCGCGTGGAACGCGTGGAGACCGAGATCGCGCTCGAGCTCGACGTCAGCGACGCCGCGAGCTGCGAGCGGTTCGTGGCGGACGCCGTCGAGCGTCTCGGCGGCCTCGACATCCTCGTCAACAACGCGGGGCTCGCGCTCGGCCGCGCTCCCTTCGACGAGTCGAGCGAGGAGGACGAGCGGACCGTTCTCGACGTCAACGTCGCCGGCCTCATCCGGATGACGCGGCTGTGCCTGCCGCACCTTCGCGACTGGGGCCACATCGTCAACATGGGCTCCGTCGCCGGGCGCCAGGCATACGAGAACGGCGCGCTCTACGTGACCTCGAAGTTCGCCGAGCGCGGTTTTACGTACGCGCTGCGCGAGGATCTGCTCGGTCGGCCGATCCGGCTCACGACCGTCGACCCCGGCCTCGTCGAGACGGACTTCTCGCTCGTTCGGTTCAAGGGTGACGAGGAGAAGGCCGCCGCGGTCTATCGCGGGGTCGAGGCGATGCAGCCCGAGGACATCGCGGAGTGCATCCTCTTCGCACTCACGCGTCCGTGGCACGTGAACGTCGACGAGATCGTCGTCAAGGCGCGCAACCAATCCTCCGGCGGCCGGATCCTGCGCGACGCATGAGCTGGCGCGTCGTCATCGTGACGCGCATCGCACCGGTCCTGGCCGGCTTCGACGCCGTCGTCCGGGCCGCCGGCCACGAGCCGATCGCGCTCCTCACGCTGCGGAACACGGACGAGCGCTACGGGCCGGTCGCCCAGACGAGCGAGCTTCTGCGCGCGGCCGCGCCCGAGCTCGACGTCCTCGTGCCGGCTCGACGGAGCAGCATCGCGCCGC
The DNA here is from genome assembly GCA_035279325.1 of Gaiellaceae bacterium. GTDB lineage: Bacteria > Actinomycetota > Thermoleophilia > Gaiellales > Gaiellaceae > Palsa-739. The sequence goes on from DATEHY010000104.1 coordinate 8,539, forward strand.
TGCTGTCCTCCGTGGAGCCGGACCTCGTCGTCTGCATGGGCTTCCCATGGAAGATCCCGCCCGACGCGCTCGCCGTGCCGCCCCTCGGCTGGCTCAACGGCCATCCCTCGCTGCTGCCGCAGCACCGTGGCCCCACGCCGGTCGCCTGGGCGATCCGGGAGGGCGACGAGGAGATCGGATTCACCGTTCACCGCATGGCCGCGGAGCTGGACACCGGGCCGATCCTCGCGCAGCGGCAGATCCCGCTCGGGGAGTTCGAGGCGCCGGACGACTTCTACGCCCGCCTGGGACCGGTGGGCTTGGAGGCGCTCGGCGAGGCGCTCGAGCGCCTCGCTGCAGGCGACGAGGGAACACCACAGGCGGAGGGCGGCGACTACGAGTCGTTCTTCGCGGAGGACGACGTCTGGCTCGACCTCTCGCGCCCGGCCGTCGAGGTGCACCGGCTCGCCTGGGCCTGGCGGTTCGCGTTCACGCCCGGCGGGGTGCAAGGCGCCCTGCTGGAGCTCGACGGCCGGCCGGTGCGCGTGCTCGCGACGTCGCTCGGGGAGGTCGAGGGTGCGCGCCGGCTGGAGTGCGGCGACGGGCCGCTCTGGGTGGTCGAGACCGAGGAGCTCAGCGAGGAAGAGGCCAGCTCGACCAGCGCTCGGGCTGCATCCACGCGCTGACGCGTCTGGCGTCGCGGTCGTGGAACGGCCGGCCGGAGTAGCGGTTCGAGAGCCGGTCGATGCCGGCGAGGTCGGGATCGTCCTCGATCGAGAAGACGCGACCGAGCAGCGTGACCTGGGCGTACCAGCTGTCGTCTCCCAGCACCGTCAGCGAGACCGCCGGGTTCCGGCGCATGTAGCGCAGCCGCAGGCGGCTCGCGTCCATGTTGAGGAAGACGCACCCGTCCTCCCAGTCGTACCAGGTGGCCGCCGTGTGCGGCTCTCCGCCCGGGGTCACGGTCGCCACGACGGCCGGGTTCGGCCTGGCCAGGAAGGCGTCGACCTCGGGCGGGACCGGCACGCGCGGCACGGGCCCGACCCTACTGAGCGGCTACGGGGACGGCGTCGGTCGGCTCGTCGAACCCGACCTCGCGCACCGCGCGGAGCCGGACGACGAACAGGGTGCTGGCCACGATCCAGCCTGCCGCGATCACGAGGTAGGTCTTGATGCCGATCGCCATCGAGATCGGCCCGGCGAGCGCATAGCCGGCCGGCAGGAAGACCATCGCGCCCATCCAGCCGTACGAGGCGACCCGTGCGAGCTTCTCGGGCGGGATCGCGCGCTGCAGCGTCGTGTCCCAGACGATCGAGCCGAGGGCGAACGCGAACCCCGAGCCGGCCGCGGCGGGCGTGAGCAGGGGCGTGGCGGGGTGGAAGGCGAGAACGAGGTTCTGGACGGCGCTCACCATGAGGAAGAACCCGGTCGTGACCATCGGCAGCCGCGGCCGCCATCTCAAGCCGGCCAGCGCTCCGAGCAGCGCTCCGACGCCTTCGCCGATCCCCACGGGGAACCAGGACCTCGCCCCGTGCATCGAGTGCTGGGCGACGTACGGGCCGAGCACGAAGAACGGCGCGTACGTGAGCAGGAAGTAGAGGGAGACGTAGAGGACGAGCACCCAGACCCAGGTCTGCTCGACGAACGCGCTCCAGCCCTCCTTCAGCTCACGGAAGAAGCCGGCACCGGCTTTGGCGATCGAGTCGACCTCGACCTGCGAGAGGAGGAGGGCGCTCGTGGCGTAGGTCCCCGCGTCGACGAGCAGCGCGGTTCCCGAGCCGATGAAGGCGACGATCGGGCCGCCGATGGCCGCACCGAGCGGGAAGGCGGCGTAGCGCGCGATCGCGAGCAGCGCGTTCGCCTGCTGGAGCTCCTCCTCCGGGACGACCTCCCGCACGAGCCCGTACGACGCGGGCGAGTAGAAGGCGACGGCCGCCCCGCCGACCGCCTGGAGGGCGATCAGCTCCCAGACCCGGGCGTTTCCGGTGAGGAGGAGCACCCCCATCGTCGTGCGGACGGCGGTGCTCGCGAGATCCGATCCCAGCATCACGAGGCGCCGTGGAATCCGGTCCCCGACGACGCCCCCGAACGAGAGCATCGCGACCTGGCCCAGCGTCCAGGCGGCGAAGCCGAGGCCGAGCGCCGTCGCGCCGCCGCCGTTCCGGAGGATTGCGAACGCGACCGCGATCGGTGCGAGGTACGTCCCGACGTACGAGATTCCGCGGGCTCCGAACAGCAGCCGGAAGGCGGGCAGGCGGAGCGGGCCGGTCACGCGCGGGCGCGCTTCTCCGCCCAGCGTTTCAAGCCTGCGTACGACTGCCAGAGCGGCATGGCGAAGTCGTACGTCGGTGCATCCTCGCGCGAGTCGGCAAGCTCCGCGTGGGCGTACTCGACGAACTCCTCCTCGGTCGCGCCGCCCTCGACCGACTCGGCCCAGTCGAGGAGGTTGAGCCGCAGCTCGGTCAGATGGCGCGCGACGTCGTCGGCGACGCCGAAATGGATCAGGGCGAGCCGCTCGGGGGATCGGCGCTCGATCGCGTCGAGCGTCTCCTCCCACGCTTCGACATCGACGTCCGGGGGCGGCGTCGGCGGCATCACGAAGCGGCCCGGCAGCACGCGGACGCCGCAGGCGTCGCCCGCGTAGAGCGTGCCGTCGGGATCGAGGAAGCAGACGTGGTGCGAGGCGTGGCCCGGCGTCGGGAAGCAGTCGAGGCCGAGCACGCGATCCTCGACGGTGTGCACGTTCTCCTCGGGCACCGGCGCAAGCTCGCCCCAGAGCGAGTCGAACGTGTCGCCGTACAGGCGGCGCGCGCTCCGCTCGAGGCGCGACGGGTCGACGAGATGTGGCGCGCCGATCGGCGAGACGTGCACCTGCAGGGCCGGGTGCTCGCGGACGAGCGTGCCCGCGGCGCCGGCGTGGTCGAGGTGGATGTGGCTGAGCAGCAGGTGGCGGACGTCCGTGAGCCCGAGCCCGCGGTCGGCGAGCCCTGCTTTCAGCGCCTCGATCGTCGTGGAGGGGCCGCAGTCGAACAGCGCCGGCCCGTCGTCGGTGTCGAGCAGGTAGCTCGCGATGATCTTCTCGCGGCCGAGGTGGTGGAGGTCGATCGGCTCGGGGGCCGTCATCCGTTGGCCTCTCGCTCGCGGGCCGCGGCGAGAATCTTCGCCGCCTCGTCGCGGTTCCCCCAGCCGCGCGTCTCCGTCCGCTTCGACGGCTCGAGGTCCTTGTAGCGCTGGAAGAAGTGCTCGATCTCGTCGCGCAGCTCGGCGGCGACGTCGTGGATGTCGCGGATCCGCTCGAATGCCGGGTCGCCGTCCGGCACCGCGAGCAGCTTCTCGTCGGGGCCCTTCTCGTCCTCCATGTGGAAGACGCCGATCGTGCGGACGCGGATCCGGCAGCCCGGGAAGGTGGGATCGGAGACGAGGACGAGCGCGTCGAGCGGGTCGCCGTCCTCGGCGAGCGTCCCCTCGACGTAGCCGTAGTCGGCCGGATAGGTCATCGCCGTGAAGAGGCGACGGTCGAGCACGATGCCGCCGAGCTCGTCGTCCCACTCGTACTTGTTCCGCGAGCCCGACGGGATCTCGACGAAGACGACTGCCGCGCCGCTCATCAGCGAGAGCGCGCAGGGGCCGCGACGAGCGCCTGCTCGAGGTCGTCCACGAGGTCCTCGGCCGACTCGATCCCGACCGAGAGGCGGACGAGGTTCGGCGGAGCGGCGAACGGCGCGTCGGCCGTCGCGGCGTGCGTCATCCGCGCCGGCACCTCGATCAGGCTCTCGACGCCGCCGAGCGACTCGGCGAGCTGGAAGAGCCGCGTCCGCCCGGCGATCGCCTCCGCCTCCTCGGCCGACCCGGCGAGGAACGAGACCATGCCGCCGAAGTCGCGCATCTGGCGCGCCGCGATCGCGTGCGCAGGGTGCGACGGCAGGCCGGGGTAGAAGACGCGCTCCACCCGCGAATGGCGTTCGAGCACCGACGCGACCTCCATCGCGTTGAGGCAGTGCTGGCGCATCCGCACGGCGAGCGTCTTGATCCCGCGCAGCACGAGCCAGGCGTCGAACGGGCCGGGCACGGCGCCGAGCGACTTCTGCAGGAAGCGCAGGCGCTCGGCCACGGTGGGGTCGTTCGTCGCCGCGAAGCCCCCCACCACGTCCGAGTGGCCGCCGAGGTACTTCGTCGTCGAGTGGACGACGATGTCGGCGCCGAGCTCGAGCGGCCGTTGCAGGTACGGGCTCGCGAACGTGTTGTCGACGACGAGCAGCGCGCCCGCCGCGTGCGTCGCCTCGGCCGCGGCCGCGATGTCGACGACGTTGAGCATCGGGTTCGACGGCGTCTCGATCCAGATCATTCGCGTCGCGTCGTCGAGGTGCTCGGCGAGATTGGGGAAATCCTCGGCCGGCAGGTAGTGGAAGCGATAACCCTTCGGCTCGTAGACCTGCGAGGTCATCCGGTAGACGCCGCCGTAGACGTCCGCGATGAGGACGACGCGGTCACCCGGGTTGAGCAGGTGCATCAGCGTCGTGGTCGCTCCGAGCCCGGAGGAATACGCGATCCCGTGCTCCGCGGACTCGAGCGAGGCGAGCGCGGTCTCGAGCGCGTGCCGGGTCGGGTTCGCGACGCGCGAGTAGTCGTAGCCCTTGTGCTCGCCGACCGCGTCCTGGACGTACGTCGACGTCTGGTAGATCGGCGTGATGATCGCGCCGGTCGTCGGGTCGGGCTCCTGGCCCTCGTGGATCGCGCGCGTCTCGAAGTCCACGAGCTGAGTCTACGGAAGGCGGATCGGCGTGAAGAAGTCGGCGCCGGGCCCTGGGACTTCTGGCCGCTGTTCCGTCGTACGTGTCTCGTGCTGAAGAAGATCGTCGTCGTCGCAGCAGTCGGCGCCGTCACCGCGATCGCAGGTCAGGGCTCCGGCTCGCCGCCGGCGGCACGTGTCGCGTGGACGTGTCCGAGAGCCGCCGTGCTCACGGCGCTGCCGGCGATCGGGACGGTCGAATAGCGCTCGAGATATGCCGCGAGCGGGTCACGCTTCTCGCTCGGCATCCACTTGTTCGAGACCGCGTCGACCGGGGTCAGGTTGCGCACAGCGCGCTTCAGCCGTGACCGCAACCTCAATCCGGGAGACCCGACGATGTGGTTCCACTTCAGCACGCGCCGCATACAGTGGCTTGCGGCCGCGTCGGGCGGCGAGGGTGGCGTCGTCGTCGGAGTCGTGCGGGCGGACTTCCGGTCGGCCGCCGCGCGTCGAGTCGGCAGCCAGGACTGCTGGATTTTCTCCCCCCGCACCTGGTCGTCCGCTTCTACGGGCACCAGCCGTGGGGACACCGATTCCGGGACGGCGGGCTAGGCGGCATGCTGCGCCCCTGGCCGATCCGCTAGCTGCTGGGAACGCCGCCGAGCGACCTACGCCTCGATTCGCTCCGCCCCCAGGAAAGCGGCCAGGCCGGCGAGCGGCCCCTCGACGTCCACCGGCTGCTCGCCCGGCTCCCACCACAGTCCCTTCACGCGCAAAACCTTCTCGCGTCGGTCGAAGACCGGCTCGATGCGCCCGACGAGGCGGTCGCCGTGGAGGATGGGGAGCACGTAGTAGCCGTACTCGCGCTTCGCGGCCGGCACGTACATCTCCAGCCGGTAGCGGAAGCCCCAGAGCGCCTCGGCGCGGGCGCGGTCGTGGACGAGGCGGTCGAACGGCGAGAGGAACGTCGTGCGCTCGGGCACCGCGCCATCCTCGGCTTCGGGATGCGCGACGAGCCGCCCCCGCACGAGGCGCACCCCGAGTGCGCGGAACCGCTTCTCCTCGTAGAGCTTTCGCGCCTGCGGGAGGGGCAGCGTCTCGGTCTCGGGATACCAGCGCTCGGCGAGGTCCCAGACGCGCTGCTTGCCGCGCCGGCCGACGACTGCGACCTCGCCGCGCGCGCTGAGGCACTCGAGCATCAGGCCCATCTTCCGCTGCCCCCACCAGCGGTGCACCTCGCGCCTGTGGCCCGGGGCGTCCTCGATCTCGCGGGAGAGGAGCGGGCCGCGCTCGCGGAGCTCCTTCAGGACGTAGCGCCGGAAGGCGGCATGCGCCTTCAACCAGCGGAGGATCCGCTGGTCGATCGCCCGGTCGCGGCGGCGCATGAACGCCTTCAGAATCGGCAGGTCCTCGCTCGGGTAGAGGAACGCGTCCCATTCGACGAGCCTGCGCTCCTGCCAGAGGAGGCGGTCGAGCTCCGCGGTGTCGAAGGTCCCGAGCCGGCTCCAGAGGACGAGGTGCTGCGGCGGCGCGACCGCCGAGATCGGGTCGAGCTGGAGGAAGCCGAGCCGGCGCACGGTCTCGAGCACGCCGGCGTCCCGGCCGTCGAGGCCCTGGGCACGAACGGCGATCCGCCGCGCCTCCTCGATCGGCACGTCACGCATGGCGTACCCCTTCGAGGCCGAGCACCCGGGCGAGCCGAGCCGCGGCGCGCTCCAGCTTCGCTCCGACGTCTCCGCGCGTGCGTGGCTCGGGATGGAACCCGCGGATGTGGAGCACGCCCGCCCCGCGATCGGCCTTGACGTCGGCGCGTCCCACGATCCGGTCGCCGGCCAGCAGCGGCAGCACGTAGTAGCCGTACACGCGCTCGTGCTCGCGCTTGTACACCTCGATCACGTGGCGGAAGCCGAAGAGCCGCTCGAGCAGCGGCCGGTCCCAGAGCAGGTTGTCGAAGGGGCAGAGGAGGACCGGTGGCGCCGGCCCTCCGTCGAGCTCCGCCTCGGCGTCGACGTAGAACGGCGGGCCGCCGTCGTCGGCGTCCACCTCGCGCAGGAGGCCGTCGCCGACGAGTGCGAGCACGTGCTGGTGGAGGCGGGCGCGTCCTCCCTTCAGGCGCCAGTGCTCGCGGATCGCGGGCTCCGTCAACGCTCCGCGGGCGCGCACCGCGAGCAGCGTGAGCGTCCGCAGCGTCTCGTCCTCGCCGGGCAGGGGGGCGTCGAGGATCGGGCCCGGGATCACGCGCTCCGCGAGGTCGTAGCGGCGCTGGAACGACTGCCGGCCGGCGACGGCGAGCACGCCGTTGTCCCAGAGAGCCTCGAGCACCGCCTTCGCCGGCTTCCAGTTCCACATGCTCGTGCCGTCGCCCGCTCCCTCGAAGTCGCGCGAGCCGAGCGGGCCCTCGACGCGGATCCGCTCCAGCACGACCTCGACGAGGTCGCCGTGCTCGCGCATCGCCCGCTCGTGGAAGCGCCAGTGCGCGCCGCCCTCCATCGTGCGGCGGCAATGCGGCCACAGCTCGATGGGGAGGAGGCACGCCTCGTGGGCCCAGTACTCGAAGATGCGGCCGTCTCCGAAGAGGCCCTGCAGCTCCTCCTCGTCGTACGCGCCGATGCGGCTCGAGAGCGTGAGCCGGTGTGCGCGGTCGACGGCCGTGATCGAGTCGAGCTGGACCGCGCCGAGCCGGCGGATCGCAGCCTCGACCTCGCCGGGCCCGGCCCGACGGAAGCGCGGCGCGTACGACTGCGTCGAGACGACGAGTCGCCGGATCGCGGCGAGTCGGACGGTGGCGGCGCGCATCGCTGCTCTACCTAGCAGGTAGGTGCTGCGCCGTGCCGCGCGACTCCGATAGCCTCACGCCCGTGCCGCGCCCGAGACGCCGCAATCCCTGGACTTCCACGGGCGAAGTCCTGATCTGGGTGCTCTTCGCAGCGCTCCTGTTCCCGGCCGGCTTCGCAGGCTGGGCGGTCGGGCACTACACCTCGCTCGGCGGGAGCAAGTCAAGCGTGCACACGGTCACCGTGGGCGGCCCCTCGCTTCCCTCGACGACGGGGGCGTCTTCGACGCTTTCCACCACCACGACGACCTCGAAGACGACGTCGACCTCGGGCGGCGGTGGCGGCAATGCGGCCGCCGGCAAGGCCGTGTTCTCCGCCAACGGTTGCGCCGCTTGCCACACCTTCAAGCCGGCCGGGGCGACCGGCACCATCGGCCCGGATCTCGACACGGCGCCGACCAGCGACGCGAAGGCCGACCACAACATGGCGCTCGCGGCGTTCGTCAAGGAGTCCATCGTCAACCCGGACGCGTACATCGCGAAGGGGTTCACGAAGGGGCTCATGCCGACGAACTTCGGCACGAAGATCAAGGGCGCGCAGCTCGACGACCTCGTCGCCTTCATCGTCTCCGGCCAGAGCTAGCGTTTCCTCCCAGGCGGCTGTGACATTCGCCCTGCCCGGCGACGTATATCCGCCGGGATGACGCGTTTCCCGGTGCTGGTAACGGCGTTCGTCCTCGTCGTCACAGCCTGCGGCGCCGGTGCCTCGCCGGCGCCGCGGCTGTCCAACGTCGCGGCGCATACGCACCCGAGCTGCATGCGATCGCGACGGCCCGGAGGCACGGTGCGGGACGGAAGGCGCAGAAGCTCCTCGGGCGTGTCGTCTTGCCGCCGGGCACTCGGCGGATCGGAGAGCCGCCGATCCTGGCTCAACGCGACACCGGTCTCGATCCTCACCGAGACCGCGTGGCGGTTCGCCTTCCGCCGCGTGCGGATGCCGCTCGAGTCGGTCTTCGCGTTCCTAAAGGCCCATCCGCCCGCGGGCTTCAGGTACATCGGCGGCGGAGGGCTCTACCGGTCGCTGGACTTTGACAACGGGGGGATGGGCTCGAGGGAGCGGCTGCTGACCGTCGACCTGGCACGGCTGGCTGACAGGACCGTCATGCGACTCGAGGCCGGCGTGCCCTGGATCGACCCGCGCTCGCCGCGCGAGGTCGTCCCGGCCGGCGTGCGCGAGCTCGACATCCGAGACCGGCACGTGAGGCGCAACGTCACGAAACCGGCGAACGTCGTGCGCATCGTCCGCTGGTTCGACGCGCTCAACGTCGTCCCCGGAACCATCGTCTCGTGCGTGGCCGCTTCTGCCACGAGGGTCACCTTCGTCTTCCGCTCGGCGCATGGTGCCGCGCTCGCCGGCGCGTTCGCCGGCGGCTCGCCGGCGAACGGCTGTTCTCCGGTCGAGTTCACGATCGGCGGCAAACGCCAGATCCCGCTCGTCGACTCCAGCTTCGGGCGCGATACGTTCCTGAACCGCGTCCAGCGGCTGCTCGGCCTTCGCTTCCCGACGCGCTAGGCCCGGGCGCCGCTGATCACGTCGACGACGTGCTCCTCCGCGCCGTCGGAGTAGCCGGCCCCGAGCTTCTCCTCGAGGATCCGCTTCAGCTCGCCGCTCTCAGCGAGCTCCTGCGTGATGTCGGCGCCGCCGACGAGCTCGCCCTTGACGAACACCTGTGGGATCGTCGGCCAGCCCGACATCTCCGACAACTCCTGGCGGATCGACGGGTCCGGCAGGATGTCGACCGCCGTCACCGGCGCGCCCGCGGCGCGCAGCGCCTCGAGGGCGCGTCCCGAGTTGCCGCACATCACGAACTGCGGCGTGCCCTTCATGAAGAGCACCACCTGCTCGTTCTCGATCACGTCCTTGATCCGCTCGCCCAGCTCGCTCACGTCGTCCCCCTCGTCTTGATCCGAAGTTCGTGGATGGTGCCGTCGCGCAGCGGCTCGGCCAGCGCGTCGTTGACGAGCCGGTGCTGCTCGAGCAGCGGCAGCCCGTCGAAGCGCGGGCTCTCGACGGTCACCTGGAAATGGTCGCCGCCGCCGGTGCGGTCCTCGACGCTCAGCTCGGGCGCGTCGGGAAACGCGTCGCGGAGCAGGGACTCGAGGCGTTCGACGGCCATCGAGCGGAGAGTAGCCGCGCGTCGCACGGCTACTGCGCGTTACGCGCGGCCCACTCCTCCCGCGTGTTGACGCGCGGGAACGGCTCGTCCGGCACGGGTACCCCGAGCGCACGGCAGAGCGGCTCCCAGCCGTCGGTTGCGCGCCACTCGAGGAGGCGGTCGGCGGGCGCCTCGCGGCGCACCTCCGCGTTGTGCCGCTCGTAGAACGCCTGCGCCGTTCCGGCGTCGTCCCAGTCCGGGCCGATCTGGCGCGCCGCCAGCTCGCGGACCATCTGCTGCCACTCCTCGTTCTCAGGCTGCTCGACCGGCTTGCGCAGGACGGGAAAGATCGTCTCGTCGCAGCTCTCCCACCACTTCGCGGAGCTGTCGCGGGTCGAGAGGAGGATGAGGGCCTCGGGGTGCGCGTCTGCGAGCTCGCGCCAGAACGCCGACGCGGGCCAGTCGACGGTCGCGACCGAGTCCGGGGGGAAGGAGCGCCAGTCCACCTCTTCGCCGCGCGTGGCGGCTCGCCAGGTCGGCACGTCCTCGAGGTGCTGGAACACCTCGGCCATGTGGTAGCACCGACCCCCGAGCAGGAGCTCGAGCGCGTCCTTCAGCGAGCGCGTCGCCGTGCGCGGCAGGCCGGCGCCGACGACCCGGAGCATCAGGCGCCGCGGTGGGCCAGGAACTCGAGCAGGTCGGAGCGGGTGAGGACGCCGACCGGCTTGCCCTCGCGCGCGACGACGACGGCGCTGCCACCGCCGGTCAGCGTCGCGAAGACCTCGTCGAGCGTCGCCGAGGCCTCGACCGCGGCGAGCGGCGGCTGCATCGCGGCCGCGACGTCCTCGTGCACCGCGTCGGGATTGCCGAAGACGCGCTCGAGCAGCGCGCGGTCCTGCAGCGATCCGATCACGTCGGCGAGCGACTCGCACTGCCCGTCGCGCACGACCGGCAGCTGCGAGATCCCGTAGCGCTGCATCGTGTCGATGCCCTCGCCGACCTTCGCGTGCGCGGCGATTGTGACGAGCTCGGGCATCTCGCGACCGTGCTTCGCCACGAGCAGCTCGCCGACCGTCGGCAGCGCGGTCTGCCGCTCGACGAAGCCGTGCTCGAGCATCCAGTTGTCGTCGTAGAACTTCGACATGTAGGAGCGGCCGGAGTCGGGGACGATCGCGAGCACGGTCGCGTCCGCCGGCAGCCGCCCGGCCACCGTGATCGCGCCCCAGATCGTCGAGCCCGCCGAGCCGCCGGCGAGGATCCCCTCCTCGCGCGCGAGCCGCCGCGCGGTCAGGAACGAGTCGCGGTCCGAAACGCGGATCCACTCGTCCACGACCGTGAGGTCGATCGTCTCCGGCCACGTGTCCTTGCCGATCCCCTCGACGAGATACGGGTGGAGATCCGAGTCGTCGTGCGCCGTGTAGATGGAGCCCTCGGGGTCGACGCCGACGATCTTCACCTCCGGCTTGTGTTCGTGGAACCAGCGGCCGACGCCCGAGATCGTGCCTCCCGTGCCGACGGAGATGACGAGCGCGTCGAGCTCGCCGCCGGTCTGCTCCCAGATCTCGGGCGCGGTGACGTCGTAATGCGCCTGCGGGTTCGCCATGTTGGAGTACTGGTCGGGCTTGAAGCCGCCAGGGATCTCCTCGGCGAGGCGCGACGAGACCGAGTAGTACGACTCGGGCGAGTCGTGGTCGACCGCGGTCGGCGTGATCACGACCTCGGCGCCGTACGCGCGCAGCATCGAGATCTTCTCCTGGCTCATCTTGTCGGGCATGACGAAGACGCAGCGGTAGCCCTTGCCCGCGGCCGCGATGGCGAGGCCGACGCCGGTGTTGCCGGAGGTCGGCTCGACGATCGTGCCGCCCGGCTTCAGCCTCCCCTCGCGCTCGGCCTGTTCGATCATCGCGAGGCCGATCCGGTCCTTGACCGAGCCGCCCGGGTTGAGGTATTCGAGCTTCGCGAGAATCCGCGCGTGGCCGCCCGGCGAGAGCCTGTCGAGCCTGACGATGGGCGTGCCTCCCACGAGGTCGAGCACGGTCGGATAGTCCCGCGGCATCGCCGGAAGCCTAGAGCAGCGATCTACGGCGGAGGCACCATGAGGATCACCGCGCTACGCGGCTCCCGGGACGCTCTGAGCTTCCGGCACGAGCTCCTCGCGGCGGATCAGGAGCAGTCCGGCGACGAAGGCCGCGACGCTGATGCCGACGAGCACAAAGAAGGCAAGGCTCGTCCCCGAGGTGAAGGCCTGCGCGAAGTAGCTCTTCCCGTGCGCGACGATCAGGTAGTTGAAGCGGCTGATCGAGACCGACGAGGCGATGGCGATTCCGACCGCGCCGCCGATCTGCTGTGCCGTGTTGATCAACCCCGACGCGAGGCCCGCCTCGTCGTGGCTGATGCCGGCGAGCGCCGCGATCGAGATCGGGATGAACGCGAACGGGATCGCGAAGCCCATGACGAGATAGGCCGGCAATAGCGCGCTTGCGAACGACCCGTGGCTCGGGATCTGCGTGTAGAGGATGTTCGCGAGGATCATGGTCGCGAAGCCGGCCGCGAGCACCGGCTTGACTCCCAGTCGCGTGGTCAGGTTCTGCGCGACGCCGGCCCACACGATCGCCGAACCGGCCGTGACGGCGAACGTCACGCCGGTGTGGAGGGCGCTGTAGCTGAGGACCTTCTGGACGTAGAGGGTCAGAAGGTAGAAGTTCGCGAAGATGATCCCGCCGAGGAGGAGGCCGGCGAAGTTCGCGCCTGCGACCGTGCGGATCCGGAAGATCCGGAACGGCATCAGCGGATCCTTGTGGCGGGACTCGATGAGCACGAAGGCGAGCAGCAACACGACCGCGCCGGCGACGGTGCCGAGCGTGCGGCCGGAGCTCCAGCCGTAGTCCGGGGCCTTCGAGACGGCATAGACGAGCAGCGCGAGCCCGGCGGTCACCGTGACGGCGCCGCCGAGATCCTGCGACGTCTCGCGCTCGGCCCGGCTCTCGCGGACGAAGCGCGGGGCGAACGAGAGCGCCAGCGCGCCGACCGGGACGTTGACGAAGAAGATCCACTCCCAGCCGAGGTACTTCGTCAGCACGCCGCCCGCGAGCACGCCGACCGCGGCGCCGCCGCCGCCGAGCGCGCCCCAGATGCCGAGCGCCTTGTTCCGTTCAGCGCCTTCCTCGAAGGTCGTCATCACGATCGACAGGGCGGAGGGCGTGATCACCGCGGCGCCGAAGCCCTGGATCGCGCGGAAGGCGATGAGGACGGCCTCCGACCAGGCGAGCCCGCAGAAGAGCGACGCGATCGTGAAGATCACGACGCCGGCGACGAACACGCGCCGGCGACCGAAGAGGTCCGCGAGCCGACCGGCGAGCAGGAGGAAGCCGCCGTACGTTATCGCGTAGGCGGTGATGACCCACTGCAGGTTGTCCTCCGTGAAATGGAGCGACTTCTGAATCGACGGCAACGCCACGTTGACGATCGACACGTCGAGGATGGTCATGAAGAACGCGGCGCACACCACCGCGAGTGCCTTCCAGCGATTCGCGTCAGCCTGCATCAGGAGCTCCTCCCTGGTTTCGAGTCATCGTAAGACGACGAACGGCCGAGCCACAAATCGACATCCCGGCGCGAACGAGCTAGTGCCGGAAGTGCCGCCGGCCGGTGAAGACCATCGCGGCCCCGGCGGCGGCGACCGCCGCGACCACTTCCTCGTCGCGGCGTGAGCCGCCCGGCTGGGCGATCGAGGTCGTGCCGGCGTCGATCGCGATCTGCGGCCCGTCGGGGAACGGGAAGAACGCGTCCGATGCCAGCGCCGAGCCGCTCGCGTCGTGCCCGAACTCCGCCGCCTTGTCGACGGCGATCCTGACGGCGTCGACGCGGCTCATCTGGCCGGCGCCGATCCCGATCGTCTGCAGGTCCTTGACGAGCACGATCGCGTTCGAGGCGACGTGCTTGCACACCCGCCACGCGAAGACGAGATCCCCCCACTGCGCCTCGCTCAGCTCCCCGGTGACGAGCTGCCAGTCGTCGCGGTCCTCGACCTCCGCGTCGGAGTCCTGGACGAGCATCCCGCCCAGCACGCGCTTGTAGCTCCGTTCGCCCGGGTCGCCCGCGCGCCGCTCGCCGTCGAGGAGGATGCGCGTGTTCTTCTTCCGCCGCAGCGCGCCGAGCGCGTTCTCGGTGTAGCCGGGCGCGAACAGCACCTCGACGAACTGCTCCGCGAGCTTCTCCCCGAGCGGCGCCTCGACCTCGCGGTTGAGGACGACTACCCCGCCGTACGCCGAGGTCGGGTCGGAGGCGAGCGCCCTGTCGTACGCCTCCTCGACCGTCGTCCCGACCGCGACGCCGCACGGATTCGCGTGCTTGACGATGACGCAGGCGGGCAGCTTGAACTCGCGCGCGAGGGAGCGGGCGGCCGAGAAGTCGTTGAGGTTGTTGAAGGAGAGCTCCTTCCCGTGCAGCTGCTCGACCCGCGAGAGGAGGTGGCGGCGGACGCCGCGCTCCGCGTAGTAGGCCGCCCGCTGGTGCGGGTTCTCGCCGTACGCGAGGTCGAGCACCTTGTCGAGCGAGACGACGAGCGCGTCGGGGAACTCCTCGCGGGCGTTGAACCACGTCGCGATCGCTGCTTCGTAGGCGGCGGTGTGCGCGAACGCCTCGGCGGCGAGCCGGCGGCGAGTCTCGAGCGAGAGCTCGCCGCTCGCGCGCAGCTCCTCGAGGATCGGCCCGTACTGGTCTGGACTGCAGACGGGCGCGCAGTGGGCGAAGTTCTTCGCGGCGCCGCGCAGCATCGACGGGCCGCCGATGTCGATCATCTCGACCGCGTTGGCCTCGGCCACGCCGCGCTGGGCGGTGAAGGCCTCGAACGGGTAGAGGTTGACGCAGACGAGGTCGAACGGCTCGATCCCGTGCTCCTCGAGGGTCGCGACGTCGCCGGCCTCGTCGCGGCGGGCGAGGATGCCGGCGTGGACGCGCGGGTGGAGCGTCTTCACGCGGCCGCCGAGCATCTCCGGCGACTCGGTGACCGCCTCGACACGCTCGACCGGGAGGCCGATGGCCTCGAGCGCGGCGGCGGTGTTCCCGCTCGCCACGAGGCGCCAGCCGAGCCCCACGAGCCCGCGCGCGAACGTGTCCAGGCCGGACTTGTCCCAGGTGGAGATCAGCGCGCGCACAGTTCCCTCACCACCTCGGGCAGGAGCCGGTGCTCGACCGACTTGATCCGCTCGTGCAGCGTCTCCGGCGTGTCGCCGGCGAGAACCGGGACGCGTTCCTGCGCGAGCACCGGGCCGCTGTCCACTCCCTCGTCGACGAGGTGCACGGTCGCTCCCGACTCCGCGATTCCCGCCGCGAGCTGCTGCTCCACCGCGCACGCGCCGGGGAAGGCGGGCAACAGCGACGGGTGGACGTTGACCACGGCGTCGGGGAAGCGCTCGAGGAAGGCGGGCGTGAGGAGGTGCATGTAGCCGGCGAGGACCACGAGGCGTACGCCCTGCCGCTCGAGCCAATCCGCCATGGCCGTGTCGCGCGCCGTCCGGTCCGGGAAGTCGGAGAGCTCGAACGCCGCCGTCGCGCAGGTTGCGCGGCCGAGCGCGGGGGCGTCCCGCTTGTTCGACGCGACGGCGACGACCGTGAGGTCGGCGTCGAGCAGCGCCTGGAGGTTCGTGCCCTCGCCGCTAACGAGCACGCCGATCACGCGATCCGCCCGATCACGAGGTCGCCCTCCTCGGCCTCGGCCACCACGGCGCAGAAGCCGATGCCGAGGTTGAACACGCGGCGCAGCTCGTCCTCCTCGACGTGGCGCGCGAGCCACTCGAAGACGGGGGGACGCGGCCACGACTCCCAGTCGATCTCGGCGTGCAGGCCCTGCGGCACGACGCGCTCGAGGTTCCCGAGGATGCCGCCGCCGGTCACGTGCGCGAGCGCGTGCGCGCGCCCTCGGAGGCGCCGAACCTCGTCGAGGTAGAGCCGCGTCGGCGCGAGCAGGTCGTCACCGTCGTAGTCCTCCGCTTCGAGCACGCGGCGCACGAGCGTGAATCCGTTTGCATGCACGCCGGCGGAGGGGAACCCGACCACGACGTCTCCCGCAGCGACGGCCGAGCCGTCGAGCGGCTCCTCGACCACGCCGACGCACGTCCCGGCGAAGTCGAGCTCGCCGTCGCGGTAGATGCCGGGCAGCTCGGCCGTCTCGCCCCCGGCGAGCACGACGCCGGCGGTGCGGCAGACCTCGGCCGCTCCCTCGACGAGCTCCGCGACCTCCTCCAGATCGACGCTCGCGGCGGCGACGTAGTCGAGCAGGATCAGCGGCTCGGCCCCGCACGTGATCACGTCGTTGATGCAGTGCGCTGCGAGATCGGCGCCGCACGCGCGAAGCGCGCCGCGCTGCCGGGCGAGGATCAGCTTCGTGCCGACGCCGTCGGTCGAGGCCGCGAGGAAGCGCCCGTCGCCGAGCGCATGGAGCGCCGCGAACTGCCCGAATCCCTTCGCGCCCGTCGACTCCGCCGCTGCGCGCAGCCGGTCGACCACCGCCCCGGCCGTGGCGAGCGAGACGCCGGCCGCGTCGTACGTCCGTCCTTCGTTCGCCACGTGTCGAGTCTACGAACCCTGCTAGACGAACAGCTCGCCAAAGAGCTCGGGCCGTCCTTGCGGGCCGCCGCGGACGAAGCGGAGGACTGTGTCGCCGACCTCCACGCTGTCGCCGTCCTGCTCGACGTCGAGGATCGTCGCGAGCGCTCTTGCCTTCACCTTGGGGTCGTCGGCCTTGAGGTGGAGCTCGGACAGCCGCAGCTCGTCGCTCTGCGCGAGGAGCTCGTCGATCCATTCGCGCGGCGGATGGAGCTCCAGCCGGTAGCCGGCGTTGGTGGACACGAAGGTGCGCCGGCCGCCGTGCTCCTGCACGCGCAGGTCGTTCCGCTCTGCGCGCTCGAGGGCCGTCTCGAACTCGTCCTCGTCGAGCACGAAGCCGAGGTGGTCGACGCGCGGGGTCGGCCACTGGCCCGGCTGGACGACGACGTTCACGGCTCCCTTCTCGAGCTCGGTCAGCCGGAGCTTGAAGCCCATCGCGTCGAGCTCGCTCCACGCGACACCGGGCTCGTACGAGGTCAGCTCCTCGCCGATGCGGCCGTGGCGCGCGACGAGATCGAACGCGAGCTTGCCGACGTAGCGCGCCTCGACCTCGCGGACGCGGCTCGTGACGAGGTGGTAGTGGAAGAGCTGCATGGATGCCCATGGTGCCAAGCGGCTCGCGGTATCCGCGCCGGCCTCACGCCGTGGCGCGCGGCCCCCGCGAAACGACCGGTACCACGTACCGCACGTCTTTGTAACGGCGACACGGAGCATGGTTGAGCCATAGCGCGCCAGATCGTCACCGTTTCGTGACCGTACCAACTATCGGCCTGTTACACCGGACGGCGCTGGCGGTCGTTGGGCGCCGTCGGGTGGAGAAGCGCCTCAGGCCCGCGCCGGCTCGAACCTGAGCTTCGCGGCCTCGGCAGGGACCTCGGTCGGGTACTCGCCGGTGAGGCATGCTCGGCAGAGACTCGACGCCGGCCGCCGCGTCGCCTCGACGAGCCCGTCGTGCGAGAGGTAGGCGAGCGACGTGGCGCCGAGGTGCTCGCGCACCTCTGCGACCGACCGCGTCGAGGCGATCATCTCCGACGGGTCGGCGAGGTCGATCCCGTAGAAGCACTGGCCGATCACGGGTGGCGACGAGACGCGGAGATGCACCTCGGCCGCGCCCGCGTCGAAGAGCATCCGCACGATCTCGCGGGTCGTGTTCCCGCGCACGATCGAGTCGTCGACGGCGACGACGCGCTTGCCGGCGACCTCGGCGACCGGGTGGTACTTGAGCTTGATGCCCTGCCGGCGCAACTCCTGGTCCGGCTGGATGAACGTCCGCTGGACGTAGCGGTTCTTGATCAGCCCTTCGCTGAACGGCAGCCCGAGCGCCCGGGCGAAGCCGATCGCAGCCGGCGTGCCGGAGTCGGGAATGGGGAGGACGAGGTCTGCTTCGACGGGAGCCTCGCGCGCGAGCCGCTCGCCCATCCGCACCCGCGCGTTGTGCACCTCCATCCCTTCGAGCCGGCTGTCCGGGCGGGCGAGGTAGAAGAACTCCCAGATGCAGAGCGCGCCGCCGTCGCCGCGCTCGAGCGCCTGCATCGCGTGGAGACCGTCGCCGTCGGCCACGACGAGCTCGCCGGGCGCGACCTCGCGGACGAAGTCCGCCCCGACGAGGTCGAGCGCGCAGGTCTCGGACGCGAAGACCCAGTCGTCGTGGAGCTTCCCGATGACGAGCGGGCGGAAGCCGTGCTCGTCGCGGAAGGCGACGAGCCGTCCCTCCCCGAGCGCGACGATGGAGTACGCGCCCTCGAGCCGTTGCATCGCGTTCGCGACCGCCTCCTCGAGCGGAGCCGGGTCGTTCGCGATCAGCGCCGCGATCAGCTCGCTGTCGGACGTCGTTCCCAGCCGCACGCCCGCCTCGCGCAGCTCGTCGCGAAGCGCGCGGACGTTGATCAGGTTCCCGTTGTGGCCGAGCGCCACGGTACGGGCGCGGCCGTGCTGGACGAGCGGCTGCGCGTTCGCCCATTGCGACGAGCCCGTCGTCGAGTAGCGCGTGTGACCGATCGCGACCTGCCCGCGCAGGCCGCCGAGCTTCTGCTCATCGAAGACCTGCGAGACGAGGCCGAGGTCCCGCAGCCCCGTCAGCCGGCCGTGCTCCGAGACCGCGATGCCTGCCGACTCCTGGCCGCGATGCTGAAGCGCGAAGAGTCCGAAGTACGTCAGCCGCGCGACGTCGCGATCCGGCGCGTAGACCCCGAAGACCCCGCACATCGCTACCGCACCCGGCCGATCTGGACGAAGCCGCGGGAGCCGAGGCGGCTCAGCCGCGCCGGCCGGCAGGCGAGGATCGCGGCGCCGCGCCGGGAGTCGTAGTCGGCGGGGATCTCGACCTCGGCGTCGAGCCCGTCGCTCCAGGCCGCGGCCTCGGCCAACGTCGCTGTAATCCCGCCGCTGCCGACGTCGTGGCAGAGCGTCAGGTGCGGCGCCGCCTTCCAGAGGAAGCGGATCAGCGCGGCTTCGGCGGCGAGCGAGCCGTCGGGCGAGGTCGCGAGGAGCACCAGGTCGCCGCTCTGCCAGCGGCCGGGAACTCGCCGCACGTCCGGGACGAGACCGACGCAGCCGACGACGGGGGTCGGCGGGATCGAGGCGCCGTCGGCGTCGTTGTAGAGCGAGACGTTGCCGGAGACGACCGGAACGCCGAGCGCTTCCGCTGCCTGCGCGATCCCTTCGATCGCCTGTGCGAGCTCGTGCGCGATCGCCGGCTTCTCGGGATTGCCGAAGTTGAGGCAGTCGGTGAAGCCGATCGGCTCGCCGCCGGCGCACGCGACGTTGCGGGCCGCGCCGAGCGTCGCCTGGACGCCGGCGCGGAAGCCGTCGGTCTCGCCGGGTGCCGGTCCCTGCAGCGCGACCGCGAGACCGCGGAGCGACGGCCGCAGTCGGAGCACGGCGGCGTCGAGGCCGGGCCGCCGGACGGTCCGCGAGCCGACGAGGTGGTCGTACTGCTCGATCACCTCGCGGACGTCGAATTCGGCCCGTTCAACGCGCCGCGGCTCCCGCTCCTCGGCCCGCTGCTCGACCTCGTAGCGCGGGCACTCGTCGGTGAGCAGCCGGGCCGGGATGTCGCCGACGAGCTCGCCCTCGTGGAACGCGCGGAGCGCGCCGGAGTCGGTCACCTCGCCGATGGCCGTGCAGGGAAGCTCCCAGCGGGCGCACACGACGCGAACCGAGTCGAGCATCTCCGGCCGGACGATCGCAACCATGCGCTCCTGCGACTCGGAGATCATGATCTCCCAGGGCTCCATGCCCTCCTCGCGCAACGGCACGCGGTCGAGGTGGACGTCGATCCCCGCGTCGGCTGCGGCCATCTCCGAGAGCGCCGATGCGAGCCCGGCAGCGCCGCAGTCCTGGAGCGACTCGACGTAGCCCGAGCCGACGAGCTCGAGCGAGACCTCGATCAGCTTCTTGCCGGTGAAGGGATCGCCGACCTGGACGGACGGGCGCTTGTCGGCGTCGTGCTCGCTCAGCTCCGCGCTCGCGAGCACCGAGGCGCCCCCGATGCCGTCGCGGCCGGTCGTCGCGCCGTAGAGGACGACGAGCCGCCCCGGCCCGCTCGCCTTGGCCGAGTGCAGCCGGTCGGCCTCGAGCAGGCCGACGCACATCGCGTTGACGAGGCAGTTCGAGGCAAACGCGGGGTCGAAGACCGTCTGGCCCCCGACGGTCGGCACGCCGACGCAGTTGCCGTAGTGGCCGATGCCGGCCACGGCCTGCTGGAACTTGAAGCCGGGCTCGCCGAACCAGAGTCCGTCGAGCAGCGCGATCGGCCGCCCGCCCATCGCGATCACGTCGCGCAGGATTCCGCCGATCCCGGTCGCGGCTCCCTGGAAGGGCTCGACGCCCGACGGATGGTTGTGCGACTCGACCTTGAATGCGACGGCCGTGCCGTCGCCGAGATCGAGGACGCCGGCGTTCTCGCCCGGGCCCTGGAGAACTCGCGCGCCCGCGGACGGCAGCCGCCTGAGCAGCGGCGCCGAGTGCTTGTAGCCGCAGTGCTCCGACCAGAGGAGCGAGAAGACAGCCAGCTCGAAGTGGTTCGGCTCGCGGCCGAGCAGCTCCCGGATACGCTCGGCCTCCCAGTCGGTCAGACCGAGGGAGCGGTGCAGAGGCGTCTGGGCGGCCAGCTCCGTCAGGTGATTCAGTCTAGCCCGTGCCGCGGCGGAATCTCACGGGACCCGGCCGCGTTGCGTTCCAACAGGTAGATGCGTCGTCCGGCCGTCCTCCTCGTGGTGCTCGCGCTCATCTGGGGCGCGTCGTTCATGCTGATCAAGATCGCGGACCGGCAGCTCGCGCCGGCGACGCTCATCCTCGCCAGGATCGGCTCGGCGACGCTGCTGCTGGCCGTCGTCGCGCCGCTCAGGCTCGGCGTGGAGCGGACGCTGGCCGAGCTGCGTGCGGGCTGGCGGTGGCTCGTGGTGGTCGGGCTCGTGAACACCGCGGTTCCGTTCTGGCTCCTCTCGTGGAGCGAGAAGCGGATCGACTCCGGCCTCGCCTCGATCCTCCAGGCTGCGGTGCCGATGTTCAGCGCGCTGCTCGCGTTCGGCTTCTTCCGCGAGTCGCGGGTGGTGGGCGCCCGGCTCGCCGGGCTCGGCGTCGGCTTCGTCGGCGTGGCGCTCCTCGTCGGCGCGCAGCCGCAGGGCAAGCTGCCCGCCGCGTTCGCGGTCGTGGGCGTCGCGTTCTGCTACGCGAGCGGACAGCTGCTCGCCGGCCGGCACCTCCGTGGCACGCCGCCGCTCGTCGTCGCGCTCGGCTCGACCGCCGTCTCGACCGTGGCCGCACTGCCGGCCGGGATCGTGCAGGCCCCGGCGGGAATGTGGCACGGCGAGACGATCGCGGCGATCCTCGTCCTCGGCCTTGTCGGGACGGCGGTCGCGTACCTCCTCTTCTTCGCCCTGATCCAGCAGGCCGGCCCGGTCTATGCCGGGCTCGTGACGTACCTCGTTCCGCCGATCGCACTCGCGTACGGCGCCGTCTTCCTCGGCGAGCGCTTCGGCGCCTACGCCTTCGCCGGGCTCGTCCTGATCCTCGGCGGCGTCGCCATGGCCACCGGATCGGTGCGGCTCGCCGCCGTCCGCAGCCGCCGCGCCGAGGCGCGCGAAGCGGCCTGACGCGCTAGATTCGGGACATGGCCGACTTCCTCCACGCGATGGTGCGGATCACGGATCCGGAGAAGAGCCGCGCGTTCTACGAGGCGCTCGGCTTCCGCTTCGAGCGGGACATGGACATCGTCCGCAACGGCGAGCTCGAGGCGACGAACTACTTCTACGGGATCGGCGAGCACGAGTCCGTGCTCGAGCTGACGTTCAACCACGACGGGCGGACGTACGACCTCGGCACGGGGTACGGTCACATCGCGGTCGGCGTCGACGATCTGGCGGCCAGCCTCGCGGAGCTCAAGGCGCAGGGCATCGAGGCCGAGCGGGAGCCGTACCGCGTCCGCGAAGGCGGCTCGCTGATCTGCTTCGTCCAGGATCCCGACGGCTATCGCATCGAGCTGATCGACCGCAGCGGGAAGTAGCGGAGCTCGCCGTGGCGCTCGAGGGCGGCTGCTCGTGCGGGGCGGTGCGGTACCGGCTGTCGAGCGGTCCGCTCTTCGTGCACTGCTGCCACTGCCTCAACTGCCAGCGGCAGACCGGGAGCGCGTTCGTGATCAATGTCCTGATCGAGACCGACCGCGTCGAGCTCGCCGGCCGCGAGCCGCAGTCGATCGCGGTGCCGCGCGACGACGGCTCGCTGCAGGAGATCTTCCGCTGCCCGGAGTGCCAGGTCGCGCTCTACAGCCAGTACACCCGTCCGACGGTGTCGTTCGTCCGCGCGGGGACGCTCGACGAGCCGGCGAGCGTCTCGCCCGACGTGCACATCTTCACGCGCTCGAAGCTGCCCTGGGTTACCCTGCCCGAGGGGGTGCCGTCGTTCGACGTCTACTACGACCCGAAGGCGCACTGGCCTCCGGAGAGCCTCGAGCGTCTCGACGCCTTGCGCGGCTAGCATCGCGGCGATGGGGATCGTGATCGCACTCGTGCTCTCCCTCGCCTTCGGCGCCGGAGACCAGTACCTCGGCAGCCTTTCCGGCTCGGGCCATCTCTGGGCGCTCCACTGGTCGACCGACATCAGCCTCCTCTCGGCCCCGTGGCTCGTCCTGGCTTTCGTCGCCGGAGCCACGCAGCGGCTGCCGCACCGGGCGGCCTGGCTCGGCCTCGCGTGCACGTATGCCGCGCTCCTCGGTTACGGCCTGATGACGCTCAGCCCGGTCGAGCACGCCCACATCACGACGGCGACGGTCCGCGGCTTCTTCGTGAGCGAGCGCGGCGTGCTCGTCGGAGGCATCGTCACCGGGCCGCTCTTCGGCGGGTTCGGGCAGCAGTGGCGGACGAAGCGCAGGATCGCCGGCGCGCTCGTGACGGCCGCCGCGCTCTGTCTCGAGCCGCTCGTCCGCCGCATGACCGTCGATCCGATCGGCGATCGCGACGTCTGGCTCGTCGAGATCGCGGCGGGCCTCGCGCTCGCCTCTGCGGTGCTCTTCCGCCGCTTCTCCGGCGACATCCAGGCATAGCTTTCGCCGCTTTGCGGAAGTACCCGGCCCGTGTGGCCGGAGGGTTCCACCGCGGAGCACGTCCGGCGTCTGCAGTCGGTCACGGACGCGGCCCTTGCGCACCTTCGTCTCGACGGGCTCCTGAGCGCGCTTCTCGAGCGCACCTGTCAGATCCTCGAGGTCGACACGTGCGCGATCCTCCTGCTCGACGAGAACACGAAGGAGCTCGTCTCACGAGCCGCGATCGGCATCGAGGAGGAGGTCGAGCAGGGAGTTCGCGTGCCGGTCGGCAGCGGCTTCGCCGGGAGGATCGCCGCCGAGAAGCGGCCCGTGATCCTCGACGACGTCGACCACGCGCACGTGCTCAACCCGCTCCTGCGCGAGAAGGGGATCAGATCGATGCTCGGCGTGCCGCTCGTGGTCGAGGGCGAGGTGCGCGGCGTCCTCCATGTCGGCTCGCTCGTGCCTCGCGCGTTCCATGACGACGAGGTCGAGCTCCTGCAGCTCGTGGCCGACCGTGCCGCGCTCGCGATCGAGCACGCGCGCCTCTTCGAGGCCGAGCGCACCGCTCGCGAGCGGATCGAGCACGTGCAGGCCGTGACCGACGCGGCGCTCGCCCACCTCGAGGTGAACGAGCTGCTCCACGTCTTGCTGCCGAGGATCCGCGACATCCTCCGCACCGACACCTGCGCGGTCCTCCTGCTCGACGACGAGACGCAGGAGCTCGTCGCGCGCGCGGCCCTCGGCATCGAGGAGGAGGTCGGCGTGCGGATCCCGCTCGGCGCCGGCTTCGCCGGCCGCGTCGCCGCAGAGGCACGGCCGATGATCATCGACGTCGACGAGTACCACGTCTACAACCCGATCCTGCGCCAGAAGCACCTCAAGACGATGCTCGGCGTGCCCCTGCTCGTCCGGGGCGCGTCGCTCGGCGTGCTGCACGTCGGCACGCTCACGCCGCGCCGCTTCGCCCGCGACGAGGTCGAGCTGCTGCAGCTCGTCGCCGAACGCGTCGCGATCGCGATCGAGCGCGCTCAGGTGCACGAGGAGCTCATCCAGCTCGACCAGCTCAAGCTGAACTTCGTCGCCATCGCCTCGCACGAGCTGCGGACGCCTGCCACCTCGGTCTACGGCGTGCTCAAGACGCTCGTCGATCGTGGTCCGGAGCTCGGCGAAGAGCTCCGGGAGGAGCTGCTCCGGGTCGGCGTCGAGCAGGGCGAGCGTCTGCGGCGGCTGCTCGAGGAGCTGCTCGATCTCTCGCGCCTCGACGCGCGGGCCATCAAGGTCGAGCCGCGGCCGGTGGTGCTGAAGGCGGCACTGACGGACGTGATCCAGGGTGCGGTCGCCGAGGACGCGGTCGAGCTCGAGATCCCCGAGGACCTCGCTGCCGTGGTCGACCCCCTCGTGCTCGAGCGGGTCGTCTCGAACCTCGTCGCGAACGCCGTCCGCTACGGCGCTCCGCCGATCCGGATCTACGCGCAGCAGCGCGACCGCCATCTGCGCGTGGCCGTCGAGGACTCGGGGCCGGGTGTCCCGAAGGAGCTCGAGGGACGGATCTTCGACCGCTTCGCGCGCGGCGGCCCCGACACGGGCCACGGTCTCGGCCTCGCGATCGCGCGCGCGTACGCCCAGGCGCACGGGGGCGACCTCGTCTACGACAGCGGCCCGGACGGAGCGCGCTTCGAGCTGCTCATCCCGCAGGAGCTGAACGGCCTGGGCAAGCCCTGAGCAGAAGGCGCTAGCCCGAGAGCGCTCTCTGGATCGCGGCGAGCGTCTGCGGCCCGACGACGCCGTCCTCGGCCAGGTTGTGCGCGATCTGGAACTTCTCGACTGCGATCTTCGTCGCCGGCCCGTAGTCGCCGTCCGCCTTGCCCGGCGAGAAGCCGAGCTGCGTGAGCGCCCGCTGCAGCACCTTCACCTGGGGGCCCTGGTCGTTGGGGTTGAGCGGCTGCGAGGGAACGTCGCTCGCCGGAGTCGTGTTCTGCTGGGTCGTGGTCTGCGTCGTCGTCGAGATCGGCTTCGTCGGCGTCGTGATCGGCGGCAGCGCCGCGCTCTTGCCGTTGAAGACTCCGACGGCGGCGAGGATCGCGAAGAAGATCGCGAGCACGGAGACGCCGATGATCGCCGCCTGGGCGGTCGTCAGCGTCCTGCCGCCGATCACGATCTCGCGCCGGCCCGGCGCGCGACGGTCGTCCTCCTCGGGCAGCACCCAGACTTCGTCGGCGTCCTCGTAGGCGCCGCGGCTCACCGCGCTCTGCGTCTCGGTCGGCGGCTCGGGCTCGTCGAACCAGTCGTCGTAGCCCGGGTCGTGCTCTCCGCGACCCTCCATGGCTGCGGACGGTACAGGGTCGGAGGCCGAGGCGACAAGGGATGTAGCCTCGCGCGCGATGACGGCGCTGCTCATCGTGCTCGCGGTCGGCTTCGCCTGGAGCATCGGCGCGCACTACACGGGAGCCGTGATGGGGATGCCGCATGCGTTGCGCGCCATCGGTGCGTGGCAGGCCCTGCTCCTGATGGCGCCGCTGGCGTTCCTCGGGGCCGCGTTCGCGAGCCACGAGGTCGAGAAGCGGGTGGGCTCCGGGCTCACGGACGGGCGCCTCTCGGTGAGCCGGCAGGTGGTCGTGATCGGCGTCGCCTTCGCGGTGACGACCTTCTTCAACCGGTTTCGCATGCCGACCTCGACGATTCAGATTCTCGTCTTCTCGGTCGTGGGTGTGGCGCTCGCGACCGGGACGGGTGTCAGCTGGGGCGCGATCGGCCGTCTCGTCGGGATCTGGGCGGCCGCGCCCGTCGCGGCGATCGCGCTCGGGCTTCTCTTCACGCTCGCCCTCGACCGGGTGCCGCTCGGTGGCAGGATCGGAGCTGCGCTCGTCGCGGTCGGAGCGGCCGCGGCGTTCGCGATGGGAGCGAACGACGTCTCGAACGCGAGCGGCGCGCTCGTCGGCACAGGCACGTTCGGCCCGCTTGCGGCGGGGGCCGTCGGAGGCGCTGGGATCGCGCTCGGGGTCCTCACGTGGGGAAGGCCTCTGCTGCGCCGCGTCGCGTTCGAGATCGTCGAGGTCGACCGGGCGATGGCGACGGCTGCGCAGCTCGTCCAGGCGGGCGTCGTCCTCACCGCGGTCGCCTTCGGCTTCTTCACCTCGATGAACCAGGCCCTGATCGGCGCGATGGCAGGCGCGGGGTTCGCGCGCGGCCGCGAGACCGTCCACCTCTCGACGCTGTTCTCGATCTTGCAGGGCTGGGCGCTCGGCCCGGCGGCGTCGATCGGCGCCGGCTACGCGTTCGGCCTGCTCGTCCGCTGACGATTTGCCGGGAAGACGGCACAGACTCGTCACGCTTCTCGGGGTAGCTTCGTCCCATGGCGACGAGGGCGGCGACACCGTGGGGACCTGCAGATCTCGTGGAGGAGCTGACGTTGGCGCAGCAGGCCGGGAAGAAGCGGTTCGCGTCGAGGGTGCAGCTGCTCGAGACGGCGAAGGGGGAGAGGCTCGTCCGGTTCTCCTATGCCGGCCCCGGCGGCGGCGTTCGCGGCCCGGTGACCCTCCGGGAACGAGACGTCGGACGGCTGAGAACCGCCCTCGCTCAACACCCGGCGCTCGCGGAGGCGCTCGGGATGTAGAGCCCCGACTCCTACTCAGTACGCGGCGAGCACTCGCTCCCGCGCCGCGTCCACGAGGGAGGCGAGGAGCAGCGCGCCGTCATCCGAGCCGAGTAGCGGGTCCACAGCGTGCTCCGGGTGGGGCATGAGGCCCATGACGTTCCCTGCCTCGTTGCAGACGCCGGCGATGCTGTCGACCGACCCGTTCGGATTGTCGACGTAGCGGAGCACAATCTGGGCCGGGTCGAGATCCGGCGGAGGGACGTAGCGGCCGTCGCCATGTTTGACCGGCAACACAAGCCGCTGGCCGAGGCTGCAGCGGCGGGTGAAGGGAAGGTCGCTCCGCTCCACGGTTAGCGGCACGTCGCGACAGACGAAGCGGAGCGACTCGTTGCGCAGGAGCGCCCCGGGCAGCAGCCCCGCTTCGCAGAGAATCTGGAACCCGTTGCAGATGCCGAGCACGAGTCCGCCGGCCTCGGCGAACTCGCACACGGCGGCGGTCGCCGGCGAGAAGCGGGCGATCGCGCCGCAGCGGAGATAGTCGCCGTACGAGAAGCCGCCGGGGATCACCACGGCGTCGAGATCCGGGAGCTCGTGCTCCTCGTGCCAGACCGGCACCGCCTCGGCATCGAGCGCGCCGAGCGCCCACAGCGCGTCGCGGTCGTCCTGCGAGCCCGGATACGTGATCACGCCGATCCTGGGCTGGGGGCTAGCCAACGATCGCCACCTCGTACGACTCGATCAGCGAATTTGCGAGCAGTCGCTCGCACATCTGCTCCACCTGGGCCTGGGCAGCCGCGGCGTCGGCCGCCTCGAGCTCGAGGTCGATCACCTTGCCGACCCGCGCGTCCGTCACCTCGAAGCCGAGCTGGCCGAGCGCCGAGCCGACCGCCTCCCCCTGCGGGTCGAGGATGCCGGGCTTCGGCCTCACGAGCACCGTCGCCTTCACCCGAGCACCACGCCGGGGTCGTCGAGATACGCGGGGAACGGGATCGTCGTCAGCCGCTCGAAGGCCTCGTGGTACTTCGCGCGGGTCACCTGCACGACGTCGTCGGGTAGCTCGGGGCCGGGATCGGTCTTGTCCCAGCCGGTCGTCTCGCAGAAGTCGCGGACGTACTGCTTGTCGAAGCTGTCCTGCGCCCTGCCGGGCTCGTAGGTGTCGCCGGGCCAGAAGCGGGACGAGTCGGGCGTCAGCGCCTCGTCGCCGAGTACGAGGTTGCCGTCGCTGTCGAGGCCCAGCTCGAACTTCGTGTCGGCGATGATGATTCCGGCGCGCAGCGCGTGGTCGGCGGCGGTCTTGTAGAGCCGGAGCGAGACCTCCTCGGCCTCGCGGAGCCGTTCCGCTCCGATCAGCTCCGCTGCCTGCTCGCGCGTGATGTTCTCGTCGTGGCCTTCGTGTGCCTTCGTCGCCGGCGTGAAGATCGGCTCCGGCAGCTTGTCCGACTCGCGGAGGCCCTCGGGCAGCCGGTGCCCGCAGACCTCGCCGCTCGCCTGGTAGTCCTTCCAGCCCGAGCCTGCGAGATAGCCGCGGACGACGCACTCGATCGGCAGCATCTCGAGTCGCCGGCACTCCATCGAGCGGCCGTCCTCGCGGATGGCGAGCATGTGGTTCGGCACGATCGAGCCGAGGAGCGTGAACCAGTAGCCGGAGAGGCCCGTCAGGACACGGCCCTTGTCCGGAATCTCGGTGGGCAGGACGACGTCGAAGGTCGAGATCCGGTCCGAGGCGACGAGCAGCAGGCGCTCGTCGTCGATCTCGTAGATGTCGCGGACCTTTCCGGACGCGATGTGGGTCTCAGGCATGTAGCGGCTCCTCCTTGAGTGCTTCGAGACGGTTGAAGACGGTGTCGATGTGGCGCGTGTACGCAGCGAGGTCGAAGGTCGAGGCGAGATCCACGCGCGAGGCGATCTCCTCGTCGGCACGGCAGAGCTCGCGGAAGTCGAGCTCCTCCTCCCACGCACGCATCGCCGCGCGCTGGACGAGACGGTAGGCGTCGTCCCGGGCGAGGCCCGACTCGACGAGTGCATTGAGCACGCGCTGGCTGAAGAAGAGGAAATGGCTCGCCTCGAGGTTCCGGCGCATGCGCTCGGGGCGCACGACGAGGCCCTCCACGAGCCAGGCGAAACGGTCGAGCATGTAGTCGAGGGCGAGGAACGCGTCGGGGATCACCACGCGCTCGGCGGAGGAGTGCGAGATGTCCCGCTCGTGCCAGAGGGCGACGTTCTCGAGGCCGACGAGCGAGCAGGCGCGCACGACGCGTGCCAGGCCGCAAAGCCGTTCCGCGACGACCGGGTTCCGCTTGTGCGGCATCGCCGACGAGCCCTTCTGGCCGCGGCCGAACGGCTCCTGCACCTCGCCGACCTCGGTGCGCGCAAGGTGCCGGATCTCGAGGGCGAACGAGTCGAGCGACGAGGCGACCACGGCAAGCGCCGTGAGCAGCTCGGCGTGGCGGTCGCGCTGGAGGATCTGCGTCGACGTCGGAGCCGGCTCGAGACCCAGCCGCTCGCAGGCGAGCCGCTCGAGCTCCGGGTCGGTCGCGGCGTACGTGCCGACGGCGCCCGAGAGCTTGCCGACGCGCATTCCCTCGAGTGCGCGGGTGAGCCGCTCGCGACCGCGCGCGAGCTCGAAGGCCCAGCCCGCGAGCTTGAGCCCGAACGTCGTCGGCTCGGCATGGACGCCGTGCGTGCGGCCGATCTGCAGCGTCTCGCGATGCTCCTCGGCTCGGCCGACGACGACGGCGAACGCGCGGTCGATTCCGGCCAGGATCAGCATCCCCGCCTCGCGTATCTGCAGCGAGAGCGCGGTGTCGACGACGTCGGAGGACGTGAGCCCGTAGTGGAACCAGCGGCCCTCCTCGCCGAGCTGCTCGGCCACGGCGTCGACGAACGCGGCCGTGTCGTGATGGAGCGTCGCCTCGAGCTCGGCCACGCGCGCAGCGCTCGGCGGCGTCGCCGCGGCGATGCGTCCGGCGGCGTCGTCGGGGACGACCCCAAGCTCCGCCCAGGCCGCCGTGGCCGCGAGCTCGACCTCGAGCCACGTGGCGAGCTTCCCCTCGTCCGACCAGATCCTGGCCATGGCCGGGCGGGAGTAGCGGGCGATCACGGCTCCAGTCTAGAGCCCTCGTCCGCCGGCGCCCCGTCCCTCCGACACAGGACCGCGAGTCGCGGAAGACGACGCTACTCTGGCGCGGATTTATCCCGCGAAACCTGTAGGAAGGTGCTTTTGAAGAGGTACGTGTTCGCTGTCGCCGCCCCCTTCGTGGCCGCCCTCGTCGTCGCGGGCGGGGCGCTGGCACAGCCGCCGCGGGCTCCCGGCCACGCTCCGAGCCTCATCGCCGGCCTCGACCCCGATCCGCGCGCATGGCTGGAGGCGCTCCACGCGTTCCCGCTCAGCCCGACGCTGCCGCCCGCAACGCAGCCGGCTCCTCCGCCCGCGCCGCAGCCCCAGCCGCAGCACCGGCTGCGCGCGACGACTCTCTCGATCTACGAGCACAAGGTGCATCCATGGATCCTCGACGCCCAGGGCTGTTCCGCCGCGCACCGGCACGAGAACGGCGTCGTCGTGCTCGACTTCGGCAAGCCGGCCTTCGTGCACGGCGGGTACGGCACGATTCTCTTCTCGGGCCGCTTCGCGGCGAACCACCGGATCACGACCGCCATGCTCGCGTACGCGCGCGGCTACGCCCGCTGCCTGTCGGATGGCTCGACCGCGTCCATCGAGCTCGCGCGCGGCACGAGCAACTACCACCCCTCGGTCCCGAGCGCGTACGCCGCCGGCGTGCGTTGGGCCCGCGAGACGAACAGGCTCGGCCGCGAGCTCGCCCGCCGAGGGCTGGACGCGCACGTCGCGGCCGCCGCGGCCGACGACGCCGAGCCGGCCTGGGACCGGAGCTTCCGGAAGACGCGCGATTTCTTCCACGGCTTCCGCGCCGCGGTGCACGGTCACACGCTGTTCGATTACGGCTCGCTCGACGGCGGGATCGGCGCGGTCTGGAGCGCTCGGCAGGCGTGGTACGTCGCCGGAGGTCTGCGCCATACGAAGGCGCTACCGGAGATCTACAACGTTGCGATGGCGCGCGAGTGGGCAGAGCTGGCCCGGATCGCCCGCGGCCGCTATCACCGTGCCGTCCGCTTCGCGGGCGTGATGACGCAGGGCACGCCGAGCTGCGACTGCGGGCTCCGGCCGTCGGAGGCGCACCGTGTCCTCATGCACGCCCTCGTCGAGCAGGGAGTCGGCCACGTCGTCCTTCCGCTGGGCGGAACGAACATCGTCGGCTGAGGGGAGCGCTGCCCTCAGGCTCGGAGGATGCGCAGCGCGAGCGCGGCCGCGTTGCGCGCATTGTCGACGCCGACGGCCGCGACCGGCACGCCCGGCGGCATCTGCGCGATCGCGAGGAGCGCGTCGAGCCCGTCGAGGACGCTGAGGCTCGAGCGGAGCGGGACGCCGATGACCGGCAGGTCGGTCTGCGCGGCCACGGCCCCGGGCAGCGCCGCCGACAGCCCGGCGCCGCAGATCAGGACGCGCAGGCCCCGGTCGCGGGCGCTGCGCGCGTACTCCGCGACGGCGTCCGGCGTGCGGTGGGCCGACCGCACCTCGAACTCGTAGCCGATGCCGGCCTCGTCCAGCAGAGCCGTGGCGCTCTGCATCCGTTCCCGGTCGGACTCGGAACCGACGAGGATCCCGACCTTCGGGGCGTCAGGCATCCGCGGCTATGTCGGTCCGGAAATGCATGCCGGCGAAATCTATGCGCGCCGCCGCTTCGTAGGCTGCGCTTCTCGCCGCCTCGACCGTCTCGCCGACGCCGACCACGTCGAGGATGCGGCCGCCGTTCGTGACGAGCCGGCCGTCGTGCAGCGCCGTCCCCGCGTGGAAGACGAACGCTCCGGACGCCTCGGCGTCCTCGACCCCGTCGATCGGCGTCCCCTGGTCGCCGCGCTCGGGATAGGCGGCGCCCGAGAGCACGATCGTCACGGCCGCACGGGCCGCGGCCTCCGGCGGCTGCGAGAGGTCGCCGGCGAGCAGCGGCAGGAGGTCGCCTTCGAGTCGCGGCAGCAGCGACTGCGTCTCCGGGTCGCCGAAACGGCAGTTGAACTCGATCACGCGCAGCCCATCGTCGGTCCGCATCAGCCCCGCGTAGAGGAGGCCGTGAAACGGCGTGCCGCGAGCGGCGAGCTCCCGGAGCACCGGCAGGTGCACCGCCTCGAGGATCTCCGCCGCCTCCTCGTCGGCGACATCCGGCAGCGGCGAGAACGAGCCCATCCCGCCGGTGTTGGCTCCCATGTCGCCGTCCCCGATTCGCTTGTAGTCGCGAGCCGGCGGGAACGGGACGGCGATCTCGCCCGCGGCGACCGCGAAGAGCGAGAGCTCGGGCCCTTCGAGCAACTCCTCGACATGGAACGGCTGATCGAAGGCGTGCGCGACCCGGAGCGCGGAGTCGAGCTCTTCCTGGGTGCGGCAGACCCACACGCCCTTGCCGGCGGCGAGCCCGTCGAGCTTGAGCACGCACGGCGGCCGCGCGACGGGCAGCGTCCGGGCGGTCGGCACGCCGGCGGCCTCGAGCACGTCCTTGGCGAACGCCTTCGAGCCCTCGATGCGTGCGGCCGCGGCGCCCGGTCCGAAGACGCCGATGCCGCGATGGCGCAGCTCGTCGGCGAGGCCCGCGACGAGCGGCGCCTCGGGCCCGACGACGACGAGGTCGATCCGAAGCTCGCGGGCGAGCGACACGAGCGAGGCGTGATCGTCCGCGCGCACCGGATGGCAGTGGGCGAGCGCGGCGATTCCCGGGTTGCCGGGTGCTGCATGCAGCTCGCCGACGCCGGCGCTCCGGGAGAGCGACCAGGCAAGCGCGTGCTCACGACCCCCCGACCCGACGACCAGCACCCTCACCCGGCGATCCTATTCCGCGCGTTTCGATTCTGGAGCGGTGCGCAGGATTGGGCCATGTACGACCCTGGACTCGACCGCCATGACTGGGAGAGCGAGTGGGAGACCCTCGAGCAGGACCTCCGCGCCGACCCCGCCCAGGCCCTGCCCGAGCTCGACGGCCTCGTGGCCCGGATGCTCGAGGAGAGCGGCTACGACCTGACCGATCCGGTCGTCCGCGACGGCGAGGAGCGGGAGGTCGTCGCCGAGTACCTCGCCGCGCACGAGATCGTCGAGGCGACGGAGCGCGACGCGGCCCACCTCTCGCCCGGCGACACCGCCGCCGCGATCAACGGCTACCGAGCCGTCTTCGACCATCTCGTCGCCACCCGGGCGACGGCCGACGCGGAGCTCGACGCCGAAGAGGCCTGAGAACCCGGTTACGCTGCGGGCGCTGATGGAGGCGCCGCCCTACTCGGCCGCCGCGGTCGACGTCCTCCGGCTTCCGGCCGGCGCGACCGAGCGCGACCAGGTCGCCGTCGAGGAGCCGCTCGAGATCCGGATCGCGGGGCGGCCGGTCGCGGTGACGATGCGGACGCCCGGGCACGACGAGGAGCTCGCGCTCGGCTTCTGCCTCTCCGAAGGGCTGCAGCCGCAGGAGGCGCGCCTGCCCGCCGATCTCGCGGCGAACGCGGTCGAGGTCGACGCTTCCGGCTTCGATCCGGCGCGGCTCCAGCGCAGCTTCTACACCTCCTCCTCGTGCGGCGTCTGCGGGAAGGGGGCGCTAGAGGCGGTCGCGGTCGAGGCGCCGCGGGTCGAGTCGGACCTGCGGCTGCCGCTGTCGCTCGTCGCGGCCCTGCCCGACCGTCTGCGCGAGGCGCAGGCGGCGTTCGCCGCGACCGGCGGCCTGCACGCCACGGGGCTCTTCTCCGCCGCGGGCGAGCCCCTGTGCGTGCGAGAGGACGTCGGGCGGCACAACGCGCTGGACAAGGTCGTCGGCTGGGCGTTTCGCGAGGGGCTGCTGCCGCTCGCCGAGCACGTGCTCTGCGTCAGCGGCCGGCTCTCGTTCGAGCTCGTCCAGAAGGCCGCCGTCGCCGGCTGTCCGCTCCTCGTCGCCGTCGGAGCGCCGTCGAGCCTCGCGGTCGACCTGGCGGGCGACCGCGGGATCACCCTCTGCGGCTTCGTCCGCGGCGGCTCCGTCAACGTCTACACGGAGCCGTGGCGGATCACGGCCTGAGCGGGATCCTGCTCGTCGGCGGCTCGAGCAGCCGCTTCGGGTCGCCGAAGGCGCTCGCGGAGCTCGACGGGGAGGCGCTCGCCGAGCGCGCCTGGCGGCTGCTCGGCGAGGTGTGCGACGAGCGGATCGCCGTCGGTCACGGCGACGGGCTGCCGTTCCCGGCGCTGGCCGATGAAGGAACCGGTCCGGTCGCGGCGATCGCGGCCGGGCTCCGTGCGGCGACGAGCGACGTCGCGGTCGTGATTCCCGTCGACATGCCCCTCCTGACGGCTGCGGCGCTCCGGCTGCTGGCCGGGGCCTGCCGCGAGGCCGCCGTCGCGCAGGCGGGGCCGCTCCCGTGTGCGGTCGGACGGCGGTCGCTCCCGGCCTTCGAGGCCGGCGAGCGCCGCCTCCGCACCGTCCTCGACGGCCTCGACACCGCGCGCATCGAGCTCGAGGAGCGGCTCCTTCTCAACGTGAACACTGCGGCCGACCTCGATACGCTCGCACGATGAGCGGTGTCTTTCGCGTCGACGGCGACGCCTACGACGACTTCATGGGCCGCTACTCGACGCGGCTCGCCCCGCTGTTCGCGGACTTCGCGGGCGTGCGCTCGGGCATGCGCGCGCTCGACGTCGGCGCAGGAACGGGGGCGCTGACCGGCGAGTTCGTTTCCCGCGGCGCGGAGGTCGCGGCGGCCGATCCGTCGCCCGAGTTCGTCGCCGTGCTCCGCGAGCGGTTCCCGAGCCTCCAGGTCGAGCAGGCTCCCGCGGAGTCGCTTCCGTGGGGAGACCAGGTCTTCGACGTGGCGCTCGCGCAGCTCGTGATCGCGTTCGTCTCCGACGCGCCCGCCGCTGTGGCGGAGATGGCGCGGGTGGCTCGACGGGTCGCGGTCTGCATGTGGGGAGTCGCGGAGGTCGAGATGTTCGCGGCGATCGACGGAGCGGCGGAGGTCGTCGGGGCGTCACGCGCATCCGAGCCGCGCCGCTACCGGACGGCGGAGGAGATCGACGAGCTGCTCGCGCCGCTCGGCGACGTCGAGTCGGCCGAGCTCGACGTGACGGCCGGCTATGGCGGCTTCGAGGAGTTCTTCCGGGCGATGAGCCGCGGCGTCGGCCCGGCCGGCCAGTGGCTCGCCTCACTCGACGGCGAGCAGCGCGACCGCGCCCACGAGGAGCTGTTCCGGCGGCTCGGGAGTCCTCAGGGGCCGTTCGAGCTGAAGGCGCGCGCCTTCGCCGCAGCCGTCACGCCCGGGTGAGCACGGAGGAGCGCTCGGCGCCCGTGCCGACGAGCGCGACCTCGACGTCGAGCTCGCGTTCCACGAAGTCGACGTAGCCGCGCGCCGCGGCCGGAAGCTCGTCGACCGTCGAGCAGCCGTCGAGCGGCTCCTCCCAGCCCTCCAGCACCTCGTACACGGGCTCGGCCGCGTGGAAGTCGCTCTGGTGCGCGGGGAAGTCGCGCGTCTCCGAGCCGTCGCGGGTGCGGTAGCGGACGCAAACGGGGAGCTCGTCGAAATGGGAGAGCACGTCGAGCTTCGTCAGCGCGAGCTGGTCGATCCCGTTCACGCGCACTGCGTAGCGGAGCGCGACGAGATCGAGCCAGCCGCAGCGCCGCTCGCGGCCGGTGACCGTCCCGTACTCGCCGCCGAGCTCGCGCATCCGCTCCTGGTCCGGGCCCGCGATCTCGGACGGGAACGGCCCTTCGCCGACGCGGGTGACGTACGCCTTCGTGACGCCCACGACCCGGTCGATCCTCCGCGGCCCGATCCCGACGCCGGTCGCCGCGCTCGCCGCGACCGGGTTCGACGAGGTCACGAACGGATACGTGCCGTGGTCGAGGTCGAGCAGCGTCGCCTGCGCACCCTCGAAGAGGACGCGCTTACCGTCCCGGAGAGCCGTGTCGACGTAGAGCGACGTGTCCGCGACGTAGGGGCGGAGCCGTTGCGCGTAGCCCTCGTACCGCGCCGCGATCGTCTCCAGGTCGAACGGCTCCGTCTCGTAGACGCGCTCGAGCCAGAGGTTCTTCTCGGCGAGCGCGACCTCGATCTTCTGGCGCAGGATCTTGGCGTCGAGGATGTCCTGGACGCGGATCCCGAGCCGCATCGCCTTGTCGGCGTAGCACGGGCCGATCCCGCGCTTGGTCGTCCCGATCGCGAGGTTGCCGAGCCGGCGCTCGCTCGCCCGGTCGATCGCGACGTGCCACGGCATGATCAGGTGCGCGTTGCCGGAGAGATAGACCTCGCCGGTCGGATGGCCCCGCCGCTCGAACTCGTCGAGCTCGGCGATGAGCACCTCCGGGTCGACGACGCAGCCATTGCCGATCACGCACGGCGTGCCGCGGACGATGCCGCTCGGCAGCGCCCGGATCTTGTACGTCTCGGCGCCGACGACGATGGTGTGGCCGGCGTTCGGCCCGCCCTGGTAGCGGCAGACGACGTCGGAGTTCTGGGCGAGCAGGTCGACGATCTTGCCCTTCCCCTCGTCTCCCCACTGCGCGCCCACGATGACTGTTGCGGGCACCCCGCGACTCTAGCTCGCGAGTGCTTCGCACTCGCTCGCTTGGGCTAAGGAACTGCGCAGACCCGAGACGCGGTCTCGGGTCTGCTCCGTGCAGTAGGGCTTGTCTGGGTTCGCGTGGTTCGGGCGTTTCGTTCTGTCGCGGGCGAGCGGGCTCTGCGCGCTCGCCCGCTGGTCCGCCGCGGCGTAACGCCTCGTTACGCCGCCGCCTCGACGCTACAGAGGGCCGAAACGGTTGAACCAATGACCCATCAAGGGCCGGAGGCTAAGGCTCCAGCGAAGCTGGGACTTAGCCGCAGGCCGCACCGCGCTCGCGCCGGCTTCCGCCGCGCGCGAGCGCACAACAGAGAACGCCCGCCACAGGACATGAAAAGCAGAAACGGCATGGAGCGCACCCGAGATCGCAATCTCGGGCGCGCGGAGTTCCGTCTCCCAGCGAGCGAAGCGTCAGCTTCGTGAGCTACGCGGCGGCGCGCTCGCGATAGTCGTCGCGCGCGTCGACATGGACCTCGCGCGCGAGCCGGCGGAGGCGGCTCGCGGTCGGGGCACCGACGCGGCTTGCGAGCTCGCGCCATTCGTGGTTCGTCGTCACGATCACAAGCCGCCGCTGCTGCTCGCGCTGGTTGACGAGGTTGTAGATGCGGTCGCGGGCCCAGCTCGACCAGTCCTCCGCGCCCAGGTCGTCGAGCACGACGACCTCGTAGCCGCTCGGGTTCGGCGGCGGCTCGCCGTCGCCGTAGCTCTCGCGCAGGGCGTTCAGCCAGCCGGGCACGTTGAGGAAGAGCGCCGTCGGCCTCGGCTCGCGGTCGCTCCAGATCACCTCCCGGAGGATCGCCACCGCGAGATGCGTCTTCCCGGCGCCGGGATTGCCGCGCAACAGGAGGCCCTGGCGGAGGTCGGTGCCGGCCCGGAACTCCTTCGTCCACTGCCGGCAGACGGCGAGGGCGTTGCGCGTGTCGGGCACCGGCTCGAAGTTCTCGAAGGTGCACTCGTCGTACGCGGAGGGAACTCGCACGCGCGCCCAGCGCACGTCGGCCCGGCGTTGCTCGTCGACGACCTGCTCGGTGGCGCGGCACAGCTCGCAGTAGCGCTCGGCCGGAAACGTCTGGCCGAGGAGGACGACCTGCTCGGTTGCGAACTCGCGCCCGCAGCCGAGGCACTTCGCTGTGAGGTCAGTGGGCAAGGCTGGCGAACTTCGCGTACTTGCTGATGAAGGCGACCTTGAAGTCGCCGGTCGGGCCGTTGCGGTGCTTCGCGACGATCACCTCGGCGACGCCCTTGTTGCTGTCGTCGGTCTCGTCGCGGTCGTAGTACTCCTCGCGGTAGAGGAACATGACGAGGTCGGCATCCTGCTCGATCGAGCCCGACTCGCGCAGGTCCGAGAGCATCGGCCGCTTGTCGTGCCGCTGCTCCGGCGAGCGGTTGAGCTGCGAGAGCGCCACGACCGGGAGATCGAGGTCCTTCGCGATCTCCTTCAGGCCGCGTGAGATCGACGACACCTCCTGCAGACGGCTCTCCTCGCTGCGGCCTGTCGTCATCAGCTGGAGGTAGTCGACGACGACGAGCCCGAGGTCCGGCTGGCGGCGTTTCAGCGTCTGGGCGCGGGCGCGGAGCTCGAGCAGGCTCAGGGCCGGGGTGTCGTCGACGAAGAGCGGCGCAGACTCGAGCTGGCCGCAGGCCTGCGCCAGGCGCGGCCAGTCGTCCTTCGAGAGCTTGCCCGTGCGGATGTGGTGCGCGTCAACCTTGCCGCGCGAGCAGATCAGCCGCTGGGCAACCTCCTGCCGCGACATCTCGAGGCTGAAGAAGGCGCACGGCGTCTGCAGGTCGACGGCGACGTGGTTCGCGATCTCGAGGGCGAAGGCGCTCTTGCCCATCGAAGGGCGCGCCGCGATGATCACGAGGTTCGCGGGCTGGAAGCCGGCGGTGATCTTGTCGAGATCCTTGAAGCCGCTCGCGAGGCCCGTGACGTCGGCGCCGGACTCGTAGAGGTGGCTGATCCGCTGGAACGTCTCGACGAGCGTGTCCTTGAAGAGGACGAGCTCGCCGTCGGTGCGGCGCTCTGCGAGCTCGAAGACGAGCTGCTCGGCACGCGCCACGAGCTCGGCGGGCTCTCCCTCACGTGCCCAGCCGAGCTGCGCGATCTCGCCGCCGGCCGTGATCAGGCCGCGCAGCGTCGCCGTCTCGTGGACGATCTCCGCGTAGTGCCGGGCGTTCGCGGTCGCCGGCACGAGCCGGGCCAACTCGTGCAGCCGGACCCTTCCGCCGACCTCCTCCAGCTCGCCCCGCTGCTCGAGCTCGTTCGTGAGCGTGATCGCGTCGACCGGCTCGTTCTTGCCGTACAGCTGGAGCGCCGCGCGGTAGATCTTTGCGTGCGACTCGCGGTAGAAGTCGCTCGCGACGAGGACCTCGGTGACCGCGGCGATCGCGTTCGACGTGATCATCATCGCGCCGAGGACCGACTCCTCGGCTTCGAGATTCTGCGGCGGGACGGCGCCGGGGACGGACGTCGGCGTCGGAACGGGGGCGAGCGACATGCCCGCCGATTCCAGCACGCCGCCGGCCGGCTTTCCAGCTGTGGGAATGTCCGTTGTGAACAGGTCGTTTTTGGCCATTTGCAGGAGAAACAGGCATAGTGGCAGGCGCGCCGGACGGCGCGCCTGGGGATGGAAGACCCGCTCGGAGCGGGACTTTCCTGGAGAGATCCACAGCCCTCAGCAGGGCGGTGTGGACGGTGCCGAGCTACTCCTCAGCGAGTGCGGCGTCCGCGTCGGCCCGCCACTCGGGCTCGGGCTCCGCTTCCGCCTCGTCGCCCTCTGCGGCCTGCGCCTCTTCTGCCTCGGCCGCTTCGGCTGCGTCGACCTCGGCGAGGATCTCCTCGAGCTCGACGGACGGCTCGGGAGCGTCGGCCTCCTCTTCGGCGCGCTCGGCCGCCTCCAGCTCCGCGAGCTCCTCGTCGGACGGCAGCTCGCCGCCCTCCGGGAAGACCTCGGTCCTGACCTCGACGCGCACGTCCTCGAAGAGCCCGATCGGGATCTCGTAGCGGCCGATCCGCTTGATCGGGTCGGTCTCGATCTTGCGCCGGTCGACGCGGACCTTCTGCGAGCTCCACAGCTCGTCGGCGATGTCGGTCGGCGTCACCGAGCCGAAGAGCGAGCCGGTCGGCCCGGCCCTGACCTCGAAGCGCAACACCGCCCGCGAAAGGACGTCCGCGATCTCCTGGGCCTGCTCGGCGTTCTTCGCCTCGTGACGCGCGCGCAGCGTGTCGCGCTTCTGCAGCTCCGCCACCCGCGCCGGCGTCGCCTCCTCGGCGAGCCTCCGCGGGAGGAGGTAGTTGCGCGCGTAACCGCGTGCCACCGAGACGACGTCGCCGCGAAGGCCGACGTGATCGACGTCGGAGAGGAGGATGACCTCCATCCTCAGCGGTCTCCCCGGTCGCCGCGGTCGCCACGGTCGCGCCGTCCGCCGCCGCGCTCGCGATCCTCGGCTCCCTCGGCGACGTACGGCAGCAGCGCCATCTCGCGCGCGCGCTTCACCGCCGCTGCCACCTGCACCTGGTGCCGGCGGCACGCGCCGGTGATGCGGCGGCTGCGGATCTTCCCCTTCTCGGAGATGTAGCGGCGCAGCTGGTTGACGTTCTTGTAGTCGATCTCCGCGATCTTCTCCTTGCAGAAGAAGCAGTTGCGGCGCTTGATCTGGCCGGCCGGCCCACCGGGCCGCCTGCGCTGTTGCTGAGTCTTCTCTCTGGCCATGCTTCTCCTAGAACGGGATGTCGTCGTCGGCCGCGGCCGGGAAGTCGGGGCTCTCCTGCTGGCCGGCGCCCGCGGGCACGAACTGGTTGCCGCCGCCGCCTCCGAAGTCGCCGTCGCCGCGGCTGCCGAGGAACTGGACGCTCTCGGCGATGATCTGCACGGCCTGGCGCTTGCCGGAGCCGTCTGTCGCCTCCCACTCGCGCCAGTCGAGCCGGCCGTCGATGCCGACCGGGCGGCCCTTCGAGAGGTACTGCGTGCAGCTCTCGGCCTGGTTGCCGAAGACGGAGACGTCGAAGTAGTTCGGCTTGTCGACCCACTGGCCCGACTCGTCGCGCCGGCGGCTGTTCACCGCCACCCGCAGGCTGCAGACCGGCGTCCCGCCGGGGGTGTGCCGCAACTCCGGATCCTTCGTCAGGTTGCCTACGAGAACGACGCGGTTGATGTTCGCCATGGTCTTACTCCTCCTCCTCGGCCGGCTGCTCTTCTTCCGCGCCAGCGTACTCCGGCTCGTCGTCTTCCGAAACGGTCGTTTCCGGCGCTGCCGCTTCGGGCGTCGGCACTTCGGGCGCCGCCGCGTCTGCGGGGGTCGCGACGGGCGCGGCAGCCTCGTCGCGCGGTGCGCTCGTGCGGGATCCCGCGATGTGGCGCGTCGCCATGTGCCGCAGTACGGCGTCCTCGATCTTGAGGACGCGGGAGATCTCCTCGAGCGTCGAGGCCTCGGCGTCGAACACGACGAGGTGGTAGACGCCCTCCTCCTTGTGCGCGATCGGATAGGCGAGACGCCGCCGGCCCCAGGCGTCGTGGCTGTGCCAGGCGCCGCCGCCCTTCTCGACGAGGTCGCGCGCGCGCGCGACGATGTCCTCCTGGCGGGCCTCGGCCTGCTCGGGGTCCAGCAGCAGCAAGATTTCGTAGGTCGTCACGTCCCGATGTCCTCCCTTCCCACGGTCTCGATGTCGGCCCCGACTGCCGGCGCCGCTCGGGACGGAACGGCACGATGACGGGGCAGGAAGCGGCGGTCACTGTAGCATCGCCGCATGCGCCGTCTGGTGGGGTGGATCGGTGGAACGGTCGGCGGGATCACCGCCTACCGGCTGCTGCGACGGCGGCCGCGGGTTGCGCCGGAGACCGGGCCGGCGGAGCCGGACGCACGCGCCGCCGAGCTGCGCGAGAAGCTCGCCGAGTCACGCTCGGCGGAGGCCGCGAGCGAGCAGGTCGTCGAGGAGCCGCCCGCCGAGCCGACGGCAGAGGACGAGCCGGAATCGCCGGAGGACCGGCGCAGGCGCGTGCACGAGGAGGGCCGCGCGGCCCTCGACGAGATGCGCCCCGAGTAGCCGGAGGCCGCTAGTAGCCGGGGCCGTGCGGCCCGGCTTCCTCTTCCTCGATCACGCGGCGACGCGGGTACCCGCGGCGTGGCGGATACGTCCCGTAGCCCGGTCCCTGGGCGACGTACGTGCGGCGACGCAGGTAACCGGGCCCCCACGACGACCAGAGGAGCAGGTCGGCGAGCACGGCGACCAGGCCGACGACGACGAGAATCCAGCCGACGGTGTTGACGTCGACCGATCCGGGATTCGCCGGGTGCACCGCGAGCGCGAGGATGAAGCCGACGGCCGTGACGATGATGCCGATGAGGAAACCCATTGGCTCCTGCTGCCCCGGCGGCCGCGAAATCGAACCTGCGGCGGCGACCCGACCAGCCCGTGACGGAGCGGCGCCGGAGTCGAACCGACCTAGCCGTGGGCTGCACGACCGTACGGGTTTTGAAGACCCGCTGGGCCACCGGGCCCGGCCGCTCCGCCCCGAGGCTAGCGGGCTAGGAGCCGTCTTCGAGGTACCGGGTGTCCCAGCCCGGGGGGGCGTACGCCTGACCGGCGGCTGCCGCGCCGACCGCGAGCACGAGCGTCCCGTCGGCCTTCGCGGTCGCCCCGCGCGTCGCGGCGGCGTCCTTCACCCAGACGCACGTTCCCGCCGGCGCGTCGATCTCGTCGCCGTCGAGCGAGAACGTCGCGTGGCCGTTCGCGACGTAAAAGAGCTCGGGCGCCCCGCTCGCCGACTCGTCGTGCTCTGGCACCACCGCCTCGCCGTCGTTGCGGCGGTAGGCGTTCATCCCGAACGTCTCGATCCCGAAGTGGTACCGGATCGGGATCCAGTGCGGCCATTGCTCGGCGGCCATGTCGTCGATGTGGGCCGATTCGTAGGAAGCCATGAGGCGAGCCTAATCCGCTGCGAACCGTCTGAACAAGGCCTCGGGCGGCAGGTCGGCGAGCGAGTCGAGGACGAGATCGGCGCCGGCCTCCTCGAGCCCGAGGTCGCGCGTCACCTCGTTCGGGATCGCGACGCAGAAGATCCCGGCGGCCTTCGCAGCGAGGACGCCGTTCGGCGAGTCCTCGAACGCGACCGCCTCGTCCGCGGCCACCGAGAGCAGGTCGAGCGCCTCGAGGTAGAGCGTCGGCGCGGGCTTCGCGCGCACGGGGTCGCGGTCGGCGGTGCAGATCGCATCCCAGCCGACCGCCTCCTCGAGCCGCTCGAGGTGCATGTCGACCCAGTCGCGATTCGAGCTGGAGACGATCGCGCGCTTGAGCCCGTGCTCCCGGGTCGCCGCGAGGTAGTCCGCGATGCCGGGGCGCAGCTCTTCCGCCTCGATGAGCGCGAGCTCGTGCGTACGTCGGCGCTCGTTGAGGGCGTCGCGCTCGAGCGGCTCCCCGACGAGCTCCTCGAGGTGGGCCATCGGGCTCCACGGCGCGTGCGTGGTGCCGACCAGCGTCGCCCACAGGTCGGCCGGCAGCTCGTGCCCGTGCTCGCGGTAGAGCTGCTCCCAGCCCGCGCGGGCCGCGAGCTCCGTGTCGAGGATGAGGCCGTCGAAGTCGAAGAGAAACGCGCGAATCGCCACTGCCGGTGCAGAGTACGGACGTGGCGATCCTCGGCGTCGACGTCGGCGGCACGTTCACCGACGCAGTTCTCGTCGAGGA
This sequence comes from Gaiellaceae bacterium, assembly GCA_035279325.1. Lineage (GTDB taxonomy): Bacteria > Actinomycetota > Thermoleophilia > Gaiellales > Gaiellaceae > Palsa-739. Next base: position 51,210 of record DATEHY010000104.1, read on the forward strand.
GGGAGGGATCCGGACGGCCAAGGTGCCGACCGCCGCACGGCAGGAGGAATCGGTGCTCGCCGCCACGCGCGCCGTCGGTGCCGACGCGATTGCGCTGGAGCGCTTCGCGCACGGCACCACCGTCGCGACGAACGCGCTCCTCGAGCGGCGCGGCGCGCGGACCGCGTACCTCGGCAACGCGGGCTTCGAGCATCTGCTTCACCTGCGCCGCCAGACGCGGGCGCATCTCTACCGCCTTTGCGCGGAGCATCCGGCGCCGCTGGTGCCGCTCGAGCGCTGCCACGGTGTGCGCGGCCGGCTCGGTCCCGCGGGAGAGCTGGATCCGCTCGCGCTCGATTCCCTGCCCGACCTCGACGGCGCGGAGGCGGTCGCGGTGTGCCTTCTCTTCGCCTTCCGCGACGCATCCCACGAGCGTGCCGTGGCGGACGAGCTGCGGCGACGCCATCCCGGCGTCCACGTCGTCGCGTCGCACGAGGTCGCGCCCGAGTTCCGGGAGTACGAGCGGGCGTCGACGACGGCGGCGGACGCCTACCTCGCGCCCGTCACCGCGCGCTATCTCCGCGCGCTCGCCGCCGCAGCAGCCGAGGCCGGGCTCCCGGAGCCGGTGGTGATGCTCTCCTCGGGCGGCGTCCTTCCCGCCGGCGAAGCCGCCGAACATCCGGCCCGGCTGCTCATCTCCGGGCCGGCCGGCGGCGTCGTGGGCGCGGGTCTGGTCGCGCGCCGTGCAGGCTTCGAGCACGCGATCGCCTTCGACATGGGCGGCACCTCGACCGACGTCTGCCTGCTCCCCGGCGGCCGCGCCGCGCGGGTGTCCGAGCGCGAGGTCGGCGGCCTGCCGATCAGGCTGCCGTCGGTGGACGTGCACACGGTCGGCG
>DATEHY010000105.1:0-8933 GCA_035279325.1 Gaiellaceae bacterium
GAACTGCTGGCGGATGCGCTCACCGACAGCGGTCGGGAACGATGACGAGCCAGCCGACCCGTACGCACTCCTCGACGATCGGCAACCGGCTGCGGGCATGTCTCGGGTCACCCGTCGCCGCAGTCACCGACCCGAGCAAAGGAGAACAGCGATGACGGTCGATGAATGGATCGACCGGGTGGTCGACAAGCTCGACCTCCGCAACCGCGCCCAGGCGGTCGTCGTCGCCTACGAGAGCGGGTTGATCCGGCCCGGCGACTGAAACGCGCTCACTCCGTCGTGGCCAGGTCGCCCGGCGCGACGAGTCCGGTTTCGTAAGCCATGACGACAGCTTGTGCGCGGTCGTGGAGGTCGAGTTTCTGGAAGATGCGGGCGACGTGGGTCTTCACCGTCGCTTCTCCGAGCACGAGTCGCCGCGCGATGTCGGAGTTGGAGAGGCCGCGTGCGACGAAGCGGAGCACTTCTAGCTCGCGTGGTGTCAGCTCGCCCAGCGCCGCCGGCCGTTCGCTCTGGGGCGGCCGGCGCGCGTAGTCGGCGATCAGCCGCCGCGTGATCGAGGGTGACAGCAGTGCTTCGCCGGCGGCGACGACGCGAACGGCGTGCAGCAGCTCGTCGGCGCCTGCGTCCTTGAGCAGGAAGCCGCTCGCACCGGCCCGCAGTGCCTCGTAGACGTATTCGTCGAGGTCGAACGTGGTGAGGATCAGGACGTGCGGCCCGGGCGCTCGTGCGGCTGCGATTCGTCGCGTCGCCTCGATCCCGTCAAGATTCGGCATGCGGATGTCCATCAACACGACATCCGGCCGCAGCCGGGCGGCTGCTTCGATCGTCGCCCGGCCGTCAGGAGTCTCGCCGACGACCTCGAGGTCGGGCTCGGCGTCGAGGATGACGCGGAAGCCTGTGCGGACGAGCGCTTGATCGTCTGCGATCAGGACGCGGATCACGCGGCCGGCTCCGACGCGGCCGGCTCCGGGCTGAGCGGCAGCCGCGCCCGGATCGCGAAGCCGTGGCCGTTGCGGCTTCCAGCTTCGAAGCTGCCGCCGTAGAGGGCGATGCGCTCGCGCATCCCGACGAGCCCGTGGCCAGTGCCGTTCGGGTGAGGGGGCGGGCCGGTCCCGTTGTCGAGCACCTCCAGCTCGAGGGCAGAGGCGTTGTAGCGCACCATCACCTCGGCCTCGGCACGGCCGGCGTGCTTGAGCGTGTTCGTCAAAGCCTCCTGCACGATCCGGTAGGCGGAGAGATCGACGCCGGCAGGCAGCTGTACCGGCTCGCCCTCGACGCGCAGGTCGACTCGCAGGCCCGCCTCGCGCACCTGCTCCACGAGCGCTTCGAGCCGAGCAAGCCCGGGCTGGGGGGAGGTCGCCGGCCCGTCGTCGCCGCCGCGGAGGACCCCCAGGAGCCGCCGCAGCTCGACGAGCGCCTCCCGGCCGGTCGTCTCGATCGACCGGAACGCCTCGCCTGCCGCCTCCGGCGCCGAGAGCAGCCGCGGCCCGGCCTGCGCCTGCACGACCATCACGCTGACGCTGTGCGCGACGACGTCGTGCAGCTCGCGCGCGATCCGCGTCCGCTCGGCGACGACAGCCTCGCGTGCGGCGAGGTCGCGCTCGCGGTCGGCCAGGCGAAGGCGGCGGTCGCGGTCGCCGAGTACGCGGCGAGTGATCAGCATCGCTACGAGCAGCGCGATGCCGAAGAAAGCCGCGCTGTGAGGGTGGGAGTAGATGCCGGCGAACGGCACGACGATCAGGAGCGAGATCGCGGCGATCCCCAGCCGAAACTGGCGCGGCGTCGTCCAGACGGCCAGGGCGTACACGTCGCATACCCAGGCGGCAGAGGTCGAGAGCACCTCGATGTGGGACGAGATGCCGAACTCGACCGACATCATCACCTGCGCGAGCAGGCCGACGAGCAGCGGCTGCCGCCGGCGGAACGCGATCGCACCGGCCACCAGCACCGCCGCGACGGCTCCGACGATCCGGTGACCGCCGGCGTCTTGGCTCAGCCACACCTCCAACTCACCGGCGGCGAGCAGGCAGACGGCGACGATCCGATCCACGATCGTCCCGTCGACCCGCGGAAGCCTCGATCGCAGCGATTCGGCGCGCACGATCGCAACGCTAGAACGTTTTCCGCGCCGTGTCGTCAACCTCCAGGCGGACTCGGCGAACGCGAAGTTCCCACTCCCGGGTTACCGCGGTTCGCCTCGCGCGCCGACGACGCCGCGCCGCCGCCGCCCTAGCGTCGGCGCAGTCAGCAATCTCGGAAGGAGACCACGATGACACGACTCCACGACCGCCTGTTCGCCAGTTGCGGCATCGCCTTCGTCGTGCTCGAGCTGGGCGGCACGTTCCTCGCCATGGCCACCGGCAAGACACACGACATCACCATCTCCACCACGGCCGCAAAGCTCGCCGCCGCGATCGCGAAGCCGGTCGGCAGCGGCGTCTGGGCCGGCGCCTACATGGAGACGGTCAGCATCGCCTTCTTCCTCGCCTTCGCCGTCTGGGCAGCGGACAAGCTCGGCGGCGGCCTGCTCGGCTCGGTCGTCCGCGCCGCCGCCTACGTCAACGCGGGAGCCGGCGTCGTCGCGCTCTCCGGGATGAACGCGCTCTCCTACCTGGCCGGCCACGGGATCAGCGTCCAGAGCGCACGCGTGCTGTCGACCTTCAACCAGTCCGTCTACGTCGGCGGCTGGTTCATCACCGCGGCCTTCCTCGCCGCCGCCGGAATCCTTGCTGTGGGGGCGGGCAGGCGCGCGCTCGGCTGGTCGGCGCTCGCGATCGTCGTCTACACGCTCGTGTTCACACCGCTCTCGCTCGACAACGCCGGCCAGTTCTCGCAGCTGCTCTGGCTCGCCTGGGTCGTCGCCGCGAGCATCGCCCTCCTGCGCGGACAACGACGGCAGGCACCCGCGACAACGGCCGTCGCTCGCGCCTGACGAGGCGTCGCCGCCCGAGCGGAGTATCCGGGCTCGCGTTCGGGAGGGGTCGCAACTGCGACCCTCCCGAACCGCCATCGCTCAGCGCGCGAACGCAGGGGAGCCGGCCGTCGCCCTGCCTGCCGTGGCGGGCCGCAGCGCCATGTAGATCCCGGCGACCCCGGCCCAGAGCCAGAAGATCACGCCGGCGTAGAAGCCGAGCGGCGTGAGCTGGAGCAGCCCGAGCGGGAGTGCGCTCCACGAGAGCCAGCGCGGCAGGGCACGTGTGGCGATCCCGGCGGCCGTAACGGCGAGCAGCAGGATCATCAGGCCGCCGTTGCCGGTGATGGGGCCACCGCCGGCTCCTTGCACGTGCAGGGCCTGCAGCGCGGCCGGGGTGATGACGCTCTTGCCGCCGACGGCGCCGAGCAGCGAGTACGTGCCGGCGCTTGCGAACTCGGCTGCGACGGTGAGCGCGGCGCCGAGCAGCACGGCGCCACCGATCAACGGGTGCAGATCGCTGCGGCGGAGCCGTGCCCAGAGCGAGACCGCGAACAGCGCCAAGAAGGGTGCTGCCCAGGAGAGGATGACGCCGCCCCGCTCGACCCCTGCGTGATGGGCCCGGTAGAAGGTCTCGAGCTTGACGAGCGGCGTGTTCTCGTCGGGGAAAGCGCCGATCGAGCCGTTCCCGGCCACCTCGAGGATCAGGTAGACGAGACCGGCGAGCGGGACGAGCCGGACGAGCTTGTTCATCTTCGGATGCCTCCTTCGCGCTTGCTGACCCTTGCGACGCTAGGAGGCGGCGCGGCGGGCGTCGTCGGCGGCAGGGCCGATTTGCGCATCGGCCGCCGGGCTGATCTTTCGAGGGCTGCAGATCAGCCGGCCGGCTGATGACAGACGGCGACGACCGCTCTAACGTCCCGGTCGTGCGTGCTCGTCTTGCCGCTGTGCTGGCGCGTCGGCCGGATCCGGTAGCCGTCGATCGTCTGCTCGCGGTCGTGCTCGCCCTCGACGCCGTCCTCGAGGCGCTCCTCCGCGGCGACGGCGGCGGCAACCGGGTCGTGGTCGCCTTGCTCGGCGCGACGATGACGCTGCCGCTCGCGGTACGCCGCCGCTTCCCGCTGCTCGTCGGAGCCGGGATCCCGGTGGTCGGCGCCTTCGACCACTGGCTCTGGGACCCGCAGGCGCCCGCGTATCCGATCGCCGAGTTCTGCGCCCTCTACGCGCTCGCCGCCTGGACTCCGACCCGGCGCTTCCTGCTCGGAGCCGGCCTCTTCGTCCTGACCGCGGTGCTTACGCCGGGCAGGACGACGCGCGGCGGCACCCTGTTCGTGGTCGTCGTGCTGGTGGTGATGCTGCTCGTCCGGCGCATCCTCGGCGACCGGGAACGCCGCGCCGAGCTGGCCGAACGGGAGCGCGACCTCGCCGCCCGGGAAGCGGTGGTGGAGGAACGGGCGCGGATCGCGCGGGAGCTGCACGACGCGATCGCCCATCACGTCTCGATGATGGTCGTCCAGGCCGGCGCGGAACGGCGCATCCTCGATGGAGGAAGCGGATCGACGCGCGAGGTGCTGCAGACGATCGAACAGATCGGGCGAGGCGCACTGACCGAGATGCGCCGCCTCGTCGGCATGCTCCGCTCCGCCGATAGCGACCCGCTCTCGCCGCAGCCCTCCCTCGCCGACCTGCCGCGCCTCGTCGCCCAGGTGTCCGATGCCGGCCTCCCGGTCGAGATCGAGATCGAGGGCGAACGGCGCGAGCTGCCGCTCGGAGTCGAGCTCTCCGCCTACCGGATCGTGCAGGAGGCACTGACGAACGCGCTCAAGCACGCCGGGGAGGCGCGCGCGACCGTCCGTGTCCGCTACAGCCCCGATCAGCTCGAGCTCGAGGTCGCGGACGACGGCGCGGGCGCCCCCGCAGCCGTGACCGGTGGCGGGCACGGTCTGGCAGGCATGCGCGAGCGGGTCGCCCTCTACGGCGGCCGCCTCGACGCCGGCCGCCGCGGCGACCGCGGCTTCACCGTGCGCGTCGTTCTTCCGATCCGATGACCAGCGTCCTCATCTGCGACGACCAGGCGCTCGTCCGCGTCGGACTGCGCAAGATCCTCGAAGCCGAACCCGAGCTCACGGTCGCCGGCGAGGCAGCCGACGGCGAAGACGCAGTGACGGAAGCGCGACGCCTGCGCCCGGACGTGGTGCTGATGGACATCCGCATGCCCATCCTCGACGGCATCGAGGCCACTCGCCGCATCGTCCGCGCCCAGCCGGCGACGCGAGTCCTGATCCTGACCACCTTCGGGCTCGACGAATACGTCTACGAGGCGTTGCGCGCCGGCGCCTCCGGCTTCATGCTCAAAGACGCGCCGCCGGAAGAGATCGTCGCCGCGGTGCGGATCGTCGCCGCCGGCGAAGCCCTGCTCGCCCCCGCAGTCACCCGCGCCGTGATCGAAGAGTTCGCCCGACGCGAACCGCCCAGCGTCCCGCCCCAACCACCCGGGCTGAAAGAGCTGACAGCACGGGAGCGCGAAGTGCTCGAGCTCCTCGCGCGCGGCCGCTCCAACGCCGAGATCTGCGAACAACTCTTCGTCAGCGAGGCCACCACCAAAACCCACGTCGCCCGCATCCTGCAAAAGCTCGACCTACGCGACCGCATCCAGGCTGTCATCTACGCCTACGAGTCCGGGCTCGTCTCGCCCGGGAGCTGACGAACGGCAGGTCGCCCCGGCGTTCTGGTGGCGCCGGGATGGAGCACTTATGGAGCCAAGCGGGCGCAACCGATGGCAACCCGTCGCCAATCGAGGATCGAAAGGGGCCAAAACAGGCAGACCAGACCCGCAGCCGGTCGCATCCGGTGCGTGCAGGGGAATCGCTTCTCCGCCCATCCGCAGTACGCCGCTACCGGCGACCACCGCGTACACCTCTTCCTGATCGTTCTCGATGTGATCGTGCTCGAGCCCCTCCGCGCCCGGAGCCAGCTCGAGCTGATTGATCCGAAAACCTGCGACGCCTAGCCGATCGGTCAGCGCACGGAAGATCCCGTTCCGCGCTTCCACCTCGAGCACGTCGGTCAGCTGGTATGAAGCCACTGCGTCCTCCTTCCGCTGTTTTCCGATCAAGCTCGCGCGACGGCCGTGATCTCGACGAGCATGCCGGCGACAAGGTCACCCCTCACAGTGGTTCGCACGGGCTTCGTGCCGGGGAACTGCTGCTCGTAGATCCGTTGAACGGCGCGTAATCCGACAGGTCGGCGAGGCGCACCAAACACGACACCACGTCGTCGAGTGACGCGCCCGCCGCCTCGAGGAGCCCGTCAACTGAGAGGGCCGGCGAATACGGGCCGACTGGAGTGGGCCTGGCTTCCGAGCTGATCAACGTCTTCATGCGTAAACCTCCTGTGTGGGACTCACGCAGCCTCCGGCGCCGATTCAAGACGTGGCGCTGTGGCGTGAGGTGGGTCGGGAATGCGGTGGCCGAGTCGAAGGAAGCCGACACCCGTCACTGCGAGAGCAGCGGCGCCGCCCCACCAGATGGTGTCGGGTGACGTTCCGAGCAGCACGCCGCCGACCGCGGGGCCGAGAGCCACGCCTGCCATGAAGCTGAGTTGGTAGAGCGACATGTAGCGGCCGAGCAGATGCGGCGGCGCGATTTCCGCGACGAGCGGGCCGAGGATGACGAACTGGCCGCACTCGGCGATTGCGATCACGAGCGCCACTCCCGCCAGGACGGCGGTCGCGGCAAGCGTCGAGCGCGTCTGTGTCGCGAGCAGGACCGCGGCCAAGCCGACCGCGAAGATCGCACTCGTCGCAGCCAACGCATGGGTGCGCCGCATCCGGGCGAGCACGCGCGTCGCGGGAACCTGCGCGACGACGATGAAGAACGTGTTGACGAACTTGACTACGCCGATCTCACCGGCACCGACAGGGGTATGGGCCACCGCAAACGGCGGGAGGAGGTTGAGGAAGAACGCGCCGCCGATCAGCACGAGGGAAAGGTTGCCGGCGATCAAGGCCAGCAAGAGCCGATCCCGAGCGACAGCTCGCAGACCCTTCGCGCCCCCGCTCGCGGACGGAGCATCCACAACTCCCGCGTCGGGAATCCAGACGAGCAGAACCACTGCGAAGAGGACGAACGTGAGTGCGTCGACGAGGTAGAGGCCCTGGAACGCCTGGAGGCGATAGTGGGTGGCCGCGACGACGAGGCCCGCAACCGTCGCGCCGAGGCCAATGCCGAAGTTGCCCGTGACGCGGCGCAGCGCGGTCGATGCGGGCCGCTGCTCCGGGGCGACCAGCGTCAGGGTGAGAACCTGGCCCGCCGTTCCTACCAATCCGAAGCCGGCGCCGCCGACGGCCGAGCAGACGAACCCTTGCCAAGGACGGTGGACGAATGCCAAGCCTCCATAGCCGAGCGCGTTCACGAGATTGCCGGCGATCAGGAGGTGTTTCGCGCTGAAGCGGTCGAGCAGCGCACCCGAAGGGAGCGTCACCACCGCGGCCGTGCCCATGACCGTCGCCACGACCAGCCCGGCGGTCGCCGTCGAGAAGCCGCGGATCGTGTGGAGATAGACGATCTCGAACGGCACGATCAGCCCGGTGCCGAAGAAGTTGAGGGCGTTCCCGCCTTGAAGAAGAAGTACGGGTCTCGGTAGATCCGTCCGCCAAACAGCGAACACGCGTGCGAGCAGGTTGCGGTTCATGACGGCAAAGACACCGCGCCGGCGCGAAACGGACCGCGGTCCGTTTCCGACGGACCTGGTGTCATTGCCGTAATGACCGTGGATCTCGAGCGGGCCAAGGCCGGCGACGAGCGTGCGTTCGCGGCGCTCGCCGAGCCGTTCCGCCGCGAGCTCCAGCTGCACTGCTATCGGCTGCTCGGCTCCGTGCAGGACGCCGAGGATCTCGTCCAGGAGACACTCCTCGCCGCCTGGCGCGGGCTCGACGGCTTCGAGGAGCGGGCGTCGCTGCGCTCCTGGCTCTATCGGATCGCAACCAACCGAAGTCTCAACGCGATTCGCGAACGCGGGCGCCGCCCCGCCACGGAGAACACAATGCACCCGTCAAGAATCCACCGCGCCCCCGAGCCGAGCTGGCTCGAGCCGTACGCGGACAGCGAGCTCCCCGATCCCGCTCCTGGGCCTGAAGCACGCTACGAGCAGCGCGAAGCGATCGAGCTCTCGTTCATCGTTGCGCTGCAGCAGCTGCCGGCGAAGCAGCGGGCGGCGCTCGTGCTGCGCGACGTGCTCGGCTTCCACACCGACGAAGCCGCCTCGATCCTCGAGACGACGCCGCAGTCGGTCAAGGCCGCGCTCCAACGCGGACGTGTGGCGCTCGACTCGTACACCATTGAACGCGAACAGGCGCCGCTGCCCGACTCGCCGACCGAACGGAACCTGCTCGCGACCTTCAGCGACGCCTTCGAAGCCGGCGACACAGAGCGGCTCCTGACGTTGCTGAGCTCCGACGCTCGGGTGACGATGCCGCCGCAGCCGGGCGAGCTGATCGGGCCCGAGGCGATCGGCGTGTACTTCGACCGCGGCGCAGAGGTACGCGGCGCCCCGCTACAGCTACGCCCGACGCGCGCCAACGGCCAGCCGGCCTTTGCGTGCTACCTGCGCTCGCAGCCGTGGGGCGTGATCGTGCTCGCCCTGAGCGGCAGCAAGGTCGACGAGATCACCCTCTTCGCCGACCCCACGCTGCCCGGCCGTTTCGGTCTTCCCGAACCCATCTAACGGCAAGCAGCCACCGAGGATCGGGACGATACGCGCCAGGGAGCGGTCGGCCCGTACGAGTCTGTCTTCGGTCGGTTACCGCTCGGCGAACTCGGCCTCGAGCACTGGCAGCACGGGAAGCCCGTAGCGCAGTCTCCGCGGCAGGCTGCGAACGGCGCGCAGGGCAAGCGGCGCGATCCCGAACGCGAAGGGAGGCGACAGGTCGCGAAGCCGTGCGACGCCTGGAATCTCCGCGATCGCTGCGCGTTCGTCGAGGTCGAACAACCAGGTCCACAGCTCGACTGCCTGGTCGCGTTCC
>DATEHY010000106.1:0-4196 GCA_035279325.1 Gaiellaceae bacterium
CAGGCGGGGCTCTCGGTCCGGGTGCTCGAAGCTGCCGAGACCGTCGGCGGCGGCGCACGGTCGGCCGAGCTGACGCTGCCCGGCTTCGTCCACGACGTCTGCTCGGCGATCCACCCGCTCGGGGTCGCATCGCCGTTCTTCCGCACGCTCCCCCTCGCAGACCACGGGCTGGAGTGGATCGACCCGCCCGCGGCGCTCTCGCACCCGTTCGACGACGGAACCGCGGCCGTGCTCGAGCGCACGCCCGAGGCAGCCGTGCGCGGGCTGGGCGGCGACGCGGGTCGCTGGCGGCGGCTCTTCGCGCCGCTCGCTCGCGATGCCGAGCGGCTGCTCGAGGACGTGCTCGCGCCGTTGCACTTGCCGGCGCATCCGCTCGTGCTCGGTCGGTTCGGCGCACGAGCGCTGCTTCCGGCGGCGGCGCTGGCGCGATTGTCGTTCCGCGGCGAGAAGGCCCGGGGCCTGTTCGCCGGGCTCGCCGCCCACTCGATCCTTCCGCTGGGACGGCCGCCGAGCGCCGCGTTCGGCCTCATGCTCGGGCTCCTCGGACACGGCGCCGGCTGGCCGTTCGCGGGCGGCGGCTCGCAGCGGATCTCCGCTGCGCTCGCCTCGTACCTCCGCTCCCTCGGCGGCGAGATCGAGACCGGGCGGCGCGTCGATTCGCTCGCCGAGCTCGGCGAGACGCGCGTCGTCCTCCTCGACGTCACAGCCCGCGGGCTGCTCGCGCTGGCCGGCGAGCGGCTCCCGTCGGGTTACCGCCGCGGGCTCGAGCGCTACCGCTACGGGCCGGGCGTCTTCAAGCTCGACTGGGCCCTCGACGGGCCGATCCCCTGGCGGGCCGAGGAATGCGCTCGTGCCGCGACCGTTCACCTCGGGGCCATGCTCGAGGAGATCGCCGCCTCGGAGGCGGCTCCGTGGCGCGGCGAGGTCGCCGAAAGGCCGTACGTGCTCCTCGCCCAGCAGAGCCTCTTCGACCAGGCCCGTGCGCCCGCCGGCCGGCACACCGCGTGGGCCTACTGCCACGTCCCGAACGGCTCGACCGTCGACATGACGGAGCGGATCGAGCGGCAGGTCGAGCGCTTCGCGCCCGGCTTTCGGGACCGAGTCCTCGCACGTTCGGCCCTCGCCCCGGCCGACCTCGAGCGTCGCAACGCGAACTGCGTCGGCGGTGACATCAACGGCGGCGCCGCGACGCTCGGACAGCTGTTCACGCGACCGGTCGCGCGGCTCTCGCCGTACACGACGCCGCTGCCGGGCGTCTTCCTCTGCTCCGCGTCTACGCCTCCCGGCGGCGGCGTGCACGGCATGTGCGGCTACCACGCCGCGCAGGCTGCGCTGCGCTCGCTCGGCCTCTAGTCGTCGGGCGCCTGCCACGCGAGCCTCCCCGACGGCTCGGGCGGGGCCGATTCCGCCGCGCGCGCGACCGTCGTCCGCAGCGGCACCTCCCTGAGGAACCACGAGAGGACGAACGGCACCGCGGCCAGCGCCATGCCGAAGAGGAAGACGCCGTGCAGGGAGTGCGCGAAGGCGTGGAGGACCTCGAGGCGCACGTGCGGGGGGAGCAGCTTGATCTGCTTCGGGTTGAGCTGGACGCCGCTGCCGAGGTGCGCGGTGACGCTCCGGGGGAGCGCCGCCAGGCGATGTGAGAGCCGCGACGCGAAGATCGTGCCGAAGACGGCGACGCCGAACGCGCCGCCGACACCGCGGAAGAAGGTGGCGGACGAGGTGGCGACGCCGATCTCGTCCGGGCGGGCGTCGTTCTGGACGACGAGCACGAGCACCTGCATCACGAGGCCGAGCCCGACGCCGACCACGATCATGTAGACGGACGCGATCCACGACGCGGTGCCGGCACCCAGGAGCGAGAGCAGGAACATGCCGACGACGAGGATGGCCGTGCCGGCGATCGGAAAGGCCTTGTAGCGGCCGATGCGGCTGATCGCCCGGCCGGAGAGGATCGAGGCGACGAGCAGGCCCGCCATGAGAGGCAGCGTGCGCAGGCCGGAGCTCGTGGGCGACACGCCGTAGACGATCTGGAGGAAGAGCGGGATGAAGATGATGGCGCCGAACATCGCCATCCCGATCGTGAAGCCCATCGCATTCGCGACGCTGAACACGCTCGAGCGGAAGAGATAGAGCGGCAGGATCGGCTCCTCGGCCCGCCGCTCCCACCAGGCGAAGACTGCGATGAGCAGCGCTCCGGCGATGCCGAGCCCGACGATCGTGCTCGAACCCCACGGGTACTGGGTTCCGCCCCAGGTCGCGAGCAGGATCAGCGCCGCCACGCCGCTGCCGAGGAGCGCGATGCCGTTGACGTCGACCCGATGCCGCGTGTGCGGCGTGCGCAGGTGCAGCCGCGTGCTCACGATCAGGACCGCGAGCGCGCCAATCGGCAGGTTCACGTAGAAGACCCAGCGCCAGGACAGGTTGTCGACGAGGAAACCGCCGAGCAGCGGACCGGCGACCGAGGCGACGGCAAAGACCGAGCCGATCAGGCCGATGTAGCGGCCGCGCTCCCGCGGCGGGACGATGTCGGCGATGATCGCCTGCGCCCCCACCATCAGGCCGCCCGCACCGATTCCCTGCAGCGCGCGAAAGCCGATCAGCTCGACCATCGACTGCGACAGGCCGGCGAGCATGGATCCGGCGAGGAAGATCAGGATCGCGGCGAGGAAGACGGGCTTGCGCCCGAACATGTCGCCGAACTTGCCGTAGACCGGCGTCGAGATCGTCGACGCGAGCAGGTACGAGGTCACGACCCAGGAGAGGTGGTTGAGCCCGCCGAGATCGCCGACGATCGTCGGGAGCGCCGTCGAGACGATGGTCTGGTCGAGCGCGGCGAGGAACATGCCGAGCATCAGCGCGGCGAACACGGTGCGCAGAGCGGCCCCGGAAAGCGTCGCGTCGTCCCTCGCGTTCACCGTGTCGAGGGTACTCGGGGTTGTGTTCGAGCGGATCACGAACTACGTTCCGCCTTGTTCATGTTGTCCATCGAAGGAGGCGTGATGAGAAGGCGCTATCTCTGCGGCGCCCTCGTGGGGGTCCTCGCCATCGCAGCTGCGCTGTCTGCTACGGCCGGCGGAGCGGCCTCGAGCGTCCGGCAGGACCGGATGCACAGGATCACCAACTCGACGAGCACGAACTGGTCCGGCTACGCCGTCACCGGCGGCCGCTACACCCAGGTGTCGGCGTCCTGGAAGGTGCCGTCGGTGTCGTGCTCGGGAACGGCCTACTCGAGCTTCTGGGTCGGACTCGACGGCGACACGTCGGGCACGGTCGAGCAGACGGGCACGGACTCCGATTGCTCCGGCTCGACGCCGCAGTACTACGCCTGGTACGAGATGTATCCGAAGTTCCCGAGCAACTACAGCAACCCGGTGGCGCCCGGCGACACCATGACCGCGTCGGTCACCACCAACGGCTCGGGGAGCTTCACGCTGACGATCTCCGACAGCGGCAAGTGGACGAGGACGACCAATGCGCGGCTCAAGTCGGCCAAGCTGGCGTCGGCGGAGGTCATCGCCGAGGCGCCGTCGAGCAGCGGTGGAGTCCTTCCGCTGGCGGACTTCGGCACCGTGAGCTTCACGGGTGCCAAGGCCAACAGCGTCCTGCTCACGAGCAGCACCCCGGGCATCGACCCGATCACGATGGTGACGAGCTCCGGCACGGTGAAGGCCCAGCCGAGCAGCATCAGCTCGGGCTCCTTCAGCGATACCTGGCACCACTCCTGAGCACCTCCGGTTGGAGGGTCGCCGCCTCGGCGGGACCCTCCACCCTCCTTTCCACGGCGTAAAGTGTTCGGCGTGGACACGGCGGCGAGCTTCCCTGCTGACGCGAGCGCTGCCGCGCCGGCGCGCGGCAGGAGCGAGAAGATCGGGCGGCTGCTGGGCGAGATCGAGGCGCTGATCGCCGACGACGAGGCCGCCGACCGGCAGATCACCGGCGCCTGGCGCACGTTCGCCGACATCGTCGCCGCCGCGCACTTCCATACGTGGGACGCCTACAGCATCGACCTCTCGACCGACGCCGAGAGCTTCCGCCGCCTCTCGCGCCGGCAGCAGGAGGCCGTGAAGCGGGTCTTCGGCACGATCTACCGCGCCGAGTCGATCGTCGACGACTGGATGGACCGGATCGTCGCCTCGCTGCCGCAGGAGCCCGAGTACGAGTCGATGCGCGCCGCGTTGATGACGCAGGAGCAC
>DATEHY010000107.1:0-3450 GCA_035279325.1 Gaiellaceae bacterium
TCGAACCAGACGAGGTAGGCGGAGTTGTGCGCGATCCCCTGCGCGTCGGTGTCGGCGAACCGCACGCGGATGGGCGTCGAGAAGGAGAAGCCGTCCACGGGGAGCGAGCCTATCCAAGCCTTGAGGGCCATAGCAGAAGCGCTATATCAACCGCTGCGCGAGCATCACGAGGCTCGCTGAGCTGCTCCACGTCAGTGACTCGGCGGCGCCCTGTGCGTGAAGATCGAGCAGACCTGCTCCGGCGGATCGGGGTAGAGGGCGTGGCTCATCGCGTACCTCCAGGCCCCTGCCGCAGCGCTCGAGGGCCTTCCGGCGGGCCGCGGCGGAAAACCGTATTCCCTGAGCTGGGCGGCCGTCGCCGTGACCGGATCGAACCCGGCCGGCGGCTGGGGATAGGAGCTGCCTTCGATCCCGCAGTTGGGAGAGGTGCCGGTCCGTGCCGACGTCCCGGCGCGGGCTCGGCCGCGGAGGCCGATCAGTGAGCCGGCGACGACCGCCCCTGCAACCAGCAATACGAGGACGAGCCGTCTCATCGCCGAGACGGTACGACACCGCAGGGCCGAAGTGTCACGCGCGCTCGCGCATCGGCTCGCTATGGTCGAGACCGAATCACCGAGGAGGAGCGATGGCTGATCGGAAACAGGATCTGCTGGGACGGCTCGCCGACCTGAGCGAGGAGGCGGTTCAGCGGCTCTCGGAGGCACCCGGTGCCGACAAGGCACTCCAGGCGCTCAAGGGACTTGCGGACCGTGTCGACGACCTGCAGCGGCGGACGCGCGGCTTCGAGGAGCTCGAGCGGCGGCTGTCGACGCTCGAGAAGAGGGTCGATGCGCTGGCGAAGCCGTCAGGCTCGCGGGCGCGCACGCAGAAGAGTGAGTCTCCGGCGAAGAAGTCCTGACCGTTCGAGCTCGGCGGCGCCGGCCGCGGCGATCATCGCGAGGAGGAGTCCCCCGACGACGTCGGTCGGCGTGTGGAAGCCTGCGAGCTCGAGCAGGACGACCGCCGCCGCGAGCCAGATCGCGAGCACGGGCCGGAGGCGCGGCCATGCCGCGCCCAGCGCCGCGGCGACGAGCGAGCAGCGAAGTGCGTGTCCGCTCGGCCACGACATGTCCAGGGCGACGAGGTGCACGCCGCCGCGGTAGAGCGCCGGCCGCGACAGCGAGCGCCTGCACACGACCTCCACTGCGACCGCGCAGAGCCAGGCCGCCGGCCACGAGACCGCGGCTGCGGTCCGACCGTGCGTCCAGAGCCGCCGCGCAGCCACGCAGACGAGCAGGAACGAGACGATCACCTGGCCGGGCAGCGTCACGATCTGCGCGACCGCCACACCGGCCGGGTGGAACGCCGCGTGGAGGAGCGGCACGATCGATTCGAGGGACGACGGAGGCGAGGACGGCCGGCCGGCGAGCGGCATCGCGTGATCCGCAGCCCACTGGTCGAGTCCCGTCAGCGCGCCCGAAGCGACCAGACCGGCGAGTGCGGTGAACGCCGTGGCCGCGGCTGCAGCGGCGCTACGCAGCTGCCGGCACCCGCAGCCGCAGTGCCGCAGGAACGATCTCGAACCGTGACGGGGTCGTGCCGATCGGCTCGCCGTCGACCTCGAGCGGCAGCGGCTCGGCCGCGTCGATCGTCACCGTCGCGGCCCGCAGGAGCTCCACCTTCGGGTGCGAGAGGTAGCGGCCGTTGTAGAGCTTCGGCGCGGTGGTGACGAAGTCGGGCTTGGTGACGTCGCCGATCAGGACGACGTCGAACGCACCGTCGTCCTGCCGGGCGCCGGGAGCGAGCTTCATCCCGCCGCCGTGGTAGGCGCCGTTGGCGACGATCACGTCGTGCATCGGCCCCTCGCGCCTGACGTCCCCGTCCGCCTCGACGACTACCCGCGTGTTGCGCCAGGCGAGGAACTCGCGCGTGAGCGCGTAGAAGAACGTCGCACGCCCGCCGAGCGCCTTCGTCATCGCGTTGGCGCGCCGCGCGACGGCGCCGCTCATCCCGGCCGAGCCGACGTTGGCGAAGTAGCGGCTCTGGCTGCCCTCGCACTCGACGCGACCGAGGTCGATCGTCCGCGTCTCGGCGCCGAGCGCCACGCGGACTGCGTCGTCGAAGCGGCCCGGAATCCCGTGCGTGCGCCCGAAGTCCTGGCCGGTGCCGCACGGGAGCACCGCGATCTCGGCGTCCGCCCCGGCGACGCCGTTGACGACCTCGTTCACCGTGCCGTCACCGCCGATCACGACGAGGAGCGAGCCCTGCGCCTCGCCGGCCGCCTGCGCGAGGTGCCCGGGAAACTCCGACAGCACTTCCTCGCCGCGTAGCCCCAGCTCGGCCGCGCGCCGGCGGAGCTCCGGCCACCGCTTGCCGGTCGCGCCGTTGCCGGAGGCCGGGTTGACGAGGAAGAGGATCGGCCGCGGAGCGCTAATCGGCGGTGACGGTCATGAGCGCGACGCGCGTCATCCGATCGACGGCCGCGCGCAGCTCTTCGTCCGTGATCCGGGTGAAGACGCCCTCGACCACGATGTCCGACACCGTGAGGAGACAGCCGCCGTGGACGTCCGGCACCTTCCCGATCCCGCCGATCGCCGCCACGGTGAAGAGGGCGGCCGCCTCCATCTCGACGGCGAGGACGCCCCGGCTCGACCAGCGCTCGTACTGACCCTCGTGCGGGTTGTAGAAGATGTCGCTCGAGACGATCGGCCCGACGTGCATCGGCTGACCGAGCTCCTTTGCCGCGTGCACCGCGCCGTGGATCAGCTCCCAGGAGGCGGTCGGGCAGTGCGGCTCGTCGTTGACGAGGTGCCTCGCGGTCGAGTCGGCCGGCACCGCGGACAGCGCGACGACGAGGTCGCCGAGCGCGTGGTGCGGCTGGAGGCCGCCGCACGTGCCGACGCGCATCAGCCGCTTGCAGCCGAGCTGGATGAGCTCCTCGAAGACGATCGTCGCACCGGGGCAGCCCATCCCCGTTCCCTGCACCGACACGGGCTTGCCCTCCCACGTGCCCGTGTAGCCGAGCAGGCCGCGCTCGCCGTTCACCTGCGTCACGTCGTCGAAGTACGTCTCGGCGATGTACTTCGCACGGAGCGGGTCGCCGGGGAGGAGGACGGCGTCCGCGTACGCGCCCGGTTCGGCTCGGAGGTGAATCGGCATGGAGGCGACTCTAACCGGGTGGAACAATCCAGCCGTCATGGAAACGGTCTCGCCGACGCTCGACCAGGTGCTCGAGTTCTGCGCCGAGGAGCCCGTCGAGCGCGTCTTCCTCGAGGACATCGCGCGGCGCGGGCTCGGCCGCTTCGCGGCGCTCGCCGGCGAGGACGGCCGCCTCGATGCGCTGTGCCACGTCGGCGCCAACGTCGTGCCGTCGGGAAGCGGCTGCGGGGAGTTCGCCGCGGCCGCCGCTCACGGCGGCGCGCGGATGGTGATCGGCGAGGAGCGGGCGGTGGGCGAGCTGTGGGAGGCGGC
>DATEHY010000108.1:0-8062 GCA_035279325.1 Gaiellaceae bacterium
CGATGACCGCGATGGTCCTCGCCGAGGGAGTCCACAAGCGCTTCGGGCGGCTCGAGGTGTTGAAGGGCATCTCGCTCGAGGTCCAGCCGGCGCAGGTGATGTGCATCCTCGGACCGTCGGGATCGGGCAAGACGACGTTCATCCGCTGCATCAACCATCTGGAGAAGATCAACGCCGGACGGCTCTGGGTCGACGGCGACCTCGTCGGCTATCGGCAGGACGGCGACAAGCTACACGAGCTCCCCGACCGCGAGGTCGCGCGCAAGCGGACCGAGATCGGGATGGTCTTCCAGCGCTTCAACCTCTTCGGCCACATGACGGCGCTCGAGAACGTCGTCGAGGCGCCGATCCGCGTCAAGAAGACGCCGAAGGACACGGCCGTCCGCTCGGCCAAGGAGCTGCTCCGGCGCGTCGGGCTGGAGGAGAAGTGCGACGTGTATCCCTCCCAGCTCTCGGGCGGCCAGCAGCAGCGGGTCGCCATCGCACGCGCGCTCGCGATGAACCCGAAGCTCATGCTGTTCGACGAGCCGACCTCGGCGCTCGATCCGGAGCTCGTGGGCGAGGTGCTCGAGGTCATGCGCGGGCTCGCGGAGATCGGGATGACGATGGTCGTCGTCACGCACGAGATCGGCTTCGCGCGCGAGGTCGGCGACGTCGCCGTGTTCATGGACGACGGCGTGGTCGTCGAGAGCGGCGACCCGAAAGAGGTGCTCGTCAACCCGCGCAACGAGCGCACGAAGTCGTTCCTCTCGAAAGTGCTCTAGGCCAGCGGAGACAGCGGCAGGGTGAGGCAGGTCGGGCCTCCGTCGCCCTTGCGCGAGATCTCGTCGCCCTCGTAGACGAGCACGTCGACGCCGGCCGCTTCCAGCCGTCGGCGCGTCTCGCCGTTGCCCGCGAGCGCGAGCGCTCGGCGCCCGCCGTCGAGGCCGAGCACGTTCGGCCCCATCGTCTCTAACTCCTCGTCCGGCACCTCCACGAGCCGGACATCGCGCTTCTCGAGCAGCTCGACGAGCGACACGGGCATCAAGGGCAGGTAGGCGACCGCGAGCGTCGGCGAGATCGGGTTCAGCATGGAGCGCAGGTGCAGCACCTCGCCGCGGCCGTGGTAATGGGGGAGCGGGAACGCGCGGACGTCGACGCCGGGGAGCAGCCGTCTCAGCGCGGCGATTCCGGCCTCGTTCGTGCGGTACGTGTGGCCGACGAGCAGCGTCGACTCGTCGAGCCAGACGGTGTCTCCGCCCTCGGCGAACTCACGTTCCTCGAGCTGACCGGCGATCGTGATGCCCGCCGCCTCGAGATCGGGCCGCAGCGCGGCGGGCTCGGCTCGACGCCGCTCCTTTCCCGGGTTGAGGAGGATCGCGCGTCCGTCGGGCCTGATCAGCGTCGGGTCGTAGACGTAGAGGGAGTCGAGGTTGCCGGGCTCCCCGCGGGCCTCGACCACCTCTGCGCCCCCGGCGGCGAGCGCGGCGCGGAAGCCCTCGTGCTCACGCGCGAGCGCGTCGAAGTCCGGCGCGGCGCGCCAGCCGAGCCCCTGCCACGAGCCGCAGTCCTGCTCCACCGGAGGTCTGACGACGATCTTCACTACCGCCACCGCCAACGTCCGGGCCTGTCGCCCCGTACGAGGTCGGAGTCGGCCAGCTCGAGCTCGAGCGTCGGGCTGGTCTCGGGCGCTCCGACCACCTCGGGCGGGGGCGGAACCGCGGGTCCGTCGATCCCACGGCGACGCCGGACTTCGAACGCGACGGTCAGCACGATCGCGGCGACGGCGAGCCCCAACGTCGTGTAGCCGATCTGATGCGCCGTCGTTTCCGCGTTCGCCTCCCACTCGCCGGGCAGGTAGAGGTCCTGAGCGCCCTTCGGGATGTTGTCGACGCCGAGCGGATATCGCTTCGTGTGACCGGCCGCCCAGGACGAGAGCGGGACGAAGAGCAGGATCGTCGCGACGATCGCCGCCGCGGCCGGCAGGACCCCGGCGATCCGCGACCGCAGGAGCATCGCGAGGAAGCCGAGGAGGACGACGCCCGCCGCGACGGCGAAGGCGACGAGGTAGATCGTGCCCAGCGTTCCCTTGGTCGGATCGCCGAGAGCGAGCTTTCCCGTGCTCGTCGTCTGGTGCGAGGGCTTGTCGAACCTGAGCGAAAACGCCATCAGCGCAACGAAGAAGAGAGGCAGCGCCAGGATCCCGGCGATCGCCGGCGGTGCCTTCGAGCCGCCGCGGAACCTGCTCACATCCGGCCCGCTTCCAGAACGCGCCCGAGGAACTCGCGCGTTCGCGCCTCCTGCGGCGCCGAGAAGATCTGCTCGGGGGGCCCCTCCTCGTGGATGACGCCGGCGTCGAGGAAACAGACCTTGTTCGCCACCTCCCGCGCGAACCCCATCTCGTGCGTGGCGAGGATCATCGTCATCCCGGAGTCCGCGAGCTCCCGCACGAGCTCGAGCACCTCGCCGATCAGCTGCGGATCGAGCGCCGACGTGATCTCGTCGAGCAGCATCAGCTTCGGCCCGGTGGCGAGCGCCCGGACGATCGCGACGCGCTGCTGCTGACCTCCGGAGAGGCGGTCGGGGAACTCGTCGGCCTTGTCCTCGAGGCGGATCTGGCGCAGCAGGGCACGCGCATGCGCCTCCGCCTTGTCGCGCGAGATCCCGAGCGCCTTCCGCGGCGCGAGCGTCACGTTCTGGAGCACGGTCATGTGCGGAAAGAGGTTGTACGCCTGGAAGACGATCCCGATCTTCTGCCGCAGCGTGTTGACGTCGACCTTGGTGCCGGTGATCGTCTGGCCGTCGATGACGATCGTCCCCGCGTCGATCTTCTCGAGGAGGTTGATGCAGCGGAGGAGGGTCGACTTGCCGGAGCCGGACGCGCCGATGAGGCAGACGACGTTGTGCTCGGGCACGTCGAGATCGATCCCATGCAGTACCTCGAGGTCTCCGAAGCGCTTCGTCACGCCCTGCAACGAGACGAAATGGCCGCTCTCGCTCATACGACCTGGGCTCGTTCTCGCCGCTCGCGCTCTCGGATGATGTGGTCGGTGAAGCGCGCCAGCGGGATCGTGAGGAAGATGAAGAAGACCGCCGCGACCGTCATGCCGGAATAGTTGAACGTGTCGCTCGCGTACTGGAAGCCTTGCGCGGCGGCCTCGGTCAGTCCGATCAGCGTGATGAGGGCCGTGTCCTTCTGCAGGCCGATGAAGTCGTTGAGGAGCGGTGGGATGACGCGCCGGATCGCCTGCGGCAGCACGACGTAGCGCATCGTCTGCATGTAGCTCAGGCCCAGCGAGCGAGCCGCCATCCGCTGGCTCGGATGGACCGACTCGATGCCGGCGCGGTACACCTCCGTCACGTAGGCGGTGTAGACGAGGACGAGGGCGATCAGTCCGTTCCGGAACAACGTTCCGGACGAGAGCCCGACGTAGTTGAGCGTCGCGAACCCGAGCACGAGATAGATGACGAGGACGAGCGGCGTGCCGCGGAAGATGTCGGTGTAGACGATCGCTGCCGCGCGGGCCGGCGCGGCAGCGCGTCCCGGCAGACCTCGCACGATCGCGATCAGGAGCGCGAGCACGAGGACGAGCGCCTCGGCCACGATCATCAGCTCGAGGTTGAGCTTGAAGCCGCTCCAGATCTGGGGCGTCGCCCGGAGGAAGTCGAACGGGCTGAAGAACGTGTGCAGGAACTGGCCCATCCAACCTCCTCCGCGCGGCCTCTACGCGATCGGCTTCGTCCTACTTCAGGACCGGGATCTTCGAGGGGTCGTACCCGAACCACTGCTTCGTCAGCTTGGCGATGGTCCCGTTCGCCTTCAGCTTGTCGATCGCCCTGCTGACGTCCGGGATCAGCGGGCTGTTCTTCTGGAACACCGCGCCGTAGCCCTCGTGCGTGTCGATCTCGCCGACGACGCCGCCGTACGCGCCGGGCTGCTTCTGACTCTGTGCCTCGATGATCGGCACGTCGAGGATCAGCGCCTGGCACGTCCCGTGCTGGACCGCATCGAACGCGGCGCTCGACGAGGCCGAGTACCGAAGCGGCTGCTTCGCGGGCCGGAGCTGGTGCAGGATCCAGTCGAGGCCGGTCGTGCTGGCCTGTGCGCACGTCTGCAGGCTCTTGAGGTCGGCGATCGAGGTCGGCTTCTTGACGCCCTTGGCGATCAGGACCCCTTGGTTCGCGTCGAAGTACGGCGACGAGAAGCCGACCACCTTCGCGCGCTGTGCCGTGATCGTGGTCTCCTCCATCGCGAAGTCGTACGGCTTCTTCCCCGCCAGCAGGATCGTGGCGAAGGGCGCCCGCTTGAAGGTGACGTTGCTCTTGCTGATGCCGAGCTGCTTCGCCACGTCGAGGGCGAGCCCGTACTCGAAGCCGGACGGGTTCTTGAGCGTGCTTCCGGACAGCTGCCCGTTCCAGAACGCAGGTGCCGGCACGTCGAACCCGACGACGAGCTTGCCCGGGGTCAGCGTCGGCGGGCTCGAGTTTGTCGAGGTGGTGTTCGAAGAACTGCCACCGCCGCCGCTGCCACCGCAGGCGGCGAGTGTGACGACGAGCGCTGCGACCCCGACCAGGGGGAGAAGACGCTTCACGGGTTGCCCTCCTATGTCTCGAAACCGGCGAGAAAGCCGACTCTACTCCGCGAGCGCGGCGGCCGTTAGCGCCTGGAAGTGGCCGATCAGCTGCTCGCTGCGGCCCATCAGCACTCCGTGCTCGATCGCGCCCGAGGCCATGCCGCGCTGGACGCCCTCGACGAGGCCCACGTCCTCCCGCCCGACCTGGCTGTCGAAGGCGATGAGCTCGTCGATCCAGTCCTGCTCGACGTCCGGGCCGAAGAAGTAATCGAGGAAGCGGTACGTCCGCTCGGGCGTCAGCGGTACGAAGGGGCCGATCGAGAGGTTCGGCCGGCCGTGGAAGATGTTGATCCCGAGGTTCGGCCAGAGGAAGTGGAACTGCGCGCGCGGCAGCTCGTCGGTCGTCGTCGCCGTCCGCGGCGGGCCGTGCTGGGTCGAGAGGCGCCCGTCGGTCGAGAGCAGGTAGGCGTCGGGCGAGACGTCGATCACCGCGCTGAAGCCGGGATGCGCGACCTGGCAGTGGTAGCACTCGAGGAAGTTCTCGCTGACGACCTTCCAGTTCGCCGCGACCTCGGCCTCCCAGCGCGAGTGGTGGACGAGCGAGTCGACGTCGAGCCCGAGCTCCTCGACCTGTGCGGGCAGCGAGCCGAGCGCCTGCGGGAGCGGCTCGGGGTCGGTGCCGGCGTTGGCGAAGACGAACGGCCCCCAGGTGCCGACCGCAACCGGCACGAGGCAGAGCTCGTCCTGCGGAAAGTCCGGCTCCTCCTCGCTGCGCGGTGCCTTGCGGAGCCGGCCGTCCAGCCCGTACGTCCACGCGTGGTACGGGCACTGCAGCGTCTCGCGGCTCTGCTCGCCTTCGGCGACGGTGAAGCCGCGATGCCGGCAGACGTTGACGAAGCCGCGCACGACGCCGTCGCGGTCGCGCGTGACGACGAGCGGCGTGCGGCCGAGCTTCGTCGCGAAGTAGCCGGGCGTCGCGAGCTGTCCCGCGTGGCCGACGTACTGCCAGGTCGTGCGGAAGATCCGCTCCTGCTCGCGCCGCAGGATCTCGGGATCCGTGTACCAGGCGTAGGGCAGGGTCGTCTCCACTGCACGAGCGTACCGTCCCTTGGAGCCACGTCCGGAACCTGGTTCCGGCCGTGTCTGGATGGGACGATGTAGCCATGCGCGCGATGGTGTTCCACGAGGCCGGCCGGCCGCTGCGGCTCGAGGAGCTGCCCGTGCCGGAGCCGCAGCCTGGCCAGGTGCTGCTCCGCGTCGCGGCCTGCGGCGTCTGCCGCACCGACCTCCACGTCGTCGACGGAGACCTGCCGCACCCGAAGCTGCCGCTCGTCCCCGGCCACCAGGTCGTCGGCCGCGCCGCCGACGGCCGCCGGCTCGGGGTTCCCTGGCTCGGCTGGACGGACGGCACGTGCCGCTACTGCGTCTCGGGCCGCGAGAACCTCTGCGAATCGGCCCGCTTCACCGGCTACGACCTCGACGGCGGCTACGCCGAATACGTCGTGGCGGACGAGCGTTACTGCCTTCCGGTGCCCGACGACTACGACGACCTGCAGGCCGCTCCGCTCCTCTGCGCGGGGCTGATCGGCTACCGCTCGCTGCGCCTGGCCGGCGATCCCGAGCGGGTCGGGCTCTACGGCTTCGGCTCGTCGGCGCACATCGTCGCCCAGCTCGCGGGGCACGAGGGACGCCGGGTGTTCGGCTTCGTCCGGCCCGGTGACGACGCAGCCGCGGACTTCGCGCTCGAGCTCGGCTGCGAGTGGGCCGGCCCCTCGGACGAGCCGGGACCGGAGGAGCTCGACGCGGCGATCGTCTTCGCGCCGGTCGGCGAGCTCGTCCCGGCCGCGCTGCGCTCGCTCGCTCGCGGCGGCGTCGTCGTGTGCGCCGGCATCCACATGAGCGACGTGCCGAGCTTCCCGTACGAGCTCCTCTGGGGGGAGCGCGTCGTGCGCTCGGTCGCGAACCTGACCCGCCGCGACGGCGAGGAATTCCTCGCTCTCGCGCCGCGCGTGCCGGTGCGCACCGAGGTCGACGCGTTCCCGCTCGAGCAGGCGAACGAGGCGCTCGACCGTCTGCGGAGAGGGCAGATCCAGGGTGCCGCCGTGCTAAGAGTGGTTCGATGAGCCGACTCGCCAGACTCGCGAACTGGGCCTCCCGGCACCGCCGCCTGCTCGGCGCGGTGCAGCTCGTCGTGCTCGCGGTGTTCTTCGTCAGCCTCGGCTGGGCGCTCCGCGGCACGCTCCACTCGGCTGCGCGCGACCTCGACAACGCGAACCTCGTCTACTTCGCCTTCGGCTGCGCGGCGCTCGGCGGGTACTACCTCGTGTTCGTGCTCGGCTGGATCCGGATCCTCGGGGAGTGGGGGATCGAGCTGTCCTACCCGGCCGCGCTGCGCGCCGAGATGATCTCGATGCTCGCGAAGTACATCCCCGGCGGGATCTGGACGCCGGCCGCGCGCGTCGTCGCGGCGCGGCGGGCCGGCGTGACCGACGCGGCCCTCGTCACCTCCTCGATGCTGCTCGAGGCAGGGCTCTCCGCGGTCGCGGGCGTGATCGTCTTCGTCGTCAGCCTGCCGTTCGTCGACAACGTCGACGCGCCGCTCGTTCCGCTCCTCGTGTTCGGGGCCGTGCTCGCCGTGCTCGTCCAGCCGCGCGTCTTCCGGCCGCTCGCGGGCAAGGTGCTCCGGCGCTTCGGCTACACGCGCGAGCTGCCGGACCTGCGCGCGCGGACGCTCACCCTGCTCCTCGTCTTCTACGCGGGGACGTGGATCCTCGGCGGCCTCGCCCTCTGGCTGTTGCTGCGCTCGGTCGGCGCGCACCCGGAGGCGTCGTCGATCGTCTTCCTCGGCGGGACGGCCGCGGTGGGCGCGATCGTCGCGGTGCTGTTCGTCTTCGCGCCGTCGGGGCTCGGGCCGCGCGAGGCCTCGATGTACGGGCTGATGCTGGCAATCTCGACGCAGGGGCAGGCTCTCGGCGCCGTCGCGCTGAACCGCGTCGCGCTGACCGCGGTCGAGCTGGTGCTGTTCCTCTTCGGCACGCTGTTCCTCCGGGGTGTCCGCGAACCCGCCCCCGCCGCCGACGGCCCGCCGCTGTAGGCCGATGCACGTCCTGATCGACATCGGCCACTCGTTCCGCGAGGGGTTCTTCATGCTCTGGGAGACGCTGTGGGCGCTCGTGCTCGGCTTCGGGCTCTCGGGCGCAGTGCAGGCGTTCGTCTCGCGATCGGAGATGGAGCGGCTGCTCGGCCGCAGCGGCCCGCGCGAGATCGCGCGCGCGAGCGTGCTGGGAGCCGCGTCGTCGTCGTGCTCCTACGCGGCCTCGGCGATGGCCAAGACGCTGTTCCAGCGCGGCGCCGACTTCGTGAGCTCGATGGTCTTCATGTTCGCCTCCACGAACCTCGTGATCGAGCTCGGGATCGTGCTCTGGGTCCTGATCGGCTGGGAGTTCGCGCTCGCCGAGGTCGTCGGCGGCGTCTTCATGATCGTCCTCTTCTCGCTCGTCGCCCGGCTC
>DATEHY010000109.1:0-8952 GCA_035279325.1 Gaiellaceae bacterium
CTCGTGCCCATGGTGGTCGAGTCGGACGGCCGCTTCGAGCGCTCGTTCGACATCTTCTCGCGGCTCCTGCGGGAGCGCATCGTCTTCCTCGGCACGGAGGTCGAAGCGTCGGCGGCCAATCTCGTCGTCGCGCAGCTCCTCTTCCTCGAGGCCGAGGATCCCGACACCGACATCCGTTTCTACATCAACTCCCCGGGTGGAGACGTCTATGCGGGGATGGCGATGTACGACGCGATGCAGTTCGTGAAGCCGGATGTGCAGACGTACTGCATCGGGATGGCGATGTCGATGGGCGCGCTGCTGCTCGCGGGCGGCGCCGCGGGCAAGCGGTTCGTCCTGCCGAACTCGAAGGTGATGATCCACCAGGGCTCTGCGGGCACGCGCGGGACGCCCGCCGACATCCAGATCGCCGCGCGCGAGATCCTCTCGCTCACGCGCCGCTATGCCGAGGTGATCGCACACCACTCCGGGAAGGAGGTCGAGCAGGTCGTGCGCGACATCGACCGGGACCGCTTCCTCGGCCCCGAGGAGGCCGTCGAGTACGGGCTGGCGGACTCGGTGCTCGCCTCCCGCAACGGCGGCTAGGAAGCCGGCCCCTCCCAGGCGACGCTGTCGCCGAGGATCCCGTCGATCCGCTCGAGCGTCGCTGCGTCGAGCTCGACGCCGGATGCGCCGGCGTTGTCCTCGACCTGCTCGGGCCGGCTCGCGCCGATGATCGCCGAGGCGACGTTGCCTTCCCTGAGCACCCAGGCGAGCGCGAGCTGGGCCATCGACAGGCCGAGCTCGTCGGCGACGGGGCGGAGCTGCTGGACGCGCTCGAGCAGCTGCCGGTCGAACGCGCGCTGCATGAAGCCGCCCATCGACTCGGAGGTCGCACGCGTTCCCTCGGGCGGCGGCTCTCCCGGCTTGTACTTGCCGGTCAAGACGCCCTGCGCGAGCGGCGACCAGACGATCTGGGAGATCCCGAGCTCCCGCGACGCCGGAATGACGTCGCGCTCGGGCCCGCGCCACAGCATCGAGTACTGCGGCTGGCTCGAGACGAAGTGCTCGACTCCCGCCATCGCTTGCGCCTCGCGGATCTTCTCCTCGGGCCACTCGCTGAAGCCGAGATAGCGCACCTTTCCCTGGCGGACGACCTCGGTCAGCGCTTCCATCGTCTCCTCGAGCGGCACGTCCCAGTCGTAGCGATGGCACTGGTAGAGATCGACGTAATCGGTGCGAAGGCGCCGCAGCGACTCGTCGAGCTGCGTGAAGACCTGCTCGCGCGACAGGCCACGGCCGCCGTCGGGCATCGACCAGTAGAGCTTGGTCGCGAGGACGTACGAGTCGCGCGGACGGTCCGCGAGCACGTCGCCGAGGAACTCCTCCGCCCGGCCGCCCGAGTAGACGTTCGCCGTGTCGATGAAGTCGATCCCGACCTCGAACGCCTTGGCGACGCACGCCTCCGCGCGCTCCCGATCGACGCCGCCCCCGTACGTGAGCCACGAGCCGAGGGAGATCTCCGAGACCATCAGGTCGCTCGAGCCGAGCTGCCTCTTGCGCATGGCTCGACCGTAACGGCTAGCGTCCGGACCGTGCCGCAGCTCGACGCCATCGGGATCGTCTCCTCCGACCTCGGCCGCACGCGCGCCTTCTACCGGCTGCTCGGGATCGAGTTCGGCGAGGGCGACGAGCACGTCGAGGCGACGATGCCGAACGGCCTTCGCCTGATGGTCGACGCCGAGCACGTCATCCGCAGCTTCCGGCCCGACTGGACGCGGACGAACGGGAACCAGCTCGCGCTCGCCTTCGAGTGCGGCAGCCCGGCCGAAGTGGACGAGATCTACGCCCGGGTCGTCGACGCCGGATTCGCCGGCGAGAAGGAGCCGTGGGACGCCTTCTGGGGCCACCGCTACGCCCAGCTCAGCGATCCCGACGGCGTCGGGGTCGACTTGTTCGCAGCGCTCTGAAGCTCGTCGAGGACTGGCTGGAGCTCGCGCCCGGCGTCCGCCTCGACATCCTCCGGCCGCCGAGCGCGGACGAGCTGATCGACGAGGCGGCGTTCGACGAGGAGGAGTTCCTGCCGTACTGGGCCGAGTTGTGGTCGAGCGGCCTCGCGCTCGCGCGCCACGTCGCGACGATCGACGTAGAGGGGCTCCGCGTGCTCGAGCTCGGCTGCGGGCTCGGCCTGCCCTCGCTCGCCGCGGCCTTGGGAGGGGCCGACGTGCTCGCGACCGACTGGGCGGAGGACGCGATCGGGCTCCTGCAGCGGAACGCCGAGCGCAACGGTGTCTTCGTCCGCGCTGCGTGCCTGCGCTGGAGCGAGCCCGAGCCGCTGCTCCGAGCGGCGCCCTGGGACGTCGTCCTCGGCGCCGACCTGCTCTACGAGGCCCGGAACGCCGAGCAGCTCGCGGCGCTGCTGCCCCGGCTCGGCGGCGAGGTGCTCCTCGCCGAGCCGGGGCGGCCGTACGCGAAGGAGCTTCTCGAGCGGTTCCGCGCCGAGCCCGTGGGCGAGCGCATCTACCGGCTCGGCTAGCGGGCGCGCGCCGCCTCGCACAAGACCACGCCTGCCGCGACGGCCACGTTGAGGCTGTCGACGGGGCCAGGCAGCGGCACGGACACGCGCTCGACCGCGGCGGTCAGCCAGACGCTCGACAGGCCGTGCCGCTCACCCCCGAGAGCGACGGCCACACCCCCGGCATACGACGGGGCCCAGTAAGGGGTCGGAGATCCGGGCGCCGTGGCGACGATCCGGATCTCATGCGCGCGGAGCCAGGCGAGTGCCCGCTCGGTGCTGGAAGTGAGGCACCGGAGCCGGAACACCGAGCCGACCGACCCGCGGATCGTCTCGCGGTGGAAGATGTCGGTGCGCGGGTCCGCGACGAGGAGAGCATCTGCGCCGGCCGCGCAGGCGGTGCGCGCGATCGCGCCGAGGTTCCCGGGACGCTCGACCGCGACTGCGACCGCCAGGAACGGCTCCGGCGGCGGGTCGAACGCGTCGAGCGCCGTCGAGGGACGGCGGACGACGGCGAGCAAACCGTCCGGCCGCCCGTCCGTGAGACTCGCGAATGCCGCGGCGCCCAGCTCGACGAGGGCGGCGCCGGCCCGCTCCGCAGAAGCCACGAGGTCGGCGTCGCGGCCGGCGAGGAGCTCGGGAGCGACGTACAGCTCCTCGACGGCAGCCTCCGCGGCGAATGCCGCCCGCACCGCGCGTGTTCCCTCCGCCAGGCAGAGCTCCCGCGCTCCGCGGCGCGCAAGGCGGCGCACGGCCTTCAGCCGGACGTTCGCGGAGCTCACGATGAGAGGGCGTCGTGCCAAGGGATACCTCGAGGTAGGGGTACGCAGAAGCGAGGCGGCGGGCCTCGCTGCGACGGCGGCTGATGGGCTCGCTACCTCGACACGACGGGCGCAGGCTACCGGCGGCCGTGCCGGCGGGCAAGCCGCGCTAGCCTCCGAGGCGTGCTCGCCGCTATCGCCCTCACGATCTCGCTCGCGGCGACGTCCGGCCTGTCGGCGAGCGCGCCGTCGGCGCGACGTCCTCCCATCATCTGGAAGCCGATCCCGTACGGGCCGAGGCGAAAGGCCGAGATGGCCGCGTACGCCGAGAGGCACTACGGCATCCACTCCTGGCATCTCCACCCGAAGGTGATCGTCGAGCACTACACCGCGAGCAACAGCTTCTCGTCGGCCTGGAACGCGTTCGCGGCGAACGAGCCCGATCCCGAGCTCCACGAGCTGCCGGGCGACTGCGCCCATTTCATCATCGACCGGAACGGCCGGATCTACCAGCTCGTGCGCCTCGACGTCATGTGCCGGCACACCGTCGGGCTCAACTACGTCGCCATCGGGATCGAGCACGTCGGCACCTCGGACGCCGAGATCCTCCACGACAAGGCGCAGATCCGCGCCTCGCTCGAGCTCACGGCGTACCTCGTCGACCGCTTCCACATCGAGGTCCGCAACGTGATCGGACACAGCGAGAGCCTCTCGAGCCCCTACCACCGTGAGCTGTACAGGCCGTGGGCGCACCAGACGCACGCCGACTGGAAGCACGCGGACATGGACGTCTACCGGACGAGGCTCCGCCGGCTTCTCGCTGCCGACCACGGCGGTTAGGATTGTGCGATGCCGCGCTATCTCATCGTGCGTAGCTTCGAGGTCGGCGAGAGCCAGATGCCTGCCCTCGGCCGCCGCTCGCGGGAGCTGACCGAGGGCGAGTTCCCGGAGATCACCTGGGAGCACAGCCACGTCGTCGTCGACGACGAGGGCCTCGTCCACACGTACTGCGTGTACGCGGCGCCGAACGAGGCGGTCGTTCTCGCGCACGGACAGAAGCTCGGCAAGCACACGATCGACGCGCTCCACGAGATCGCGGGCGACGTGAGCCCGGCCGACTTTCCGCCCGCCAGCGCCTAGCTCTCGCCGCTGCCCAGCCCGAGCAGCTGCGCATCGTCCATGTGGAAGTACTGCTGCTGCGCGACGGCGAGCCGCTTGCGCAGAAACCGCACGCGCTCGACGTCATCGGCCGGCGTCATGTCGAGCGCCTCCTTGTAGAGCGTCACGGCCAGCTGCTTCGCCCAGCCGCGCTCCGCCTCCTCGGCAGCGGCGACGAAGTGCTGAACCGCATGGTCGAGCTCGCCCGCCCCGCGCCAGTGGCGGGCGAGCGCGGCCCCGGCGTCGCCGATCTCGGGCGTCGACTCCTCGATGAACTCGGCGGTGTGGCGGTGGCCGTCGCGCCGGCGGGCGCGGGGCTGTAGGTCGTACGCGACGTCGCGAATGAGGACGTGCTTGAAGGCCCACTGCTCCTCTCCCTCGATCCGCGACACCGTGTCGCGGCGGACGAGATCGCGCCGCTCGAGCGCAGCGAGGGCGTCGGCGAGACAGTCGGGATCGCGGGCGATCCGCTCCAGCGCGCCACGCCAGAAGATCCGGCCGACGATCGAGGCGTCGAGGATCACGTCGCGCTCCTCCGCCGGAAGCGCGTCGAGGCGCGCCGCGACGAGCCCGCGGATCGTGGTGGGCAGCGTCTCCGCCTCCGCGCCGCGCTCGCTCAGCACCGCGGCGAGCTGCTCGATGAACAGCGGATTGCCCTCAGCCGCCTCGGCCACCTCGGCTGCCTTCAGGTCGGCGCCGAGGAGATGGAGGGCGAGCTCCGAGGCGTCCGGACCGCCGAGCGGCTCGAGCGGGAGCGCGTGGTACGCGAGGAGCCCACCGCCCCACGCGGGCCGGATGTCCAGCAGCTCGGGCCGCGCGAGCGTCAGGAGCAGCACCGGCAGGTCGCGCAGGTGCGCGGCCAGGAGCTCGATCAGGTCGAGCAGCGCGGCGTCGGCCCAGTGGATGTCCTCGAAGACGAACGCCGTGCCCCGGTCGCGCGCGACCGCCTCGATGAAGGCGCGGACGGACTGGAAGAGGCTCGCCCGGTCGGGCGCGCTCGCGTTCGTCTCGAGGCCGAGCAGGATCGCGATGTGGCCCGCCACGGTTTCGGCCTGATCGGGCCCGACCAGCTGCGCGACCGAGGCGCGCAGCTTCTCGACCGCGACGTCGAGACCGTCGCTGTCGAAGATCCCGGCGAGCTCCTTCACCTGCATGGCGAAGGCGCCGTAAGCGCTGCGCTCGCGATAGGGCAGGCACCGGCCCCGGACGACGCGGGCACCGCGGTCGGAAATGCTCCGAGTGAACTCCGCGGTGAGCCGCGACTTGCCGACACCCGGGGCGCCGAGGACGGTGACGAGATGGGGGCGGCGCTCGAGCTCGACGCGCTCCCAGGTGGCGTCGAGCAGGCCGACCTCGCGGTTGCGGCCGACGAACGGCGTGCTCGACAGATGTCGCACGCCCGCCGCCGAGGACGCAGCGACGGCGCGCCAGACGTCGATCGAGGCAGCCTTCCCCTTCGCCGTCACGGGCTCGAGCTGCTCGTACTCGATTGCGCCGCGCGTTGCACGGTACGTCTCCTCGCCGACGATGATCTCGCCGACCGGCGCGTGCTGTTGCAGACGAGAGGCGGTGTTGACGACGTCGCCGGCGACCATCGCCTCGCCCAGCGCCGGCCGGGCCGAGAGCGTCACGACCGCCTCGCCGGTGTTCACGGCCCCGCGGATGCGCAGCTCGAGCTCCGGCTGCTCCTCGTCGAGCCCCGCGACGGCATCGCGCACCGCCAGCGCCGCGCGCACGGCTCGCTCGGGATCGTCCCCGTGCGCCGTCGGCGCGCCGAAGACGGCCATGACGGCGTCGCCCACGAACTTCTCCACGATCCCGCCGAACGACTCGAGCTCGTCCCGAACCGTCCCGTGATAGGGGGTGAGGATCGCGCGCACGTCCTCCGGGTCGAGCCGCTCGGAGCGCGAGGTGAAGCCGACGAGGTCGACGAAGACGACGCTGACGATCCGTCGCTCCTCGCGACTCGGCGCCTCCACGCCGAGAACCGCCCCGCACGCGAGGCAGAAGCGCGCGATCTCGGGGTTGTCCTGACCGCACGCAGAACACGCGGGCATTGCTCCATCCTGGCAGCGTTTCGGCTCCAGAGCAACGGATTCGCAGCCTCGACCGTTGTCGGATTGACGTCTCGGTGACCGCCGAGGCACGGGCGAGAGACGGACACGCCAACGACGGAGGGAGTTTCACCCCATGATCAAAGCCATCCTCAGCGTCTGCGCCCTCCTGGCGGCCTCGATCGCGCTCGCCGGGTGCGGCGGCAGCGGCAGCGCGAGCGGCACGACCGGCGGCGTCGCCGGAGCCCACCACGCCCGGGGAGCCGGGAACTTCCGCGCGAGCATCCACGCGTTCGAGGCCCGGCTCCAGACGAGCGTGCACGCGTTCCAGAGCGGGAACCTGTCGAAGGCGATCGCCTCCGGCGGCCCGATCCTGAACAACTGCATGGGCATCGTGGACGCGAAGATCGCCCCGCACGCGTCGACGGCTGCGCAGAAGCGGGCGCTGACGCATCTGCATGCTGCGTGCGCCGCGATGACGCAGGCTGCGAACGCGGGCGCGTCCGGCAGCACGACGAAGGCGAAGCAGTTCGCCCAGGTGGCGCTGACTCAGGTGCGGACCGCCGCCCGTATGTCCGGCTGAATCCGGCCGCCCCGATCGGAGAAGGCCCCCCGCGCGGGGCCTCTCTCTACCCCTTGCCGACGACGAGGTCGATTCTCGCGTGCTGCCTCAGCCGCCTGCCACGCTTCGGCCGCTGCGAGACGACGCGGCCCTTCGTCACCGTCGAGGACGCGGTCTGCCTGACCTTCCCGACCGAGCAGAGGGCCTTCTCGAGCGCGAGCTTCGCGGCCGTCAGGGTCTTGCCGACGACGTTCGGGACGACGCACGGCTGGAGGACGAACTTCGCGTCGACCGCGACGTCGGCGTCCGTCGTCACGGTGCACGCGTGCCTGCCCTTGCAGGCGCCGGACCAGCCGGCGAACCTCGAGCCCTTCGCCGCCGCGGCCTTCAGGGTCACGGCCGTTCCGTACGCGTAGCCGTTCGCGCAGTCCTTGCCGCAGTCGATCCCACCGGGAGAGCTCGTCACCTCGCCCTTCCCGTGGCCCGACCGTGAGACCGCGAGCTTCTCGAGGAAGGCGGAGCTCGCCGTCTGCGCCATCGAGGCGACGTTGGACGCCTGGAAGTCCTGCACGTATGCGAAGCGGAACCTCGTCGAGCCGCCTGCCGGGACCTCTCCCGTCTGGTGGAGGGCGAACTCGCTGTCGAAGCTCTGCACGGAGGTGAACGTCGCGGCGGTCGCCGGCCGGTCGTAGACGATCGCGCCCCGGCCGGTGCCCGTGTCGCCGTCGGGTGCACCGTGCATCCGGATGAAGATGGTTCCCGGCGCCGACGGCAGGGCGACGGTGTCGCCGGTCGCATGCGTCGAGAACGCGGTCTCTCCGGGAAACTCGTACTCGACCTGCGACGAGTCGCCGCTCTGGCCCCGGAACTGCTGGTTGTTGTCCCAGAGCAGGTCGAGAGAGTGCGGCTTGCCGTCCGTGCTCGTGAAGACGTCGGTGATCCAGCTGATGTGGCCGTCGTGGTCCTGCGTGATCGTGCGGTCGTCGGTCACGCCGGTGCCGACAAACGTCGCGCAGCTCACGGTGTTCGGCGGGTAGGTCGGATCGGCGCACTTGACGAGCGGGTCCGTCTCGTGGATCACGACGTCGCCGGTCGCGCTGTCGATCTGGTACGTCTCGGTCAGCGCCGGGAAGCCCGGAGCGTTGCCGTTGACGAAGAAGGCCTGATACGGGGGATAGGCGTTCGCGCCGTCGATCTGGAGGTCCGAGCGGGTGCGCGCCGTGGACGCCGCCGGTCCCGGGAGGCCGGCGTTGCAGATGAATGTCGTCGTCGTGAGCGCGAACGCCGCGTCGTAGAGATAGCCGTCCTCGAGGCCGCATCCGCCGAGCGAGGCGTAGTCGAACGCGCCCGACTGCTGTTGGGCATCGAGGTAGAAGTCGTAGGCGGTCCCGTTGTTCCGCCCGCCGGCCACCTTGTCCAGATCGCGCTCGCCGACCCCGATCACCGGTCCGTGAAAGGCGGTCAGGTTCGCGGGGCTCGTGCCGGCGGGAACGGCCCGCAGCCGGCAGGTGAGATCGAGCGGGTTGTTGAGGTTGGCCTTCGGGATCGAGAACGAGCCGTCGGACTTGAGCGAGACGTTCCTGGCGACCCGCACGAACGATCCGCCGGAGTAGCAGTTGACGTCGACCGTGTTGGTCGCGGGGTTGCCGCCGCTGGTCGTCCCCGCGATCGCGAACGTCTGCGTGCTCGCGCTCTCGTCGGCAATGAAGAAGGACGGGTCGGTCGGGGTCGTGATCTGCGACCCCGTGATCGCGGCGTGGGCCGCCGGAGTGACGACGAGACCGCCGACGACGAGGGCGCCGGCGAGAGCCGCCGCCGCCCCGACCCTGATCCGTGCCGAGCTCACCGAGCTCTCTTCGGAGTTCGCCGCCGCCCCCCTGCCGAAGGGCCGGACAGAGCCGGCCCTTCGCAAGCGACGAGGAG
>DATEHY010000110.1:0-7980 GCA_035279325.1 Gaiellaceae bacterium
CGCAGGGGTCGCCGGCAAGCATGAGCGCATGACGGCGCGCCTGTCAACGAACCAAGCGCTCCTGGAACCCAGCGCAGAAGCATGGCCGGCGCGGCGAGCAGAACGACCAGCGGGAGGAGGATGGGCGCGGCTGGGATCGAACCAGCGACCCCTCGCGTGTGAAGCGAGTGCTCTCCCGCTGAGCTACGCGCCCGGTCGGGCCATGTTAGCCGCGTTGCGCGCTGCCCTCACATGAAGACGGCGCCCGTAGGCGCCGCCTCAGTGCCGTCTTGCTTACCCCCCTCGATCGAGGGGCGTGTTCCCACTTGACGCGGAAGGTATGCGTCAGGCAGCCGCGGCCGAGTTTCTCGAGCGCGACTGCGGGACACCTGCATTCCGATGGGAATCGCCGACTGGCTCAGACGCTTCTTCTCGCCGTCGGTCACGTCACCGGAAGACGATGCGACCCTGCGGGCCGAGTACGGCACGCTGGACGAGAGCGACGCGGCTGCCGAGCGGCCGGAGGTTCCGTCGGCCGTCCCCGCGAGTGGTGGCATCGCGCCCGAAGCCCGACCGGGAGCGCCGGCTGCGGCCGAAGTGGAAGGCTCGGAGATCGAAGGGGAAGAGCCGCCACGAGAACCGGCTGCGTGAACCAGACCCGCTGACTCAGCGCCGGCGCGTCGGGCGGAGGGCGTCCGCGACGCCGTCGCCGACGAGGTTGGCGCACACGATGATCACCACGAGCAGCATGGCGGGGGCGGCCCAGTTCCACCAGCCCCAGCCGAGCGCGATGACGTTCCGCTGGCCGTCGCCGATCAGGTTCCCGAGCGTGGGCTCGATCCCGGACGGAACGCCGAGGCCGAAGAACTCGACGGTGGCTTCCAGCATCACCATCTGACCGAGCAGCGAGGTGGCCGCCACGATGATCGCGCTGCTCGCATTCGGCAGCAGATGGCGGAAGAAGATCCACCTATCCGACGCGCCGAGGGAGAGGGCCGTCTGGACGAACTCGCGGTGCTTGAGCGAGGAGACCTCGGCCCGCACGACCCGGGCGGCGGGGATCCAGAGATAGCAGGCGAGGATGATCGTCGCCTTCCAGACCGTGACGGGCTGGAACCAGGTGTAGATCGCGAGGAGCAGCAGCAACGCGGGGAACATGCTGAGCATGTCGGCCAGACGCATGACGAGGGCGTCGGCCCAGCCGCCGCGGTAGCCGGCAACGCTGCCGATCGCGACGCCGATCAACGTGGCCAGCACCGTCGCGAACACCGCGGACTGCTCGCTCGTGTGGAGCCCGTAGAGGGTGCGGACGGCCACGCTGCGACCGATGCCGTCCGTGCCGAGGAAGTACCAGCCGTGCGCCATCGGAGGGTGGTTGAGCCAGCGTTGGGAGAGGTTGATCTCGACGCCCCAGTGGGGCGTGATCACCGGCACCAGCGCGCCGACGACGAAGATGACGACGAGGACGATCCCGGCCGCGAGCCCGGCCGGCTGGCGCGCAAGCCTCCGCAGCAGGCGCGCGGAAGCCCTCCGCCGCCGGGGAGGGGCCGCCACGGCAACGGCCTGCGCGTCGGCGCTCGCCATCTCAGTCGTGCCTCACCCGCGGGTCGAGGCCCCACAACACGACCTCCCCGAGCATCGCGAGCGTCAGCATCAGGGCGCCGCCGAGCAGCAGGGCGATCTGGATGGCGTAGGTGTCGACCGGGACGAAGGCGTCGACGTTCAGCTTGAGGGCGTTGATGAAGAGCGTGCCTATCCCTCCGAGCTGGAAGATGAAGTCGACCGCGAGCGCTGCGCCGAAGATCGCACCGAAGTCGGAGACGAGCGCCGGCACGAACGTCACGAGCGCGTTCCGCACGCCGTGGCGCAGCACGAGGGCGCGCTCGGTGAGGCCCTTGGCGCGCGCGACGGTGATGTAGGGCGCGTCGAGGACGTCGACCAGGGAGTTGCGCAGGTAGCGGGCCTGCAACCCGACGAAGCCGAGCGCGAGAGCGACCGCCGGGATCAGGATGTGGTCGAAGACCAGGCCGATGTGGTTCAAGCCCGTTCCTCCCGAAGGGCATTGGAAGGTGTGCTCGTCGATGCCCAGGCCGTTCGGGCATTCGCCCGCCCAGCCCACGTACGGGAACCAGCCGAGCCCCCAGCCGCCCGGGATCCGGCCGAATGCCTCCTGGAAGATCGTTGCGGACAGGAACGCGGGCACAGCCCAGGCCGCGTACGACCCGCTGCGCAGAATGAGGTCGAGCAGGGAGCCGCGCTTCAACGCCGAGAGGCAACCGAGCGGCAGCGAGAGGGCGAGCACGAGCACGAAGGTCAGGGCGATCAGGAGCAGCGTGCGTCCGAACGCCGCGCCGGCGTCGGCGAACACGTGGCTGGAGTACAGGCCCTGCTCGTAGCTCCGGCCGGTGAAGAGGCCGCGGAGCCAGACCCAGTACGAGTGCAGCAGCAGCCCGCCGCTCAGCTTCGTGTACTTCGCAGAGAAGAAGAAGTAGCTCCCGGACAGCCCCAGATAGAGGGCGAGGACGCCGAACCCCAGCCGCCGCAAGAGAGAGCTCACCATCGGCTACATCATGCTGATTTCGGACCGTAATTCCTACTCCGATCCGCCTCCGCCCAGCCCGCCGGCGGCCGCGCCGGGATTGGCAACCGGACGCGAAGGCAAGACCGGATCCGTGCCTTCCGTTCCGGCCTTCCTCTCCGCCCGCGCGATGCGCGTGCTCAACGTGGCGCTCGCGATCTGGGCCGCGTTCTGGATCGGGCTCGCCGCCTACACCGCCTACGAGGTATCCGCGCTGCGCTCGCTCAGCCGGACGGTCGTCAAGGCCGGGACCGCGACGGAGTCGACCGGACATGCGCTCGCCGCCATCGGGCAGCTTCCGCTCGTCGGCGGCCGGATCACGCATCTCGCGGCGCAGGCGATCGCCGCCGGCGCGAGTGCGCGCGCGAGCGGCGCCTCGGCCACGTCCACGGTCGACCAGCTCGCGATCCTCTTCGGCGTCGCGATCGCGCTGATCCCGACCGTGCCGCTGCTGGGGCTCTACGTGCCGCTCGCGCTGAGCTGGCGCCGCGACCGGAAGGCCGTCCGCCGCGCCGTGGCGCAGTGGGACGGCGAGCCCGACCTCGAGGCCTTTCTCGCTCGCCGCGCACTGGCGCACCTGCGGTTCGACGAGCTCCGTGAGCTCGGCTACGGCGAGGCCGGAGGCTCCGTTCCGACCGCCGAGCTCGCCGCGGCGGAGCTCCGCCGGCTCGGCCTCGACCGCCCTGCGCGTCGCATGGCGGCGGCTGGGTCGCCGCGGGAACCGGTGAGCCGTTGATCGAGCAGAAACCGCGTCGCCCGCTCGGGCGGCCTCGGCGCGGCCGGGACGAACCGTCCGAGCCGCCTCCCGCAGGACGCCTCGCGCGCGTCTACGGCGGCGTCGTCGTCTGGCTGGCGCCGCTGCTCGTCCTGATCGTGGCCGCGGCCGCCTACGGCTCCTACCGCTATCTGCCGTCGATCGCCTCAGCGCCGACCGCGACGAGCGACGCCCTCCTGCCGAAGCATCCCGCGGCGCTCGCGGTCGAGCGGACGTCGGCAAGGCTCTTCGGCGCGCCGGTCGCGACCCCGTACGTCGTCGTGCAGCGGAACCCGAATGGGCTCTCGGCCGGCGTGCAGCGCGCCTCGCTCGCGAAGGCATTGAAGGTGGACAAGGGCAGGGTGCCCGCCCTGCGGGGGATCAAGGCGCTCCCGATCATGAACACGCTCGGGATCGTCCCCTCGTCGCGCGAGCACGGGACGACGATCGTCACGTACCTCTTCTTCCCGCACACGACGTCCACCGGCGTCGCCTCCACCGACACGGAGCGGTACGCGCGGTATCTCGGCCCGCGGCTCGACACGGTCGGCGCGACCGGCGCCGAGCCTGCCCGCGTCCAGCAGTTCGATCTCCTCGCGAGCCGGCTCCACTGGACCGAAGGAGCGACGGTCCTGCTCATCGTGCTGATCGTCGGTATCGCGCTGCGCGCCGTGCTCGCCCCGATCCTGACCGTGCTCACCGCGGGCGTCGCCTTCCTCATCTCGCAGCACCTCCTCGGTTGGCTCGAGGCGAACTCGAACCTGACGATGCCGAACGAGCTGCAGGGGGTCGCGGTCGCGCTGATGCTCGGGATCGTCACCGACTACTCCGTCTTCTACTTCACGAGCGCCCGCGACGGGCTGCGCGAGGGCCTGACCGGCCGCGAGGCCGTGCGCCGCTCGACCGTCCTCAACACGCCGATCGTCTTCACGGCCGGCGCGGTCGTCTCGTTCGGCGTCGCGTCCCTGATGCTCGGGACGCTGGGCTTCTTCCGCTCCTTCGGCCCGGGGATGGCGATCACCGTCGCCACCGGTCTCCTCGCCTCGGTGCTGCTGATCCCGGCGATGCTGCGGCTCTTCGGCCGGGCGCTCTTCTGGCCGGGCCTGCGGCAAGGGTCGCCGCCCGTGCGGGAGTGGCGGAAGAAGGCCGCGGACATCGCGACGGCGAAGCCGGTCGCCTTCGGGCTCGCGCTGATCGTCTTCGCCGGGCTCGCCGTGGCCGCGTCGGGGCTTCGGAGCGGACTGCCACTCGGCCTCCAGCTCGTGCAGGGACTGCCGTCCTCCAACCCGGTCTCGGTCGCCGCCCGGGCCGCGGGCCAGGGCTTCGCACCGGGAGTCGTCGCGCCCACCGAGCTCCTCCTCCGCGAGCGGGACATCCAGAACAAGCGGGCCTCGCTCGACCGGCTCGAGGCCGCCCTCGAGCGGCAACCGGGCGTCGCGGGCGTCGTGGGGGCGGGCGACCAGCCGACCGGGGAGCGGTTCGGCGCCGCCTTCGCGGTGCGAGGAGGCGCGGCCCGGTACGCGATCATCTTCGACTCGGACCCGACCGAGTCACCGGCCATCCGAGACCTCGAGCGGCTCCAGCAGACGCTTCCCACGCTGCTGCGGCGGGTCGGGCTCGGCGGCGCGACGGTCGGCTGGGGTGGAGAGACCGCGCTCGGCGCCGAGACCGTGCAGGCAACCGACACCTCGCTCTGGCGCGTCCTCGCCGCGGCCTTCGCCGTCAACTTCGTCTTCCTGCTCGTCTTCCTCCGCTCGGTGCTCGCCCCGCTCTATCTGCTGCTTGCGAGCGCCGCCGCGCTGGCCGCGACCTTCGGCCTGACGATCTACTTCTTCACGGACGTCCTGCGGGACTCGGGGCTGCCCTACTACATCCCGGTCGCCTTCTCGGTGCTCCTGCTCTCGCTCGGCTCCGACTACAACATCTTCGTCGTCGGGCGGGTTTGGAAGGAGGCCGACCGGCTGCCGCTGGCGGACGCCGTCGCCACCGCCGCTCCGCGAGCGGGCCGCGCCATCACCATGGCCGGCGTCGCGCTCGCCCTGAGCTTCGCGATGCTCGCGATCATCCCGATCACGCCGTTCGCCGTGATGGCGTTCGCAATGGGAGTCGGGATCCTGCTCGACACCTTCCTCGTCCGCTCGATGCTCGTGCCGGCGCTCGTCGTCGTCTTCGGGCGCGCCGGCCGCTGGCCGCGCCACGGCCCGGTCCACGGGCAGAGGCACGTAACCGATCCCGCCACCCGGCCGTTGCAGCGGCAAATCCAAGGAGGCGGAGATGAATACAGCGACGACTCCTGAGACGACTCGGGCCGGCCGACAGGCCGAGGTTCCGGTCGCGCGACGAACCGGCCTTCGCAGGGAGATCGGCTTCATCGGCCTGCTCTGGGCCTCGGCCGGCTCGATCATCGGCTCCGGCTGGCTGTTCGGAGCCCAGAAGGCGCTCATCGCCGC
Organism: Gaiellaceae bacterium; assembly: GCA_035279325.1. GTDB lineage: Bacteria > Actinomycetota > Thermoleophilia > Gaiellales > Gaiellaceae > Palsa-739. Next base: position 5,762 of record DATEHY010000110.1, read on the forward strand.
CGGCCCCGCGGCGATCATCTCCTGGGGGATCGGCGCGCTCGCCATCTTCCTGCTGGCGCTGACGCACGCCGAGCTCGGCGGGATGTGGCCCGTCGCCGGCGGCACGGCGCGCTTTCCGCACTACGCGTTCGGCGGTGCCGCTGGCGCGTCGTTCGGCTGGTTCTCGTGGCTGCAGGCCGCGACGGTCGCGCCGATCGAGGTGCTGGCGGTGATCACGTACGGCCAGCACTACTCGTTCGCGAAGCACTGGATGAAGGTGAGCACCGGCGGGACGAGCGTCCTGACCGCAAGCGGCATCGTCGCTGCGGTGATCCTGATGGCGATCTTCACCTCAATCAACTTCCTCGGGATCCGCAAGCTCGCGCACACGAACAGCGCCGCGACCTGGTGGAAGGTCGGGATCCCGCTGCTGACGATCTTCGTGCTGGCCATCGTCGACTTCCACGGGAGCAACTTCCACGCCGCCGACGGCTTCAGCCCGTTCGGCGCGAAGGGCGTCCTGAGCGCGATCTCGACGAGCGGGATCATCTTCGCGCTGCTCGGCTTCGAGCAGGCGGACCAGCTCGCGGGTGAGAGCGCGCGGCCGAAGCGCGACATCCCGCGCGCCGTGATCCTCTCAGTGATCATCGGCGCGGTCATCTACATCGCGCTCCAGATCGTCTTCCTCGGGGCGCTTCCGCACTCGCAGATCGGTCACAGCTGGGCGCACGGCGCGTACACGACGATGACCGGCCCGTTCGCGCAGGTCGCGACCCTCGTCGGCGTCGGCTGGCTCGCGGCGATCCTCTACGTCGACGCGATCATCTCGCCGGGCGGCACGGGCCTGATCTACACGACCTCGAGCTCGCGCGTCTCGTACGGCCTCAGCCGGAACGGGTACTTCCCGACCGTCTACGAGGCGACCGACAGGCGCGGCGTGCCGTGGTTCGGGCTGCTCACCGCGTTCGTCGTCGGCTGCGTGTGCTTCCTGCCGTTCCCGAGCTGGACGTCGCTCGTCGGGCTGATCACGGCGGCGAGCGTGCTCATGTACGCGGGCGCACCCCTTGCCTTCGGCGTCTTCCGCCGGCGCCTGCCGACCGCCGAGCGGCCATGGCGCGCTCCGGCCGGGCCCGTGCTCGCGCCGCTCGCCTTCGTGGTCGCGAACCTGCTCATCCTCTGGTCGGGCTGGGACACCGACTGGCGGCTCGGCGTCGCGATCGCGATCGGCTACGTGATCCTCGCCCTGACGCGGATCTTCGGCTGGAACGCACGCTCGCCGCAGCTCGATCTGAAGGCGGCGAGCTGGCTGCCGGTCTATCTCCTCGGGATGGGCGTGATCGTCTACCTCAGCGACTTCGGCCCGCTGAAGAATCCGGTCTTCCCGCTCTGGTGGGACATCGTGGCCGTCGCGATCTTCAGCGCGATCATCTACTACTGGGCGATCGCGGTCGCGCTGCCGACCCATCGGATCGAGGAGATGATCGGCGACGTCGTCCTCCCCGAGGAGGAGGGCATCGCCGCCGACGAACCGCTAGCCCGCGACGTCTGACGGCGCCACCCGGGTGGCGGTGCGGTGCCGGGCGCGCCGCACCGCCACCAACGCGGTCGCACAGAACCCGGCGGCGACGACGAACGGGACGACGTCCCCGGCGGCCGCCGCGACCGCGCCTCCCACCGCCGGGCCGACGAGCGCTCCCATCGCCCAGGCGGCGTTCATCAGGCCGAAGGCCATGCCCTGAGGAAGGCTGCTGCGCTCGGCGCCTTCGGCGATCATCGCGAAGGCGGGGGTGAAGAGCACGCCGTAGGCGCCGCCGGCCAGAACCACGAGTGGGACGTAGGCGAGCGGCCGCGGGCCGAGCGCGAGCCCCACCGAAGCCGGCGCGGCGGCGGCGAGCGCCAGCTGCACGGGCAGCCAGACGCCTCGCCGGTCGAGTAGACGTCCTGCGAGCGGCGAGAGCCCGGTCTCGAAGCCGGCCGTGACGAGCCAGACGCCCCCGATCCCGGCCGCGCCCCAGCCGGCCGCCGCGAGGCGAAGCGGCGCGAGGGTCGAGAGCAGGCCCGAGAGGAGCGACGGCAGCGCCATCAGCCCGAGGCCGGCCACGAAGCGAGAGTCACGCAGCGCGCGGCCCACCGCGGCGATGGACGGGGCGTCCGGCGGGATCGGGTCGAGCCGGACCGTCCACGCGGCGAGCACGACGGCGAGGCCGGCGAGCGCGCTGAAGACGGCGCCGCGTCCGACG